>JBMNVK010000020.1:0-24037 GCA_050946755.1 Aminivibrio sp. | reverse complement strand
CGGGAGACAAACCCCCTGCGCGGCGACCGGCTTTTGCAGCGATTGCGATTCTCCCCAGCGCATCTGTCACGTCACCACCATCCTCGACAGCAAGCCGACCCTGACCGACTTCCATGTTCTGGTGGTCAACGAGGACATGGGGCTGTAAGCGCCTTTGCGCAGGTTTTCTTCCGCGACGGTTTCTTTGCGCGCGACATACCGGACGGACAGCGCGCCAAGCGGGGTCTTCCCCAGTGAAGCGGGCATGCCCGAAGAGCATGCCCGCTCCTTTATCGTCCGGCGCTCGATGCCCGGCGCGCGCTACCGTTGGACCCGGGCGTTGCCTTCCCAGACGCTCCAGACCTGCTCTTCGCTCTCCGGCGCGGCAAAATCAGTTAGCATGGTGGTTGCCATGGCGCCCGTGGCCCATCCGAACTGCAGGGCCTTTTCTGCGGGCCAGCCCTTGTTGAGGCCGTAAAGAAGGCCGCCCACAAAGCCGTCTCCTCCCCCTATGCGGTCTAGGACGAAGATGGGCCTGGGCTCCGCCACGCTCCAGCCATCGGAGGAATGGACCAGGGCTCCCCACAGATGTTCGTTGGCGTGGAGCACCTGGCGGAGGGTGTTCGCATAGACGGATGCGTTAGGAAAGGCCTTTCTGGCGTCCTCTATCATGGCCTTGAAAGAATCTGTTTTGCCGGAAACATCAGCCCCTCCGGCCTCCGGCCCCCTGATGCCCAGGGCCAGCTGAAAATCTTCCTCGTTGCCTATCAGGATATCCGTCAGAGAGGCTATTTCAGTAAAAAGGGCCCTGAGCTCGTCTCCCCTTCCCTCCCAGAAGGATTCTCTGTGGTTGAGGTCAAAGCTAATTTTAGTGCCCCAGGCTTTTGCGGCTCTGGCGAGCTCCACGCAGAAGGTCCCCGTTTCCGGAGAAAGAGCTGCGATGAGCCCTGAAATGTGGAGGGTTTTTGCCCCCTCATCCCTGAAGATCCGCTCCAGGTCAAAGTCCTTCACATCGAGGGTGCGCCCCACCTCCCCGGCCCGGTCGTTGGTGACTAGGGGGCCTCTGACGCCGTACCCGGAATCGGCTATGTTGAACTGATGCCGGTATCCCCAGGGTCCTCCCTGAGGAACGTCTCTGCCCTCGTACTCTATGCCCCGCCGGCGGAGGTCGTTTTTGATGAACCGGGCAATGGGGCTGTCCTTCACAAAGGTTGTAAGGACCTTAACCCTCTCCCCAAGGGAGGCGCTGACCGTCAGTACGTTGCTCTCCGCGCTTGTCGCCTGCATGAAAAAATGGTCGCTCACGTGCACGGGCTGGTGGTTCAGGGGTGTAATGCGAACTCCCATGCTCGTAGGGCAGACCAGGGAATATGCACTATGCTCTTTAACAGCGGCCATCATCCAAGCCTCCTTGCATTTTATTCCGGCCCGCCTCAGGAGTACAGGTGGCAGGCCACCAGATGATCATCGGCCCCCTCGCCCGATGTCTTTTTCAGGAGGGGCGTCACGTTTCTGCAAATGTCCATTACCTGTTCGCACCTCGGGGCAAATCTGCATCCCGGCGGCGGATCTATGGGGCTGGTAACCTCTCCCCTGATCAGCTCGACTTCCCTGGTCCTCATGGATATATCCGGATAGGGAATTGACGAAATAAGGGCCCTTGTATAGGGATGGAGAGAGTTTTCAAACAGCTCGTCGGTGGAGGCCTTTTCGACGCACTGCCCCAGATACATTACGGCTATCTCTGTCGATATATGCTTTACAACGGACAGATTATGAGTGATAAAAAGATAAGTCAGACCAAACTCATCCTGAAGGTCCATCAGCAGGTTCAGAATCTGGGCCTGAATCGCTACATCCAGGGCTGAGACCGGCTCGTCGCACACGATAAACTCAGGGTTCAGCGAAAGAGCCCGGGCAATGCCTATCCTCTGCCTTCTGCCTCCGTCGAGCTCATGGGGGTAGGAGTTGGCAAACCTTCTTGCCAGGCCCACGATATCCATCAGCCTGGCGGCATGGTTAAATGCCTCCTGCCTGGATTCGTACACCTTGTTCACTATAAGGTATTCGGCAATAATTTCGGCCACGGACATGCGGGGGTTTATGCTGGAGTAGGGGTCCTGGAAGATTATCTGCATCTCCCGCCTCTTCTGCTTCATGCCCGCCTTATCGAGCTTAAGAATATCCTCGCCCTTGTAGAAAACCTGCCCGGCCGTCGGCTCAATCAGCCTCAGCAGGGCCCTTCCAAAGGTGCTCTTGCCGCAGCCCGACTCACCCACCAGGCCCAGAGTTTCGCCGGGGCTGATGGAAAGGCTGATGTCATCCACCGCATGGAGCTGCCCCGCGGCGATGTGAAAGTATTTTTTAAGGCCAACGGTCTCAATCAGGGGAGAGCTGTGTTCAAAGCGGCTCATTGCCTGGTCACCTCCGCCCATCCGGGAGCCTCTGCAAACAGATGGCACTGTATTTTATGGGTTCCCCTTATGTATGTTGCGGGGCGGTCCGTACGGCATATCTCCATGGCCCTTCTGCATCGGGGAGAGAAGCTGCAGCCCGGCGGCAGATCTGTGGGGTCGGGCATCAGGCCGGGAATCGGTATCAGCCGCTTGGCCTTCTTTTTGAGATCGGGGATGGATTCAAAAAGCCCTTCCGTATAGGGATGGCGGACATCGTCCCGAAAAAGATCCCGGGCGGTCCCGATTTCGACGAGCTCCCCTGCATACATGACTGCCACATTATCGCAGGTCTGAGCGACAATGCCGAGGTCGTGGGTAATCATTATCATGGACGTGCCCAGCCTGTCCCGGAGCTCCCGGATCATCAGAAGCACCTGGGCCTGTATGGTGACGTCCAGGGCGGACGTAGGCTCATCCGCAATGAGCAGGTCCGGCTCACAGGCCAGGGCCATGGCAATAACCACCCTCTGCCTCATGCCTCCGGAAAACTGGTGGGGGTACTCTACTTTTCTGAAAACAGGGATCCCCACTAGATTCAGAACTTCGTCGACCCTTTCGTCGATCTCCCTCTCCGTCCTGTTTTGGACATTATGGAGCCTCAGCGCCTCCGCTATTTGCTCCCCCACCGTGAATACAGGGTTAAGGCTCGTCATGGGATCCTGAAAGATCATGGCGATCCTCTCTCCCCTGATCTCCCGCATGTACAGCTCCGGCAGCGTCACCAGGTCGCTTCCGTCAAAATCAATCTTTCCCCCGGTTACAAAGCCGGTTCTCTCGGGAAGAAGCCGCATTATGGAGAGGGCCGTGGTGGTCTTTCCGGCTCCCGTCTCCCCCACAATGCCCAGGGTCTCTCCCTCGCCGAGAGTAAAGGATATATCGTTCACCGCATTGACCGTCTCCATGTCGGTCCTGTAGATTACTTTAAGATTTTCAACTTTGAGCAGTGTATTCGTCATCGACTGGTCTCCTCAGGTTTTCAGGCGCGGATCAAGGGCGTCTCTCAGCCCGTCGCCGAGAACGCACATGGAAAACGAGGCCATGCAGAGCAGGATTCCGGGGAAAAACATAAGATGGGGAGAGGTCCTGAGAAACTCCTTGGCCTCGCTGATCAGGGCTCCCCACTCGGGCTGGGGCGGGTTTACGCCGAGGCCCAGAAAGCTGAGGGAAGCGGCCAAAAGGATGATGGTGGATACGTTCATCGTGGTCTGCACAATAAGAGGAGCCATGGCATTGGGCATAACGTGCTTGTAAAGGATCCGGGGCATCTCAGTGCCCCCCGCCCTGGCCGCCTCGATGTACTCCATGTCCGCAATGCCGATAACGGAGGACCGCACTATGCGCACAAATCCCGGAATTCGGGTAACAGTGACTGCAATGCAGATGTTGAAAATCCCGGAACCGAGGGCAGCCACGATGGTAAGGGCCAGCAAAATTGTCGGGATGGCTGAGAAGAGATCCATAAATCTCATCACGGTATCGTCGATGCGCCCTCCCAGATAGCCCACTACGCTTCCCAAAACCCCGCCTATGATCAGCGATGCAATTGAAGTGCTGAAACCTATCAGAAGGGAGATTCTGGTTCCGTGAACGCACCGGGCAAACATATCCCTTCCGTAGGCATCGCAGCCGAACCAGTTCTGTGCAGACGGCATGGCAAGCCTGGTCTTGAGGTTCATTTTCACCGCGGCTGAATAGGGCACGATGAAATCGGCAAAAACAGCAACGAGAATGAGTATGGTAATTACCGCCAGCTGACTCTGCTTCTTAAAGACAACTGCAGGGGCATCCGTATTTTGGATTAACCTCTCCATAATTTCACCTCTTACCGGTATATCTTGCTCGGATCCGCGGGTCGACAAAGGCGTAAGCAAGGTCCACCAGAAGCATTATAATGGAAAACACTACAGCCAGAGTGATTATGCCACCCATAACTATAGGGATATCTTTTTGCTTTACTCCGTTAACGATGAGAGTACCCAGGCCCGGTATGCCGAACAGCGTCTCCGTAACCACCGCCCCGCCGATAAGTATCCCAAAGTTATTGCCGGCTATTGTAATAACGGGCAATAGGGCATTTTTCATGGCATGCTTCCATATTACGTTTCGCTCTGTGGCCCCCTTTGCCCTGGCCGTACGGACATAATCCTGCCGTATGGTTTCAAGCATGCTGGACCTCGTAAACCTCAGCTGCTGGGCTGCATAGGGAAGCCCCAGAGCAAACATGGGCATGACAAAATGGGTCCATCTCCCCACTCCGCTCGACGGAAGCCACCCCAGCCTGAGTGAAAAGAAGAGCATGAGGACCATGCCTATGAGAAAGGCGGGCAGGGATGCCAGGAAGAGGGAGACGGCGGTAGGGATTTTATCCAGCAGGGAGTACTGTTTTACTGCGGAGAGGACCCCTATCGGAACCCCGATAAGAATGGCAAAAAGAATGCCGTTGAACGCAATGAAAACAGACACGGGCAGCCTTGCGACTACTTCGGTAAAGACGGGCAGCCTGCTTGAGTAGGATATTCCCAGATCAAATTTGAAAAATGCATTGAAGATATACATGAAATAGCGCTGGAAAAAAGGCAGATTGTAGCCAAGGGTGGTATTAAGCTTGTCTATATCTGCTTGTGTAGCGCCGGGGCCAAGGATTATGCTTCCGGGATCCCCGGGGATAATATACAGTATCGAAAAAATAATGAATGAAACCCCTATAACAATGGGTATTAAAAGGAGTATTCTCCTGAGAATGTACCTGTGCAAAAGTATCAACCCCTGATCTAACGGCTCAGAATATCAAAATAGGCGGAGTAGGTACTCCGCCTATTAGGTTGGCATCATGTCTCTTCGGATACCTTATGTCGCTTAAATAGCTCGGAGCAAGACTTTTTTTCTGATTTTTTAATCCTTCCAGCTCCACTCGAAAATCTGAGGATAGTTGGGGTAGTTGTCGGGGATATTCAGATCCTTATGCCACACGTAGGGCTGGGCCTTGTGGAAGATGGGAAGGAGGCAGGCCGTCTCCATGAGCATGTCGTTGAACTCTGAGTTGATCGCAAGCCGCTTTTCAGCGTCAAGCTCCTCGGAACCTTTGTCGAGCAGCTCGTCAAAGAGCTTGTAATCGAACTTGTCTCCTTCAAATTTAACATAGTAGGAGCCCACGGCATCGCTGTGGACAAAGCGCCTCAGGTTCTCATAGTCGCCGATGTAATTGTAGCCCATGAGGGTTGTATCAAATTCCTGCCTCCTGACCATGGCAAGGGCGGTGGCGTTCTCGTAAAGCTCGATTCCGCTGGTAATGCCTATCTCGTCAAGGTCTGCCTGGAGGACCTGGGCCATCTTTTCGTAATATGTGCCCGGTATGCAGAGTATTTTCCCTATGTCCACTCCCTTTTCGTAGCCGGCCTCAATCACCAGCTGCCTTGCCTTTTCGGGATCGTAGGAGTAGGTCAGTCCTTCTGCCGGAGCGCCGTTATTGACTCCCGCCTTCTCCATGAAGTCCGCATTGGTAGCCAGGCCGTTAAAGCAGACCAGGTTCATGGCATCCTTGTCTATCGCGTAGGCTACTGCCTGCCTGAGCTTGTCGTTCTCAAGGGGCCCCTTCATCCAGTTGACGGCCAGGTAGGATATATGGTTTGCGCTTACCACTTCTGTGTTGTATTTTCCGCTGCTTACGAGGTCGTCCCAGTTGGCGATGGGGGCGATGTACCAGTCAAGCTCCCCAGACTCAAAGGCGATGAGGCCTGCTGACGGATCAGTAATGGGCTTATAGTGAAGATATTTTATGGGGGCTTCGCCTCTGTAGTAGTCGGGGAAGGCCTGGCAATCCCACTTTACCGCCCGGTCAAGGTAGGTAAGGTAGTAAGGCCCGGTGCCCGCAAGGTTGATCTTTGTCCCGAACTCGTCCCCCTGCTCCTTTACCTCCCGCTCGCTGAGAATGGCGAGCTGGGTGAGGTTTGACAGCACGGAGGCGCTCTTCTTCTTCAGGATAAGATTGACATGCTCATCATCCACAACCACCGCATCGGCAAATGCATTAGTGAAGCTTACCCCGGCGGGCATCTCCATAACTCTCCTTATTGAGAAGGCCACGTCGCTGGTCTTCAGGGGATCGCCGTTGTGGAACTTTACCCCCTGACGGATCTTGAAGGTCCAGGTCAGACCATCATCGCTGATGGTATGGCTTTCGGAAATAAGGGGTATAAATTCACCGGTTTTCTCATTCTGCCACACAAGGGGCTCGTAAACCTGTTTGAGGAAATTCATATCTTGAAGGTTTCTGGTACCGTGAGGATCGGATGTGGACAGTATGGCAAGGACGCTGATGTTAAGGCTATCCCTCTTTGCCGCCTCTGCAGGGTGCATGCCGCCTGCAGCCACGAATGAGAATACTAAAAGCAACAGGAACAAAAAAATGCGCTTTCTCATTATTTTCCTCCTTGTGAGATACTAATTGTTTCCCGACATAAAAAACCCTTTCCATTTCCAAAATCGCTGACTCTCAGGCTTCTTGAGCCCTTTTCAATCGCCCCTTTCCGGTTCAAATACTATCACATCCTGGGAATACGTCAAAACTTTAGCTCGACATCCTTCTCAAGAGGAAAAATAGGCCTGGGTGCGCGCTTGAAGGGAAGGCTTGCAAAGTTATTTGTGTTTAACCCGGGCGTGTCTGCAGTTACAATGCCGTCGGCAAGAGGCTGGAAGAAGGCCCGGAAGTGGTTGGAGGATTTTATGCCTATCAGCCTGAACTCGCTTATATCGGCCCCCGTCATCAAAAATGCCCTGTCGTCCAGGGTCTGATATCTGTTTGTGATTAAAATGCACTGGACATTGCCCATTTTTATCCTCGCCGATCGGCCGTAGCTGAAGGAAACGCCCTTTCTCATGGGAGATGTGAAGATAATCTTTCCGTCAGAGAGATTCAAAACCTCAGCGTCCCTGACCTCCAGGGGCTCCCCGTGGAACTCATCGGTCTTGCCCCCTAACCTGAGGTCCACCTTTGCGTTGACCCCTGCCCTATGACAGACCTCAACTGACTCAGGGTCAACGATATAGGCCATGATCGAGCCCGGCAGGTTCCTCTCCGTCAGCTCCCGCAGAAGGTGAGTCCCGTCGCAGGGCGTTCCTCCGCCCGGGTTGTCCGACGTCTCATTTATTATCACAAAGCCGTCCTGCAGCTTCTCCAGGGCGGCGTCTACAGCCTCCGCAGCGGAAAGGGATTCGGGCACAAACTCAAAACGCCTCTCCCAGACGTAGGACGCCAGGCTGGCCGCCTCCTCCCGGGGCTCGTAGCCATCGGCAATCACCACAACGGAGGCCCCTGTTTCAGGGTGATCGCTGAAGGGAAAGCCGTGGAAGAAGCTCACGTCGATAAGCCCCTTCTCCTTACAGAAGTCTGCAAAATGCTCCTTCAGGCTTTTCATGGGCTCCAAAAAGGTGCTGTTCGTTCCCGGGGCAAGAAGCAGGGGCAGCTTAACAAAAGTGGTGACCGGATCTGCCTCGCCCCTGATTTTTTTTATGAGATACTTCATAGCCCTGTAGCCGGCCTTATCCATGTCTATATGAGGGTACTCCTTTATTCCAAAGAGACCGTCGGATTTTTTTACCATTTCGTCAGTAATATTCCCGTGAAGGTCCAGGGAGACGGTTATGGGCCTGTCTCCTATTACCCTGCGGACCTCCCCCAGCACATAGCCTTCGAGGTCGTCAATTCCCTCGGCGCACCCCGCCCCGTGAAGGGCCAGAAACAGGCCGTCGATTTCGTCTTTAACCTTCTCCAGCTCGCTGCATATGGCGTCCATTACATGGTCCACGCAGCTTTTCAGAATAAGGGGGCCGGCGGCTCCGTAAAGACTGGGCAGGGGAACGGGCTCGGCGCCGTACTCCTCTGCCGCTTCTATCGCTCCCCCCAGAAAGCTCGGCTTACCCCTGTGATTGGATATGACCTCAGAGGCCTCCTCCCAGCCCGCCTTTAAAGACTGAAAGTCCGACCTCAACGGTGAAAAGGTGTTTGTTTCATGGGTAAAAAGACAGATGCCTATTTTCATCAGGTTCCTCCTGTAGAATAATTTTTTATGCTCCTTCTGCGGCCGTCCCTTAAAAATGCCCCGCCCCCTGGGGAGCGGGGCATCTAGGGTGCCGCAGCCACATCGATCTGACAGGTCCGCCCCTCAGGTGTACAGGTGGCAGGCCACCTGGTGCATGACGTCCTGTCCGTCTGGATAGCTCTGGTTGAGCAGCTGGGGCGTCACGGACATGCAGATGTCCATCGCCTGCTCGCATCTTGTGGCAAATCTGCAGCCGGGAGGGGGGTTTATTGGGTTGGTCACCTCTCCCTTGATGAGCTTGATCTCCCTTGTCCTCATGGAGATATCCGGATAGGGGATCGCCGACAGCAGGGCCTTTGTATAGGGGTGAAGAGGGTTTTCGAAGAGCAGATCCGAGGGCGCCCGCTCCACGCAGTGTCCGAGGTACATGACCACTATCTCGTCGGAGATGTGCTTAACCACCGAGAGGTCGTGGGTTATGAACATGTACGTCAGCCCCCTGTCCTGCTGGATATCCATGAGGAGGTTGAGAATCTGGGCCTGGATGGAGACATCCAGGGCGGATACGGGCTCGTCGCACACTATGAATTCAGGGTTGAGGGACAGGGCCCGGGCGATGCCTATTCTCTGCCTTCTTCCCCCGTCCAGCTCGTGAGGGTAGGTATTGGCGTAGCGCCTTGCGAGCCCCACGATGTCCATAAGCTCCGCAGCTCTCTGAAAGGCCGCCCTCTTGTCGGGGTAAGTGCCATGGATGATCATATACTCTGCGATAATCTCCGCTACGGACATCCTGGGATTGATGCTTGAGTAGGGGTCCTGGAAGATTATCTGCATTTTTTTGCGCATTTCCTTCATCTTTCTTGCGCCGTACCTGAGTATATTTTCCCCGTTGTAGAGTATTTCTCCGCCTGTCGCATCAAGAAGCCTCAGAATGGTCCTCCCCAGGGTGGACTTTCCGCAGCCGGATTCGCCTACAACCCCCAGGGTCTTTCTGTGGGGGATATCGATGTTGACGTCATCCACGGCATGAAGCAGCCCCTCCTGGACCTTAAAGTACTTCCTGAGGTTTTTTGTCTCCAGCAACGGGACGGCGCCCGCCATCTGTTCCATTTAGGCCCCCTCCTTCTGCCAGTTATCCAGGCCGTTAAAAAGGTGACAGGAAATGAGATGGGTTCCGTTCCTGAACAGGGAGGGCGGCTCCACATCGCAGATATCCATCTTCTTCGGGCACCGGGGGGCAAAGCTGCACCCCGGCGGCAAGCTGGTCGGGTCGGGCATGAGCCCCGGAATGGGGGTCAGACGGCTCGCCTTCTTTTTCAGATTGGGGATGGAGCCGAAGAGCCCCACTGTGTAGGGGTGATGGTCCGGGGAGGTGTAAATGTCCTCCGCGCTTCCCGTCTCCACCAGGGCTCCTGCGTACATGACTCCCACGTTGTCGCAGGTCTGGGCCACGATGCCCAGGTCGTGGGTGATCATTATCATGGCCGTGCCCAGCCTGTCCCTGAGGGTGCGGATCATGCTTATCACCTGGGCCTGAATGGTCACATCCAGGGCCGTGGTGGGCTCGTCGGCAATGAGAAGCACCGGCTCGCAGGCAAGGGCCATGGCAATGACCACCCGCTGCTTCATGCCCCCTGAAAACTGGTGGGGATAGTGGTTTTTGCGGAAGGAGGGGATGCCCACCATGGTGAGCACTTCGTCCACCCGCTGCTGGATCTCCTCAGAGGTCTTGTTGTCCCGGTTGTGAAGCTCCATGGCCTCCGCTATCTGCTCGGACACGGACATAACGGGATTAAGGCTGGTCATGGGATCCTGAAAGATCATGGAGATCCTCTCTCCCCGGATGGACCTCATGTCCGACTCCGGGAGCTCCAGGACGCTCCTGCCCTCAAACTCTATGGAGCCTCCCGTTATTCTGCCCGTCTCCGCGGGAAGAAGGCGCATTATGGTCAGGGCGGTGGTGGTCTTGCCCGCGCCCGTCTCTCCGACAAGCCCGAAAGTCTCCCCCTTCTTCAGGGAGAAGGAGATATTATTCACCGCATATACTGTTTCAAGGTCGGTCTTGTACTGCACCGACAGGTTTCTTACGCTGATAAGCTGCTCTGTCATAACGGCGGTCCTCCCTAAACCCTGAGCCGGGGGTCAAGGGCGTCTCTAAGTCCATCGCCCAGAATGCTCATAGAAAAGGATGCAATGCATATCATCAGACCGGGGAAGAGGATGAGGTGAGGAGCGGTGCGCAGAAATTCCTTCCCCTCGCTGACGAGGGCTCCCCACTCAGGCTGGGGCGGGTTGATGCCCATGCCCAGGAAGCTCAGCGTAGCGGCGATAAGGATCATGGAGGCCACGTTTGCGGTGGTCTGGACGATGATGGTTCCCACCGCATTGGGCAGCACATGCTTGAAGAGTATGCGTATTATGGACGCGCCCCCCGCTCTGGCCGCCTCGATGTACTCCTGCTCGGCGATGTTCAGCACCGATGACCGCACAACCCTCACAAATGCCGGAATATTGGTGAGGGCAATGGCAATGCAGATGTTTACGATGCCCGATCCCAGGGCCGCCACCATGGCCATGGCAAACAGTATGGAGGGTATGGCAGAGAAGATGTCCAGCCCCCTCATTACTATATCGTCCAGCTTGCCTCCCACGTAGCCCACCAGGGCGCCGAAGAAGCTGCCCACAATCAGGGTAGCCATGGCGGTGGAGAAGGCGATGCTGAGGGAGACTCTGGAGCCGTGAACGCACCGGGCAAACAGATCCCGGCCGTAGCCGTCGCAGCCAAACCAGTGGTCGGCGGAGGGCAGGGCCAGCTTCTGGCGGAGGTTCATCTTCAGGGCAGTATCGTAGGATGCAATAAAATCGGCAAAAATTGCTACGAAAAGCATGGAGCATATAACGGCCAGGGCAAACATGGCCAGCTTGTCCTTCTTGAGCCTGCGCCATACCTCTTTCCAGCGGCTCTCTTTTTTGAATACCATAACCTCTCCGCCAACCTCAACTGTCGTGGAAGTCATGCTACCGCCTCCCCCCTGAGTATTTCGCCTTTATCCTGGGGTCGACCATGGCGTAGGAGAGGTCCACCGCCAAAATAACAAAGGCGAAGACCACGGCGAAGACTATGATGCCTCCCGTGACCACCGGTACGTCTTTCTGCCTTATGCCCGCCACGATGAAAGAGCCCAGCCCCGGAAGTCCGAAGAGGGTCTCCGTGGCGATAGCTCCCCCGATGAGGATGCCGAAGCTGTTTCCGGCCACGGTGATGACCGGCAGCAGGGCATTTTTCATGGCGTGCCTCCAGATAACGAGCCTTTCGCTGGCGCCCTTCGCCCTGGCCGTGCGGACGTAGTCCTGCCGGATGGTCTCCAGCATGCTCGAGCGGGTGAAACGGAGCTGCCGGCCGCCGTAGGGAAGCCCCAGGGCTATCATGGGCATTACGTAACTCTTCCAGCTCTCAATTCCCGTGGCGGGAAACCAGCCAAGCCGCAGTGAAAAAATAAGCATGAGGACCAGTCCTATTAAAAATGCAGGCTGCGAAGCCATCAGCAGCGCTATGCCTGTGGGCACTCTGTCAAAGACTGTGTTTTGCTTTACCGCCGACAGCACCCCCAGGGGTACGCCAAATACCAGAGAGAAGAGGATGGCGTTGAAGGCCACCCTGAGAGATACGGGCATCCGGCTGGCTATCTCGGTTAAAACGGGCTTCTTTGTGGCGTAGGACTTTCCGAAATCCAGCTTGAAGACGGCATTGTACATATAGGAGAAGTATCGCTGGATAAGGGGCCTGTTGTAGCCAAGCTGCTCGTTCATCATGTCGATGTCTTCCTGGTGAGCTCCTGCTCCCAGAAGACTGGATCCGGGATCGCCGGGGATCATGTCTATGATGACGAAGATGAGCAGAGAAACTCCAATCACTATCGGGATCATCATCAGCAATCTTTTTAGGATAAATCGATGCAAAGGCGCACCCTCCCTTGGAAAAGCTGTTTACAAGCGAGTTTTTTACGCATTTTTTGGCGTAAATATGGCGGAAGGGCGGTTTCCGCCCTTCCGCTGCCGGTTAACTTGACTTACCCGTCCACTTGCTCATTTCTGCCGCTGTTTGCTATTTTGCCCAGGACCACTCGTAAACCTGGGGGTAGTTGGGATAGTTCATGGGGATTGAGACTTCAGGGTTCCAGACGTAGGGCTGGACCTTGTGGAACACCGGGATCATGGTGGCCGTATCGCTCGTCATGTCCGTAAGCTCCCGGTAGATCTTCTCCCTCTCTTCGACTACAGGAGTGGCAATGGCGGCATCCCAGAGCTCGTCCATCTTCTTGTAGTCGAACTTGTCCCCCTCGTACTTCACGTAGAAGGCGCCCACGGACTTGGTGTAGTAGTAGGGCCTGGCGCTCTCATAGTCGCCGTTGGGGGCGAAGCCCGAGCACAGGAGGTTGAACTTCTGGGACCGGGACATCTCCAGGTTGGTGCCGGAGTCGAGGCGGTTGATGTCGCAGGCAAGGCCCACATCGGCCAGGTTCATCTGCAGCACCTGGGCCATCTTCTCAAAGTACCCGCCCGCGGAGCAGTTGATGGCGCCAAGGTGGACACCGTCGGGATAGGCGGACTTCTTAACGTACTCTCTGGCCTTCTCGGGATCGTAGTTGTAGACAAGGCCCTCCGTCGGGGCTCCCGTGTTCTGGGGCTGGATCATGAAGTCGGCCTCCACGGCGTGGCCGTCGTAGCAGGCGATGTTCATGGCTTCCTTGTCGATGGCGTAGGCAATGGCCTTGCGGATATTGTCGTCGTCAAGGGGTTTGTTGAGGTAGTTTACCGCCACGAAGGAGATGTGGTTCGCCGGAACGAGCTCCGTCTTGAACTTGGGGTTCGACGTAAGGGCATCCCAGTTGGCGATGGGGGCTATGTACCAGTCAAGCTCGCCCGACTCGAAGGCGATCAGGCCCGCAGAGGCCTCGATGATGGGAACATAGTGAAGCTTTTTGATGGCGGCCTCGCCTCCGTAGTAGTCGGGGAAGGCCTGGCAGGTCCACTCCACGTCGTGGTTGAGGGAGGTGAAGTAGTAGGGGCCCGTGCCGGAGAGGGTGAGCTTGGTGCCGTACTCCTCGCCCTGCTCCTCCACTTCCTTCTGGCTGATCATCATCACAACGCTCTGGTTGTTGAGGAAGGCGGCGTTGGCCTGCTTGAGCTTTACCTCAACCGTATACTCGTCCACTTCCACGGCATCATCCATAATGACGAGCCAGCTCCTCATCTTGGGGTTTGCCGCCGCCCGCTTCAGCGAGAAGACCACGTCGCTCGCCTTCACGTCCTCGCCGTTGTGGAACTTGGCGTTCTTTCTGATTTTGAAGGTATAGAGAAGGCCGTCGTCGCTGATGGTATAGCTCTCTGCTACCCTGGGCTCGTATACGCCCGTGGCCTCATTCTGCCTCAAAAGAGGCTCGAATACCTGGAATATTACCATCTTGTCCTGGATATTCACCGTGGAATGGGGATCCACAGTGGTGAGGGGCGCCAGCGTGCTCAGGCGCAGGACCTTCTCCTCCGCGGCAGCGCCGCCGCAAAGGGCCAAAGTGACGATAAGTACCAGGGCCAACAGAATAGACTTTCTCTTCATGCTCTTCCTCCTCATCGGATTAATGATATGAAACATCAGCTGCTGCACGTTTTCTGTTCTTTCCAGCCTTTGTAGCAAGTCGAAACACCCTGACCATTTATACCATTACTCCTGAATTTTTGCCTGCCCTCCTCTCCTTTTAAATTTAAAGCTTCAATCAGGGCAAAATAACCTTTGCCCTGTTTCCGGAAATTTCCAGCTTTGTGCCGAAGGGAGCCGAAAGCTCTGCAAGCTGCTCCAGGATGGAGGAGTCCTTCGCCGGGGCAGGCCATCCGCTGCGGCTGCGGGGGAGGCCGAAGCCTAGCTCCAGCGCCAGCAGGTCTATGCTCTTTACCTTGCCGTCCTCCATAACCCAGTGGGGCACAAAGGTCTCAAAGGCCTCCCTCTTGGTCTGGAGCCCCCGGGTAAAGCCGGCGCCCCTGGCCTTGAAAAGGTCGTGCATGGTGGCGTCAGACGGGAGGCCGTACTGCTCGAAATACTCCGCCGGCTGCCTTCTTGTGTTTTCATTCTGAAGCACAAAGTCGCCCAGGGAGTAGAATATGGGGCATCCCTTATAGATCTCAAGGGCCCGGATGACGTGAGGTCCGTGCCCTACCACTGCGTGGGCGCCGCAGTCGATGCACCGGCGGGCGAACTCCTCCAGAAATTCAGCCCCCTCCCGCTTTATATCGGCCTTCATCTCGTGGCCGTGAAATGAAATTACAATATAGTCCGCCTGAAGGGAGGCGTCATAGATCGCCCTCTCCACCCTGGCCATATCCCCGGGGTGAACGCTGGTCTTCCTGCCGATGCTCTCCCCTATCTCGAAATGAAGGGTGTCGAATTCAATCACGTTATCCGGAATAGGAGGCAGATACCCCTCGGCCCGGGTTACCTCCCGCTGAGCGTTGATATTTGTGAGAGATGCAATTTTTTTAAGCGACTCCGCGCTCTCCTGGTCGAGGTAGAAGGTCCTGTTGTGCCTCAGGCCGTTAACGCCGGGGCGGCCCATTATGGAGTGGGACGCGGCGCCCGCCATGGCGGCGGGGTTAAAGGATGAGGTAACCGCAATGAGGGCCGCTCTGCCGCTCTCGCAGTCCAGGTAGGCGGGGGCGGAGGCCTGCTCCAGGTTCATCCCTACTCCGGCGTTGGGAAAGTCGGCCTTTCTCAGGTGATGGAGGGTTTTTTCAACTCCCCCGTAAGAAAAATCCAGGGTGTGGTTGTTGGCAAAGGAGGTTATATTGAAGCCAAAGCGCCTCGCATCGTCCAATACCTCAGGGGGGGCGCACAGATAGCTGCCGCCGTTGTACTGGGAGCCGTAGGTCTCGTAGTCATGAAGGGTTGCCTCCAGGTTGAAGAAGCGGAAATCCCCTTTCTGAATCTGGGCCGCTACCTCCTCAAATCCCGGATAGCTGCCTGGCAGGCGTCTTTGCACCAGCATATCCCCTGCTGCTGTAAAGGACATCTTTGTCGTCACGATAGATTACCTCCCGTTTTGTGGTTTATGCCCGGCCGGAACCTCCCTGAAATGCCCGGGAAGGATCCGGCGGAATAACCTTGCAATAAGTTTCTTTGAAATTGCGTAAAAGTTTTTTTCAGATCCGCCAGCCTGATATTACATCGGTCCCTCAAATCCGTCCACACCGTCCACAAAAATCTCTCAGAACCGGTTCATCATGTCGGCAAGCTCCAGGGCCTTCCGGGCCGAAAGCGGCCTGCTGAACAGGTATCCCTGGCAGAAGTCGCAGCCCTTCCCGGCGAGGTACTGCCTCTGTACTTCATGCTCCACTCCCTCTGCGATGACCCTGTACCCCAGCCTGTGGTCCATGGAGATGATGTCTCCCGTTACCAGCCTGTTTTGAGGGGTATCCATGATCTTATCCGCAAAGGGCTTGGCTATTTTGAGATAGTCCACGTTGAGATCCCTGGCCCTGAAGAAGGAGGACTGGCCCGTGCCGAAATCATCCAGGGAGGCAGAGGCTCCCATCCTGCGCAGCTCCCCCAGCTTCCGGTTGACCAGATCAAAGTTGAAGGCCACGAAGGATTCCGTTATCTCCAGACACAGGGACCGGACAGGGACGCCCTTTTCCGCCACCAATGAATGAAAATCACCGAGATAGCTGTCATTCACCAGCTCCAGCGCCGACACGTTGACAGAGCAGTCAATGTCGGAGTGGCCTGCCTTCCGAAGCTCCAGCAGGAAGTCGCAGGCTTCGGCAAGCACCCTTCTGCCGAGGGGGCCTATCAGCTGCAGCTCCTCCGCCAGAGGGATGAATTCAGCGGGAGGCACCATGCCCAGCACCGGATTTTTCATCCGGGCAAGAGCCTCAAATCCCTTTATCCGGCCCGACTTCAGGTCCACGATGGGCTGAAATTCAGGGTAGATGGACTGGAGCCCCTCATCCAGGGCTGAGGCTATGATCTCGTCCTTGATAAGCCGCTCCCTCTCAGCTTTTTCCTCCATCTCTCCATCAAAAGCACAGACACCGAAGGTACCCTGCCTTCCCCCCCGCACAGCGGCAATGGAGGCATTCTTCAGAATGTCATCCTGGTCTTTTCCCGGGATGCGGAAGCTGAAGATTCCCAGGCCGCACCCGGCGGCATGAATCATGGGCATACAGGACAGGGCGGAGGCTATGGAATTGCACAATAAAAAAGGCTCCTCCGGGGTACAGCCTCTCATAAAGAAGGCGATCCTCTCCGGGGAGACCTGAAAGATCTGATTATCCTCCGATGCAAGCCTTTTCAGCCTCGAGGCCGTCTCCATCATTATCTGCTCCTTGAAGGAGTATCCGTAGGAGAGGGTAAGGGCATTCAGATGGGTGAGCTCCACCATGATCACCGCACTTTCGCCCTCCCCCCGCTGCTGGGCCTGGCTGAGAAGCTTTTCGAAATACAGGCGGTTGGGCAGCCCCGTCAGGGGGTCATGCTCGCTGATGCGCTGAAGCCTCTGTTCAAACTGCTTCCGCCTTGTTATATCGATGATGATTCCTTCAAGGGCCTCCACGCCGCCCTGGCCGTCCAGAATGAACTGGCCTGTCTCAAGCACCCATTTTCTCTGGCCGGAGGCCGTCACTATCTCGTATTCGCCCCGGAAGGACTTTTTGTCCTCAAGGTTCTCCCTCCAGAGCTTCCAAAGAAAATCCCTGTATTCAGGGGCTATGACATCGTTGTAGGAGAGAGTTCTGTTGTCCACCAGATCTTCCGGAGCGTAGCCCGTAAGTTCCAGGCATCCTGCGGAGACGAACTCCATGGTCCATTGCCTGTCAAACTTGCAGCGGTAAGCCATTCCCGGAAGGTTGGACAGCAGAACTGACTTGCTTCTCTCACTCTCGATAAGGGCCTCTCTATCTCTCCCTGAGATCACGCTGCCTCCCCCCTTTTCTAAAGCGCCGGCGCCTCCATATTATGCCACTATAGGGGCGCCTGCGACTGGGTCTTAAGTCAGGACTCTGAAGCGGGGGGGATTTTTCGTATCGTATTATTAATCCGCAGGCGGGCGAGAGCGTCGGCCTTCTGCCCGTCGAAATAGACCATGCTTGTTTTCTTTAGCTCCTCGCGGCTGAAAAGAACCTCATAGCTCTCCACGGAGTTTTCGGAGGCAAAGGCCTCCGCGAAGACTGAGATCTCCTCCTCTGTTTTGCCGTGGATCATGGCGTAAAGGGTGTAGGGCCACGAGGGGGCGGGAGCTCTTTCATAACAGTGGCTGATCATGGGGCTTTCCGCCAGTTTTTGCCCAAGCTCCGCCGTTTTCCCTTCCGGAGGCAGAAAGACTGCCAGGCCGTTGGCAGTAAAACCTGAATTCTGGTGCCTGAGCACGGCCCCCACCCTTTTGAGCTTTCCCGAGGCCTTAAGGGCCTTCAGCCGAGCAACGACTTCATCCTCGGAAATTCCCAGCGTTTCAGCCAAGACAAGCCACGGATTCTCCCCCGGAGGGAGATCGCCCTGCAGCATCCTTACCATTTTTATGTCCATCCCGTCCACAGCCGTTCACTCCCCCTCCATGTCGAAGAAAACCCTAAGCTTGAAGTGGGCCGCCCTGGGAAAAGGGTGGACGGAGGCAAGGCCGAACCTCTCCTTCAGCGTCTCCAGCAATTTTTCAATTTCCCCGGGATCTCTGGACACGATGGTGAACCACATGTTAAGCGCGCCCGAGCGGCGGTAGTTGTGGGTCACGCCGGAAAAAGAGTTCACAAACTCCGCCACCTCGCCGAAAATCTCCTCCGGGACCGCGGCCCCCACCAGCAGGCTCTCACATCCCATGGCGGCGGAATCAAAGACCCCGCCCAACCTGCGGATGATCCCCAAATCTTTAAGGGCGTCGATTCGCCCCGACACCTCGCCCCTGGAAATGCCCAGTTTGCGGGCCAAAATTCCGTAGGGGTCCCTCTCCAGGGGAAGGCCCTGCTGAAGGAGATTGAGCAGCCTTCTTCCGGCGGCGTCCAGGGCTACCTCAGGAAGCACCATGGTTCCTCCTCCATGTAGTTCCCCGTATAATAAAAGGCCCTGGCCCTGCACCCGCCGCAGATCGACCAGTGATCGCACTTTCCGCAGGCGCCCCCGTAGGCCGAAGGGTCCCTCAGCTTCAGGAACGGTTCGCTCTCCGCCCAAATGGTTTCAAAAGTAGTTTCCCTCACATTTCCCGCCTTCACGGGCAGGTAGGGGCAGAGGTGCACGTCTCCCCCGGGAAGAACGCAGCAGTAGGATATCCCCGCCAGGCACCCCCGGGTAAACCTCTGGGGGATTCCCATCTCCGCGGCCATGGGCATAAACTGGGGAGCACAGGTGGGCTTCAGCTCAAGGCCGGTTTCAGCCTGTTTTTCGAGAACCGCCCTGATCATGGAAAAGTATGCCCCGGATTTCAGCTCCTCCTCCGCCATGGAAAGAGCCCTCCCTGTGGGGACCAGGAAGAAGGGATGAATTGCATGGACGCCCAGCCCTTCGTAAAAATTCACCATGGGGCCGAACTGGTCCAGATTGCGGTCGGTCAGGGTGAGGTTGATCTGAACCCGCAGTCCCGCCGCGAGGGCGTTCTGAATCCCCTCCCCGGCCCTGTCGAAGGCCCCTTTCACCCCTCTGAAGGCGTCGTGGTACTCCCTGTCCATACTGTCCACGCTGATGGCAATTCCTCTGAGGCCGCAGTCCGCCAGCCTCTGGGCAACCTCCGGTGTGATCAGGGTGCCGTTGCTGCCCATGGCGGGGAGGAGCCCTTCATCCCGGGCGGCGGCGACCAGGTCGAAGATGTCCTCCCTCATAAGAGGTTCCCCGCCGCTGAAGATCAGCAGACGGAATCCGGCCCTCTTTATGGAGGCGATAAGCTCCCGGCCTTCCTTTTCAGTCAGCTCCCCTGACCTGTCGGCGTCGGGGCCCGATTCCCGGTAGCAGTGCCTGCAGAACAGGTTGCATTTAGTAGTCGTGTTCCAGGAAATAAGCATCAATTCACCCCTGCAGCCCTATCTCGTCGTCGGTAAGGCAGCACCCGGGATCCGGCCCCCAGAAGTCCCCCGCGGCCAGCGCCCTGGCCCGGAGGCTTCCGTTGCACTGATCCAGCCAGCGGCAATCGCCGCACCTTCCCGTGATATGCCTCTTTCTGTCCCGCAGGCGGACGAGAAACTCATCTCCCTCTCCCTGCCAGATTTCGCCGAAATCCCTCTCCCTGACGTTGCCAAGAATAATGGAGCGGGTGAACTGGTCTATGGTAACGTTCCCCGCCCAATCCACGGCCCCTATGGCGACGCCGGAGCGGTTTCCCCCGCTCCGGGACAGCAGGCTGAAGATCCGCTCCGCCCTCCCGGGGTCTCTGTCCCTCATCTTCAGGAAGAGATATACGCCGTCAGAGTGATTATCCACCGTCAGGATCTCCGTTTCCACGCCCCGGGCGCCGAATTCGAGGGTTTTTTCCATCAGGAAGTCCAGGGCCTCCCGGCGTTCTTCCATGGAAAGATCCTCCTCCTGAATTTCTTCGCCTCTTCCCGCGGACACGAGGTGGTAGAGGCACACTCTGGAGATCCCCTCCTCCTCCACAAGGCGGAAGATGGCCGGAAGCTCCCGGGCGGTGCTGCGGGTGAGGGAGAGCCTCAGTCCGGCCTTCTGCCCGGCGGCCCGGCAGTGCCGGAAGGCGGCGAGGGTTTTTTCAAAGGCGCCCTTTACCCCCCGGAAGGAATCGTTGACTTCTTCAAGACCGTCGAGGCTGATGCCGGCATAGCTCACGCCTGCGGCCCGAAGCCGGGCCGCCGCAGTGGAGTCAATAAGAGTGCCGTTGGTGGAGAGCACCATGCGGAGCCCTAAAGAGGCGCCGTATTCCAGAAGATCGAATATGTCCTCCCTCATGAGGGGCTCCCCTCCGGACATCAGCACGGCGGGAACCCGGAGCCGGGCCAGGGATTCAAGAAAGGTCCGCCCCTCCTCCGTGGTAAGTTCATCCTCCGCCCTGCCCGCCGAGGCGGAGGCGTAGCAGTGGCGGCACGCCAGATTGCAGGCCCTGGTGCTGTTCCAGACCACCACGGGCCCCATGCCGGGAGCGGCGCCCGCGGGGGCAGAACCGCCTCGCCCGTACCGCAGTCTGTCGCCGAAATGCTCCCGGTCCAACAACAATTTTGTAAAGCTGATCACAAAACTACCCCCTCCGGGCCGGCCGGCGGTTAAAAAACGGGGCGGCCCCGTCCAAGGGCGCGCCCCCCGTCAAAGAAAGACGAAGCCCTATTCTGCTTCCTCCGGCGAAATCCCGAGCGCAGCGGCCACTCCCCGGCCGTAGGCGGGATCCGCCTTCATGCAGTTGCCTATGTGGCGCAGCTTGATCATCTTGGGCGCGTCGCCCATGTTTCTGGCCGTATTTTCGAAAAGGACCTTCTGCTGTTCAGGGCTCATAAGCCGGAAAAGTTTCCCCGGCTGGGTATAGTAGTCGTCGTCATCCTCCCTGAAATTCCACTGCCAGGCCGGCCCGGAAAGATTGAGAGGAGGATCCCTGAATTCCGGCTGCTCCTGCCATTTGCCGTAGCTGTTGGGCTCGTAGCCGATGGTGCTCCCCGCGTTGTCGTCCACCCGCATCTGTCCGTCCCTGTGATAGCTGTTTACCGGGCACCGGGGCGCGTTGACCGGAATCTGGTGGTGATTCACGCCAAGGCGGTATCTCTGGGCGTCGCCGTAGGAAAAGAGCCTTCCCTGGAGCATCTTGTCGGGGGAGAAGCTGATTCCCGGCACCACGCTGGCGGGGTTGAAGGCCGCCTGCTCCACGTCCCTGAAGTAGTTGTCGGGGTTCCTGTTCAGTTCTAGCTGCCCCACCTCTATCAGCGGGAAGTCCTTTTTATACCACACTTTGGTAAGGTCGAAGGGGTTGTAGGGCATGTTGTTCGCCTGCTCCTCGGTCATCACCTGGATGAACAGGGTCCATCGGGGGAAGTCCCCCCGCTCGATGGCGTCGTACAGATCCCGCTGGTGGCTTTCGCGGCATTTGCCGACGATCTCCTCCGCCTCCTGGTCGGTCAGGTTTTTAATGCCCTGCTGTGAATGGAAGTGGAACTTCACCCAGATCCTTTCGTTTGCCTCATTGATCATGCTGTAGGCATGGCTTCCGAAGCCGTGCATGTGGCGGTAGGACAGGGGTATGCCCCGGTCGCTCATGGTGATGGTCACCTGATGGAGAGCCTCCGGGAGGGACGACCAGAAATCCCAGTTGTTTTTCGGGCTCCGCAGGTTGGTGCGGGGATCCCGCTTCACCGCGTGGTTCAGATCGGGAAACTTAAGGGGATCCCTCAGGAAAAAGACGGGCGTATTGTTTCCCACCAGATCCCAGTTGCCCTCCTCCGTGTAGAACTTAATGGCAAATCCGCGGATGTCCCGCTCCGCATCGGCGGCGCCCCGCTCCCCCGCCACGGTGGAGAACCGTACAAAGGTCTCCGTCTTCTTGCCTACCTCTGAAAAAATCTTGGCCTTGGTATACTTCGTTATGTCGTGGGTTACGGTGAACGCGCCGAAGGCTCCCGAGCCCTTGGCGTGCATCCGCCTCTCGGGGATCACTTCCCGGTCAAAGTGGGCAAGCTTCTCCAGAAACCACACGTCCTGGAGGAGCATGGGCCCCCTGGGCCCCGCTGTTACGGCGTTCTGATTGTCCGGCACAGGGGCGCCGGTAACTGTGGTGAGCTTCTCCTTCATGACTTTTTCTTCTTTCTCGCTCATCTTTCGTACCTCCTTTTCTGCCTGTGAGAAAGCAATAGTCCCATCCCTTAAAATCCATTAAAACTGTTCCTAATTTGATAACCATTTAATTGTTTTAAATCTTACATATAATAATGCCCCCCGTCAAGACGCACTCTTTGCCGGGGCAGGCTCCGGATAAAGGGGCACTCCTTCGCCCCCGAGGGGATAGTGACAGAGGGGCTCCAATTATGTAAACTAGTGTTTATAAACTTAAATAATAAAATGCGCGTAAGCTGCTGCCGCCCCTGTCAAGCCGGGGCCAGCAGCCGCGCGTTGAATTTCCCAGGAAAGAGAGGCGCGCCATGAAGACTCTTATCGAAACCATCGTCAGGGAGTGCGGAGATGTCTGGAGACAGGGACGGGTGGCCACCTACATACCGGAGCTAGGCAAGGGGAGGGCCGACGCGTCGGGACTGGCCGTCTTTGATCTGGCCTCGGGGCCCGCCTCCGCCGGCGACACTAAAAGCCCTTTCACCATGCAGTCCGTTTCCAAGGTGGTATCCCTTGCCCTGGCCCTGGATACGCTGGGGGAGGAAAAAGTTTTCTCGGCAGTGGGCATGGCCGCCCTGGCGGACCCCTTCAACTCCATCATGCGGCTGGAGATGGACGCTCCCCACAGGCCCCACAACCCCCTGATAAACTCAGGCGCCATCATGGTGCTCTCCCTTCTGCCATGGAGGGATGGGGCAGAGAAGTTTAAGGCGGTGCAGGAAATGGCCGCCAGGCTCATGGGCAAAAAATCTGCGGAGATAGACACCGCTGTCTACCTGTCTGAAAAGGAGACGGGGAACAGAAACAGGGCCCTGGCGTGGTTTTTGAAGAGTGTGGGGAATCTGGAGGGCGACGTGGAGGAGATCCTGGACGTATATTTTCGCCAGTGCAGCCTTACCGCCGACTGCGAAGACCTGGCCGTGCTGGGCGCAACCCTGGCCGCCGACGGCAAAAACCCCCTCACGGGAGAGCAGGCGGCGCCCCCCGGGGTAGCCAGGATAGTGCGCACCATCATGGCTACCTGCGGCATGTACGACGGCTCCGGCGAGTTTGCCGTCTCCGTAGGCATCCCTGCCAAAAGCGGCGTGGGGGGAGGCATTGCAGCAGCTGTCCCGGGACGGATGGGAGTAGGGGCCTGGGGTCCCTCCCTGGATAAAAGAGGCAACTCCGTGGCGGGCCTTGCCATGATGAAGCAGCTGAGCGAGGAGCTGGGGCTCAGAATATACTAAAGGGAGGCCGCCCGGTATTCCTCCCCCCGGTCATCGAAGGTCCCGATGGTGGCCATCCTCTCGCTCTGGAAGATGCTGTGGCTTATGGAGAGCTCGCCCGCTATGCCCTGCTCCACCAGGGGGGCAAATATGTTGGCCCCTCCGTAAACCAGCATATAGCCCTTGCTCCGGTCCTTATAGGTCATCTGGTAGGAGGGAGGAATCTGGGCCCTCAGCTCCAGGGGAGCCCGCAGAAGGCCTCTGTCGGAGGCCTCGAAGATCTCCGACACCTCGTCGAAATAGGCGGAGGGGAAGGTCTTGATGGCTGCGGTAACAAGGCCCCGCCCCGTCTCCACCACGTCTGAGACGGAAGTATACTTCCCCCTTATGAGAAGCTCTCCGGGGCTGAGGGTGGTTCCCGAGTGGGAGATCACGTCTATCATCCCCCTGGGAGAGCCCTTCTCCATCCTGAGGAGGACCGTGGCGCTGGTCTCCGTGGGTATGCGGGCCTGCTGCAGCAGGATGTCGTAGTTCCTGCTCGAGACCCCTATAAGGAGTTTTTTGCCCTCCGGG
>JBMNVK010000019.1:0-24571 GCA_050946755.1 Aminivibrio sp. | reverse complement strand
GAGTACAAGGCCCCGGGGGAAGGTCAGTTCTGAATCAAGATCAAGCCCAGGTCCCCCCTTCGCTTTGCTCAGGATGCTTCGCGATCCCTAACGGTTCGGGATGACAAACAAATGCTGTCGTCCCGAACGAGCAGAGCGAGGAGGGACCTGGGTTTAGGTTTTAATACCGAGAGAATGAACCCCAGGTCCCTCCTTCACTTTGCTCAGGATGCTTCGCGATCCCTAACGGTTCGGGACGACTCATTTAAACCACGCCCCTGCAGGGCGGCTGATTTTTACTGCTGCGGGCCGTAAACCCCGGCGAAGCCACGGATGCTGTTTCCCAGGAATTGCCGTTCTCTTTCTTTTATATCGGGCTCCATGTTTTTCCAGGCGGCGAGGAAGGGGTCTTTTTCTATGAGTACCTGGAAGATGGCCTCTTCGTCAGTTGGGCTGACTCCTTTTCTGAAGAGCTCCTTCACCGTATCCCTCCAGAAGAGGATCTGATCCCTGGCCATGGTCAGGAGCTCAGGAGCGCCCTCGGCAGCGCCGAAATGAGAATAGCAGATCCGGCGGCACCCGAGGGGGATGAGTTTTTCGATGGACTCCAGGGTTATGTCGGGAAAGAACCGGGGAGGGGTGGCAGGCCTGAGGTAGGGGAAGGGCTCCTCCCCCTCCAGAAATACTCCCGCCGCTTCTCCGGCGAAGAGGGTTTTGCCTCCCTGCCCCTCGTCTAGAATGAAGCACCGGTGGTGGGAGGCGTGGCCGGGTGTCTCGATGGCGGTAATATATGCAGGCAGCTTATCATCGGAGATAAGGGCCGCCTCGGGGAGAGGGTCGGGTTTTCCGTATAGCTGGGCGGTCTCCCCCAGGGTCTGCAGGCTGCCCTTCCAGAGAGCCTCCGGGTCCAGCAGGTGAGGCACGCCCCTTGGGGAGGCGGAGACGGGAGCGCCGTAATCTGCGTAGGCAATGGGGGCAGCGCCGGCATGGTCGAGGTGGACATGAGTCAGCAGTATGCCGTCGAGGCGGCCCGCTCCATGCTTTTCTATTGCTTCCCTGACGATGGGCCAGGTGGAGCCGGGGCCTGTATCCACAATGTATGTTCTGTCTTTATGCTGGTCTCTTATCAGCCAGGAGGAGATGAATCTCCTGAATCCTTCTTTTTGTACGGAAAGATCGATATTTTCAAGTTTCATGGTTTTCTCCTTTACTCGGAAATGACTACTTTCATGCCCCTGAAGACCCGTCTTTTCAGCTCTTCAAGCTCATTATTATACATCCGTACGCACCCTTGGGTTATCATGGTTCCGATGGAGCCGGGGTCGTGGGTTCCGTGTATGCCTATCCCTGTCCAGCCCGGGGTCTTCAGTCTTATGAACCAGGGGCCGTAGGCACCGGGGGTGGGTCCGTTGCCGTCATTGAAGTCGTAGGTCCAGGCAGTGGAGTTCTGTACCTGCTGAACGGTGAAGGTGCCCGTAGGAGTTCTGCTGTCCCCTACCCTGCGTTTTTGCCCTCCGTTGGCCCCCACAGCTATGTCGTAGATGCGCTCCAGGGACCGGCCGTTGTACAGGTACATTTTGTACTGGCCCTTAACGACATGAAGCCACAGGCCGTCATGGGCCGGACTCTCAGGACGGTAAGGCTCAGGCCGGGGCTGATGTACGGCGGGCGGTGGCTCAGGGCGGAGTATGGGCGCCGGTTCAGGCACAGGCTCAGGCCTTAGTATGGTAAAGGCAGGAGCCTCCGGTTTCGGCGATGGACGCTGCTCCGCCGCGGGAGTTTCAGCGGGAGCTTCAAGGGTTATTTCCGGCCTGTCGCCGTAGAGGCTGTAGCCCCAGTATCCCGCAAGAAAGCCCGCCAGGATTACAGCCAGAGCGCCTCCAAATTTAAGCCATGCAGGCAGGGATCTTTTATGGTAGTACATGTTTTAGTCTCCTTAAGAGGGGATGTCCGTTTTTTAACAATAAAGATTCTACCACGGAAGGAGCAAGAAATTTATCTGCCTGTCCCTATTGCATTTTCGGCTTTCAGGCCGTAAACTGCATGATGCTGAAATTTTTAAGGGAGGTGCAGGAGTGAAAAAGGAGTTCCGGTTCGACCTTGAAAGGTATGTTTCAAAAGAACGGTTCAGCCGCATCAAGGAGTTTGCAAAGGATAAGGAGACGCCCTTTTTGGTGATAGATCTCGCTAAGATCGGGCAAAAGTACGATGAGCTCAGGGATACGATGCCCTTTGCCAGCATTTATTATGCGGTGAAGGCCAACCCTCACGAAGCGGTGATTCGGATGCTGGCGGAGAGAGGAAGCAGCTTTGATATAGCCTCCGTCTACGAGCTGGATCACGTTCTTGCCCTGGGGGCATCTCCTGAGCGGCTGAGTTTCGGCAACACAATAAAAAAAGCAAAGGATATTGCCTACGCCTACTCCAAAGGGGTGCGGCTCTTCGCCACGGATTCGGAGAGCGATCTTCGCAAACTGGCGGAGAACGCCCCCGGCTCCAAGGTGTTTTTTCGGATTCTGACCGACGGCAGAGGCGCCGACTGGCCTCTTTCAAGAAAATTCGGAGCCCATCCCGATACAATCTACAAGCTTATTCTTGCGGCCCGGGATATGGGACTTGTCCCCTGGGGAGTTTCGTTTCATGTGGGATCCCAGCAGCGGGATATCGGGCAGTGGGATCACGCCATATCCACCTGCAGATACCTCTTTGACGGAGCAGCGGCAAACGGGATAAAGCTTAAGATGGTAAATCTGGGAGGGGGTTTCCCGGCAAAATATATCTCCCCCACTCACGATACCTCGGTCTATGGGGCGGAGATAACCCGATTTCTAAGGGATGATTTCGGCGAAGATCTTCCGGAGGTTATTCTTGAGCCGGGCAGGTATATGGCCGGGGATGCGGGGGTTCTGATTACGGAGGTAGTGCTGATCTCCAGAAAATCGGAGGCCAATCAGTACAGCTGGGTGTATCTGGATGCGGGAAAGTTCGGGGGGCTGATCGAGACCCTGGACGAGTCCATCAAGTATCCCATATATACGGAGAGGACGGGACCGGCCCAGGAGTGCATTCTTGCCGGCCCCACCTGCGACAGCATGGACATTCTATACGAGAATGAGAAGTACGCCCTGCCCGTCGCCCTTGAGGAAGGAGACCGGCTGTACTTTTTTACCGCCGGGGCCTACACTCAAAGCTATTCTTCTGTGGGGTTCAACGGTTTTCCTCCCCTCAGGGCCTACGCCCTGGAAGACTGATCCCGGGGCAGGAGATCAAGCGCCGGTCCCCGGCTTTATCGACAGGAAAGGAGAAATGTCCAGTGGAAACCAGAGAAAAGAGGATTAACGAGCTGTGGGTTACGGAGGAGCAGAGCGACCACATGAAGCTGAGCCTCAGGGTTTCGGATGTGCTGCTGAGCAAAAAGAGCGAATATCAGGAAATTCTGCTGGTGGAGACTCTGGAGTACGGCCGGATGCTGATTCTGGACGGCGCCATCCAGATTACAGAACGGGACGAGTTTACGTACTCGGAGATGATGGCTCACGTGGCTCTGTGCTCCCACCCTGACCCCAAAAAGGTCCTCATAGTGGGGGGAGGAGACGGCGGAGTGCTTCGGGAGGTGCTGCGCCACAGGAATATCGAGAGGGCAACGCTGATCGATATTGACGAAGAGGTCATAAACGCGTCTAAAAAATTTCTGCCCACCATCAGCGTGGTCCTTGAAGACCCGCGGGCCGACGTGCGGAACCTGGATGCCATGAAGTTCGTAAAGGACGCCCGGGGCGAGTTTGATGTGGCCATCGTCGACAGTACCGATCCGGTGGAGTTTGCCGCCGGGCTTTTCCAGGCGCCCTTTTACAAAGACGTGTTCAGCGCCTTAAAAGAGGACGGCATGATGGTGGCCCAGACGGAATCCCCCTTTACGGACACTAAGATAATGCAGGGGGCGTACCGGGAGATGGGCAAGGCCTTCCCCACGGTGCGGATGTACTGGGGCGCTATGCCCACCTACCCGAGCGGGATGTGGACCTACACCCTGGGGACAAAGACGGCAGATCCCTCGGTTCCGGTGCGGCCGGCGCCGGAGGGAACCAGATACTATACGCCGGAAGTGCACAGGGCGGCCTTTGCCCTTCCACCCTTCCTGACTGATCTTTTAGGTTAGCTGCATCAGGGCGGAAGTTGCCGCCCTTTATATGATTACAGGGGAGGCCCCGCATAGGCCCATGAGAATCTTAACAGCCCTTGGCGGCAACGCGATTTTGCAGCGGGACCAAAAAGGCAACGCAGAAGAGCAGGCGAAAAACGTTGAAAAAACTGCGGAACAGATAGTCCGCATGATAAAAGCCGGTCACGATGTAGTAGTTACTCACGGCAACGGCCCCCAGGTGGGCGCGATTCTTATCCAGAACGAGCTGGGGAGTTCTTCCGTACCCGCCATGCCCATGGACGTCTGCGGAGCGGAAAGCCAGGGCATGATCGGCTACATGTTCTGCCAGAGCTTTCAAAATATCTTCGCCAGAGAAGGCATGAAGGAACACGAGGCAGTATGCCTGGTTACCAGGGTGGAGGTGGATGGAGACGACCCAGCCTTTGCCAGTCCTGCCAAGCCTGTGGGGCCTTTCTCCACTGAGGAGACGGCAAGGCGCCGCATGGCCAAAACGGGAGAAGCCTGGGCGGAGGACGCCGGGCGGGGCTGGAGAAGAGTTGTTCCCTCACCGGAGCCCCGAGCCATTGTGGAAGAAAAGGCCATAAGCTCCCTGCTTGAAAAAGGCTTCACCGTCATAGCATCCGGCGGGGGCGGAATTCCCGTGATCCGGACTCCCGGCGGCGCCTTCCGGGGAGTGGAGGCCGTCATAGACAAGGACCTGGCGGCGGAGCGGCTGGCCGTAGCCGTGGGCGCAGAGGTGCTGATGATTCTTACGGACGTGCCGGGGGCTGCGATCAACTACGGAGGTCCGGATATGAAATGGCTGGGCAGGGTCACGGCGGACGAGCTGGAGGCCTATGAAAAAGAGGGCCATTTCAGGGCGGGCTCCATGGGGCCCAAGATACGGGCGGCGATCCGGTTCGTCAGAAGGGGCGGAAGCCGGGCGGCAATAGCCTCGCTGGAAGATGCCCTGGAGGCCCTGGAAGGCAGAGCGGGAACCCAGGTCGTAAAATAGCAAAAAAAGGGGGAAGGCATATGCCTTCCCCCTTTAATATTGCGGGGATATTACATACTGATGAAGAGGTCCGCTCCGGGGCCGAGAGGCCAGCCCATGGTGAACCAGAAGACCAGCAGTGACGTAAAGAGTATGAGGTAGAGTACGCTGTAGGGTAGCTGGAGGGAGATGAGGGTTCCGATCCCCACTTCCTGGTCCGGATCAGACTTGTACTGCTCGTAGAAGCCCAGGATTACCGGGACATAGTACGACAGGGGCGCCAAGTTGTTGGTTACGGAGTCGCCAACCCGGTAGGCCGCCTGGGTAAGGGATGGGGAGAAGCCCATCATGCCCAGCATGGGCACGAAGATGGGGGCCAGGATTAGCCACTTTGCGGAGCCGCTGGATATGAAGAGATTTATGATCGTGGAGAGACAGACGAAGGCGATTACCAGCTTTGCCCCCGTGAACTCCATATTCTTCAGCCATTCCGCTCCGTTTACGGCCAGGACGGTGGCAAGGTTGCTGGCATTGAACAGATGGATGAAGATGGCGGCGGGAAGGACGACCACAAGGAAGCTGATGCCGCCTCTAAGTCCGCGCTCCATCATCTTGGGTATGTCGGAGCCTTCTTTTATGACCTTGGCGCCGTAGCCGTAGGCTACGCCCATGAAGAAGAAGAGCCCGAAGAGGATGCCCGCCACGCTGGAGAGGAAGGGCGACCTGGGAAGAATGAGCCCCTCGTCGGATCTGAAGAAGGATCCTTCAGGGAAGGTGAGGGCAAAGATCACCAGGATGTAGGCGATGCACGCATAGAGAGACCACTTGAGGCCCCTGTTTTCCACGTCGGTGACCCTGTGCTTCTCCAGTTCAGTGGCGTCCATCATGCCGCCCTCGTCGCCAAGGTATTTGCAGGTGATTTTTTCAGTGACAAAAGTGGTGACAAAAGCAACAACTACAGTGGCCACCACCATGAGATACCAGTTCATCAGGGGGTGAATGGCGCCGGGGATGTTCATGCCTTTGGCGGCGGACTCGGTGATGCCCGCAAGAAGGGCGTCGGTACCCGCAATGAAGAAGTTTGCAGTGAATCCTCCCTGGGCGGCGGCATAGCCTGCCGTGATTCCTATCCAGGGGTTGCGACCCAGAGCTTTGAAGATAGCCGCTCCTATCATGGGAGTGAAGATGATGCCGGCGTCGGAGGCGAGGTTGGCGTTGATTCCGACAATGGCAAGGGCTAAGGTGACAAGGTAGGAAGGCGCTCCCAGGATTGTCTTTCTCATGAGGGCGGAGATCATGCCCGACTGCTCCAGCAGTCCGATGCCCAGGGTCATGACGATGATCAGACCGAGGGGGGGAAAGCCTGAGTAGATTTTCAGAAGGTCGGTAAAGACCACTCTCATGCTTTTGTAGTTAAGAAGGTTTACTACCGAGACCACCTTCTCCGCAGCCTCTTTGCCTCCGCCGGCAGCCGCAATGTACTTCACCGACACGCCTGCCTTGCCAAGCCACCAGGAGAGAGCAAGAATAATGCCTGCAAGTATTACGAAAAGCCAAAAGGGGTGGGGAAGTTTGTTTCCTACGATTTCAACTCCCTTGATGAAACGCATGAGCAAACCACGTTTTTTTGTCTCAGGCGCCTGCGACATAAAAAAACCTCCTTCCAGGGTGTGCGCCCCAGGCCCGCACTCAGGCGGGATTGGCGACGCTTTCCGCCAGATCGGCCATGAGTTCCGCCGACGGAACCATTACCGATTCGTCAAGATCGAAATACTCGTTGTGATGACCTGCCGCAATGTCGCTTCCGATTATGAAGTAAGCCGCTTTACCTCCTCCTTCCTGAACTCTTTTGATCATCCAGGAGACGTCTTCGCTGCCCCCGAGCTCCACGGGAGGCAGGACGGTACCAAAGGCCCCGGAGGCAGAGGCAGCGGCGGCCACAAGGTCGACGGCCTCTCTGTCGCCCAGGGCATCCACAGCGGCCCCCATCTGCTCCGATGTCATTTCGACGCCGTACATGCCGGCGGCGCCCCGGACAATCTCCATGGCTCTTTCGTAGACGTAGTTGTTAATGGATTCTGCGCTGCCCCTGGTCTCCACTTTCATGACGGCCTCGGCTGGGATGACGTTGCGGCCGGTACCCGCCTGCATGAAGCCTACGTTCACTCTGGTAGGGCCGTCCTTGTGGGGGGCTATTCCGGCAAGGGCAAGAGCGGCCGAACAGGCGGCAAGAAGGGCATTTCTGCCCTCGTTGGGGGCGCCGCCCGCATGGGCCGCCCTGCCTTTATAGGTTACGTCAAACTTCGTAGTGCACAGCAATTCCACCGCTTCGGGGGACAGGGATCCCGTAGGAACTCCCATGCCTATATGGGCTCCGAAGAACCAGTCCACGTCGTCAAGGATGCCCGATTCGGCTACGGCCTTGCCTCCCCGGACTCCCTCCTCCGCAGGCTGGAAGATGAGCTTGATCACGCCTGTGAGGGTATCCCTGCGGTTATGAAGGATCTCTGCAAGGCCAAGACCGATGGTCATATGGGCGTCGTGACCGCAGGAGTGCATGGCCCCCTCGTTTTTTGAGGAGAAGCCCTCCCTGAAGGGCCTGTGCTTTTCATCCCGGGCTTCGTTTACGTCCACGGCGTCTATGTCAAACCGGAAGGCCACCACCGGACCGGGACGGCCCGTATCAAGGATGCCGGCCGCACCGGTGTAGCCCGCCATTTTTTCAATCCAGTCCGGGTCCGCCCCCTGGGAGAGGGCTCTTTTTATGTGGGCGTCAATCGTCTCCTCCGACGGGCGGCCCATGACGGCATCCAGGTTAAGAAGCTGTCTGCCTGTAAGAACCTCGTATCCCAGGGACTGGAGAATGCCCGCAACTCTGGCAGTAGTCCAGAATTCGGTCCATCCCGTCTCTGCATGGGCGTGAAGCTCCCGTCTGAGGTCAGAGTATTTTTTTTCTGCCGGGTCAGCCATGATAAGAGCCCCCTATTGACGGGCCAGGAAGTCAAGGGCGCAGTTCACCAGGACTTCCACTCCGATGGGGATGGATTTTTCGTCGGGGAGGAATCGGTTGTTGTGAAGGGGGGCCATGTCCTCTTTTGCAACCCCTTCCGGCCTGCAGCCCAGCCAAAGGAAGACGCCGGGGACCTTTCTCGTGAAGAAGGCGAAGTCCTCCCCGCCCAGGGCCGGCTTTTCAACATTGACTATATTCTCCTCCCCCACCACTTTGGTCAGGGTGGAGAGCACTTTTTTAGTAAGTCCGGGGTCGTTCATAAGGGGGGGATAGCCCCTGATGTACTTCATCTGGCAGTCGCCGCCCATGCCCCGGGCGATTCCGCCGGCGATGGCCTCGATCCTTTGGGGCATTTTTTCCTGGGTTTCGGGGTTCACGGTGCGGACTGTGCCCTCAAGGTGCACTTCCTCGGCTATGACGTTGTATCTGTCGCCTCCCTTAATGGTGCCTATGGTTACTACGGCGGCATCAAGGGGGCTTACGTTTCTTGAGACTATGGTCTGAAGAGCGGTGATGACCTGGGAGGATATGGCTATGGCATCCACGCCGTTATCGGGCTCGGAACCGTGGGCGCCCCTGCCTTTTACCGTAAGAAAGAGTCTGTCGGAAGCCCCCATGAGGGCTCCTTCCTTTGTAGCCACGGTGCCCGTCTGAAGGGAGGGCCATACGTGAAGGCCGATAATGCCGTCCACGTCCGGATTCTGGAGAACGCCGCCGTCGATCATGCCCGGTGCGCCGCCGGTGGGATTGAACTCCTCCGCGGGCTGGAAGACGAATTTCACTGACCCCGCAAACTGGTCCTTTATCTCGGAGAGCACGAGGGCGGCGCCCATGAGCACGGCGGTATGGACGTCGTGCCCGCAGGCGTGCATTACTCCCTTTACCTGTGAGGTGCAGGGATGGCCTGTTTTTTCCTCCATGGGGAGGGCGTCCATGTCTGCCCTGAGCGCAATGCAGGGGCCCTCTCCGGTGCCCTCCAGCACTCCTACCACGCCGTGGCCGCCCACGCCCGTTATTACTTTCATTCCCGTCTCTCTGAGGACGGACGCCACCAGCTCTGCAGTAGCCTCCTCTTCGTTGCTGAGTTCGGGGTTTTTATGAATTCGGCACCGGAGGTCCTTGATTCTGTCGAGATGACGGGCTGTTAGGGATCTGAGCTGCTCCTGCATTTTTATTCCTCCCGGAGATTCTTTTTTGCCTGCCATCCGTTTAAAAGGGTAAAGGCAGGAAGAATTTTAAAAAGCTTATGATTGCCTGATAAATTAACATAAGCGCAGCAGTTTTTCAACACCAGACCCTAAACAGGGGCAGTATACAAGAGACCTCCGGCAGGCTGAATCCCGCCGGAGGTCGAAAGAGTTACTGGCCGTTTCGTTTTAAAACTTCCTGCCAGGTGGTGAAGGAGTGATAGTATTCCATGTCTCCGTCGTCGAGACCTCTGGAAATTTCTGTGATGTGGGTGTGTTTGGCCCCTATCTGTTCGAGGACGTAATCCACTGCCGCCCCCGGCAAGCTGTCTTCGCCGCAGGTATAGATGTCAAGCGCCATATACCCTACTTCAGGCCAGGTGTGGATAGATAGATGAGATTCGCTGATAACGACCACCCCGCTTACTCCATCGGGGGGAAACCGGTGAAATGATACGGACCAGACCTGGGTATTGGCTCTCTTCGCCGCCTCCACAAGTATTTCCTGCAGCCTGTCCACCTGGGAAATGACAGGACCGCACCCTGATGCCTCAACGATAAAATGGAACCCCTTCGGTGACATTTTTACCTCCTTCACGGGCAAAGATTTTCCCCGGGGGGAAGATGACTGTGTCGAATGGCGCGGGAATTATATCATAAAAACAGGGGGTGAAAAGGTACGAAAGAAAGAGGAAGAAAGAAAAAAATCTGCCGGCAGTCCATCGCCGGCAGATCTGTGTTTTTGGTGGAGCTAAGGGGACTCGAACCCCTGGCCTCTTGAATGCCATTCAAGCGCTCTCCCAACTGAGCTATAGCCCCGGTAAAGACAACAGGGGTATTATAAAGAGCCAAACCGGTTCTGTCAACCTGTAAAGATGCAAATGGCCGGATAGGGAGCTCTAGCTCCCCAGGAGCCGCCCCTTCTCTTCAATGGCCTCAAGCAGAGAGCCGTAGGCTGCCTCGAAGGCGGACAGCCCCTCCTCAAGGAGTCTGTCCGTTATTTTGTCCAGGGACAGGCCTGTTTTTTCCAGTTCCGCCATTCTGCGGACCATGCCATCTCTGTCGGAGGCGACCGTCAGGGAGGGGGTCCCCTCTTTAAGAAACACCTCCATAGTGGCGGGAGGGATGGTGTTTACCGTATGAGGTCCTATGAGGGAGTCCACGTAGAGGGTGGGCGAATAGGCAGGATTTTTCGTGCCCGTGCTGGCCCAGAGGGGCCTTTGAACCCGGGCGCCCTTTTCGGCCAAAGCCTCCCACCGGGGGCCGGAGAAGATCTGTTCAAAGTCGGCGTAGGCTGCCCTTGCGTTGTCAACGGCAATTTTTCCGGCAGGGGGGCTCTGGAGGGCTCCTTCATCCAACAGTTTGTCCACGGCAGTGTCCAGCCTGCTTACAAAGAGGGAGGCCACTGAGGCCACCGGGGCTGTGTCAAGCCCCCGGGCCGCCCTCTCCTCCAGGCCGGATATGTAGGCCAGGGCCGAATCCCGGTACTGCCGGCGGGAGAAGATGAGGGTGACGTTTACGTTAATTCCCAGAGCTGTGCACTGGCGCACCGCTTCGATGCCCGCTTCCGTGGCGGGGATTTTTATCATGAGATTGGGCCTGTCTATGAGGCGGACAAGGTTCAGGGCCTCTTTTACTGTACCGGCGGCATCGTGAGCCAGAAGAGGGCTTACCTCAAGGCTGACGAATCCGTCGGCGCCTCCGCTCTCTTCGTAAAGAGGCGCAAGGAGGTCCGCCGCCTCCCCCACATCTCCCGCCGTGAGCTCCTGATAGATCTCCTCCCTGGATCTGCCCTCTTTAACCATGGAAAGAATATCTTCGTCATAGTCGGAGGTCTTTCCGATGGCATTTTCAAAGATGGACGGGTTGGTGGTAACCCCCCGGACGCCGGAGGAGATCATTTTCTCCAGACCGCCGGATCTCATCAGATCCCGGCTAAGAAAATCGCACCAGATGCTCTGGCCCAGGTCAAGGGTTTTCAGGATGGAATTACTGCTGGTCATGCTTATTTCTCTCTCCTCTTCGGGGGAAGATTTTGTGCTGCGTTGGCAGCACATTTCTGTATGGACAACGGTCAGGAGCCTTACTGCCGCCCCGAGATTTTCAGATTTGGGGCGTGCAGGGCAGCGGTTGCCCTGATCTCTTCGTGCGAAATTTCAGGGAAGAAGGCTCTAATTCCCCGGTCTCCTTTTGCAAATATGGCCCCCGTCCCTTTTTGTGAGGGCAGGAGGATTATTTCCTCCATTTCACTCCAGGAAAGAATCTCTTCCTTCCCTCTGCCCCAGAAAAAGGTACGGCGCACCAGGCCCTCGCCGGAGAGGAACATGGATTTATCGTAGCCGGCGGTGAAGACGCAGGCAGAGCCTATGAGGAGGCAGGGGAAGAAAGCGGCCATGCCGCCCCCGGACAGGAGGCGGCGAAGGCCGTCGGAAAGCAGGTAAAATCCTATGGCAAGGCCCGCCCATTTCATCCAGCGGGGAAAGGGCAGGGCGCTTGCAGTAAGTATTTTGTCGCCGGTCACTCCGACGCTCCGGCTTTGGCGTCGCCGTCAATCCAGGGAATACCCAGGCCCAGTTTGGTCATCACCAGTGCGACTATGAAGTTAAGGTAGTTCAAAAAGGCGTAGGGCAGGTAGGAGAGGGTCGGCACTCCCAGCACTCCGCTGTTGTAGGCGCCGCAGGTGTTCCAGGGGACAAGGACGGAGGTGAGGGTGCCTGAATCCTCAAGAACCCGGGAGAGGAGCCTGGCATCCACCTTTCTGCCGTCCTTTTCGTAGTCCTCAAAGGCCGGCCTGAAGAGCCTTCCCGGCATTACGAGGGCGAGGTACTGGTCTCCGAGGAACAGGTTTGTGAAAATGCAGGAGAAGGTCACTGCCCCCACAAGGCCGAAGAGGGATTTTACCTTCTCGAGCAGCTTCTCAAGGAGTACCTCCAGAAAGCCGCAGGTCTCCATTATGCCGCCGAGGACCAGGGCGACAAGGATAAGAGCAACCGTATCGAGCATGCCGTCAAGGCCGCCCCTGGCAAGGAGGTCGTTCAGCATGGCCGCAATATCCTTTACCGCATCAAAGATTTCCGCCCCGAAGACCGCCGCTCCGCCAAGAAGCTCGTTCAGGGCAGCGGCGTCGGCGCTTTCGGCCATCTCAGCAATGAGGCCGGGGACGTAGCCCCCCTGAAGGGCATCGAGGACGCTTGCAAGATCCGTCCCCTGGAAGAGGGACATGACTACGGCCAGAAGCATTCCCGACACTATGCCCGGAATGGCCGGCACTTTGAGCACGGCCAGAAGGAGCACCAGCAGGGGAGGCATGAAGCCCATCCAAGAGATGGAGAATTCTGCGGCCATGATCTGCTGGATGATGGAGATCCGGGAGCCGTCCAGCAGGGCGCCGCTGTACTCCCTGCCCATGTAGGCGGCGATGACGGCGACTATGAGCAGAGTGGGGACAGTGGTCCACATCATGGCCCTTATGTGGCTGAAGAGATCGCTGCCGGCCACGGCAGGAGCCAGGTTGGTGGTATCGGAGAGGGGGGACATTTTATCGCCAAAGTAGGCGCCGGAGATGATGAATCCGGCGGTCACCGGCGCAGGGACCCCGAGCCCCGCCCCTATTCCCATGAGGGCGATTCCCACAGTGCCGCTGGTGCTCCAGGAGCTTCCCGTGGAGAGGGAGACGATGGAGCATATCAGCAGGGAGGCCAGAAGAAAGTACTCGGGAGTGAGCAGGTTCAGGCCGTAGTAGATGAGGGTGGGAACTACGCCGCTCTGGATCCAGGCGCCCACAAGGCCGCCGATGGTCAGGAGGATAAGGACCGCCTGAAGGGCAATGGTGATGCCGTTGATCATGCCCTCCTCCACGTCTGCCCACTTTCTGCCTATGAAAAACACCCCTACCACCGCCGTAAATATGGCGGCCAGGAAGAGGGGTATGTGGGCGGACAGCCCCAGTCCGAAGGTTGCCCCGGACTCAAAGTGAATGTCAAGCACCCCGTAGCTTATGATTATGGAATCAATGACAAGAACAAGCAGAGCTTCACCGAAGGTGGGCTTTCTGCTACTTTTGGCCTCCATGCAGCATCAATCCTTTCTGTTCCTATGGAATTTGCGGCCCGGTTCAGGCCACTGCACCATTATAGTGACAGAATAAATTATGTCCACAGGAGAGGGGCAGGGTTACTCCCCTCTTCCATCAAGGAGGCAGGGCGCAAGGGTGACGGGATACCGTTTTTTGAGGGAGAGAATCTCTCCGTCCAGTACCTGCTTTTCAAGCTCTTTTTTTATCATCTCCCGGGCCTCTCCGAAGGGGAGTGCTCCCCCTTTTTTCCTTTCGACGGTCTGGATTAGCCAGTACCCTCCGGGGCCTTCGGCAGGGCCGGCCACCTTGCCCAGGGGAGCGCTGAAGGCCAGGTGATCAAGGGCTTCGGGCAGATCTCCTCTCTCAAACCAGGCAAAGCTGTTCTCCGGCGGGATGAGGCCGTGCTTTTCGCCAAAGCTCTCCGCCGCGGCTTCAAAGTCCTCCCCGGACAGGAGGGAGAGGAGGGCGGACCGGGCCCTGCCCTCATCAGCAGAAAAAATCAGCCGGACTCTGGCTCTGTCTCTGAGGACGTACTTTTTAATGTTTTTTTCGTAGTGAGACCGGATCTGCCCCTCGCTGACGGCAAGTCTGGGGGCCAGAGAGGCGAGATAGGCGTTTGCCAGCAGGTTTATCTGGTTCCAGCGGAGCTGGGCGGCAATTTTGGGGTCCAGGTGGAGGCCTTTGAGGATTGCCCCCCGGGAGAAGAGCACCGCCCTGGATATGCGGTCCAGGAGTTCCTCCCGCTCCTCCGGGGTCATCTCTCTGGCGGCGAGGGCGGCAAGGGCCTCGCTCCCTCCAAGCTCCAGGCCCATAAGGTAGTAGACTTCGTCGAGGGATACCTTCTCATCCCCCACTGCAAGGGGAGCTTCCCCAGCTCCGGCCGAAAGGGCCGGAGCTGCAAGGAAAAGGCAAAGGATTGCAGCCAGGACTGTCCTTTTTTTCATGACAGGCAACTCCCGGCTCAGCCGTCCCTCCGGCCGTTTGCCGAAGGGCGGTTAGGATAGGGGGCGGGGACATACTGAACCGATGGCCTGGCGGAGGCAGCCTGGGGATAGAGGCTCATGAGGTTGCAGAAGGTGTCGTGGTCATTGGGCACTACGGGCAGACCAAGGGATGCCGCCTCGTCCACGGTTATGGGATAGTCGTGGGTCCACCGGCCGTCGGTGAGGGTAGTGGCCAGCTCGCCGCCCTTCTCCTCGCCCAGTCTTTCGGAGACGAGCTCGAAAACGAGATTCCGGGTCTGCTTCAGGGCTTTTTTGCTTACGTCGGCAAGGATGAGGGTTTCATCGTCCACATCCTTGATGGGTTTTGCCTCCACCGTTTTAAGGATTGACGCAGCGGGGAATCTTCCGATCTGAGGGTCGACGGGGCCCAGGACGGCATGTCTGTCCATGAGGATTTCGTCAGCGGCAAGGGCGATAAGAGTCCCTCCGGACATGGCGTAGTGAGGAACTACCACCGTGACTTTTGAGGGATGCCTCTTCAGGGCCCTTGCTATCTGTTCGGCAGCCAGAAGCAGCCCGCCGGGGGTGTGGATTATCAGGTCTATGGGGGTGTTCTCGGAGGTGAGCCTGATGGCCCTGAGTACCTCTTCGGAGTCCTCGATGTTGATGAAGTTTCTCGAGAACATGCCCCAAAAGCCCATGGTCTCCTGGCGGTGAATCAGGGTTATGATTCTGGTGCCGCGCCTCTTTTCGCAGTTTTTGATAGACGTCACCCTCCGCCACTGAAGAAGATGCTGCTTCAGCTGGGGAAAGATGATGAATATCAGCAGAAAATACATCCAGATAGAGCTTTGCATAGTGCGCCTCCTTCCGCCCCTCAGGGGAAAAAGAATTTTTTGGTCTATTGAGGTACTGCCTCTGCAATGTCCTTTTTCTTTTTTGCGCCGGAGCGGAACCGGATCTCCTCTCCGTCCATATAGGCTTCGATTCTCTCTCCCCGGACGTCGCCGCCGCTGAGAAGGTAGTCGGCAAGTCTGTCCTCGATATAGGTCTGTATGGTGCGCCGCAGGGGTCGGGCGCCGTATTTTGGCTGGTATCCCTTTTCAAGGATGAAGGAGCGGACGTCGTCTCCGACGGAAAGCTCCACTCCCCTGTCGGCAAGGCGGGTGACCACCTCCTGAAGCATTATGCCCACTATGGCCATCATGTGCTCTCTGTCCAGGGGCCGGAAGACGATCATCTCGTCTAGGCGGTTGATGAATTCGGGGCGGAAGGTCCTGTCCACTTCGTCCAGTATGGCAGTTTTCAGTTTTTCCCAGTCGAAGGGATCCTTTTCATCCCCTCCGGAGAAGCCCAGGGTGGAGCCTCTGGCTGCCTCTCTGGCGCCCACATTGCTGGTCATCAGGATTACGGCGTTTTTGAAGTCGACAGTCCTTCCCTGGCCGTCGGTGAGGCGGCCGTCCTCCAGGATCTGGAGGAGGATGTTAAAGATGTCGGGATGGGCCTTTTCGATTTCATCGAAGAGGATTACTGAGTAGGGCCTTCTCCTGACCGCCTCGGTGAGCTTTCCCCCCTCCTCGTAGCCCACATACCCGGGAGGGGCGCCGATGAGCTTGGAGACCTCATGTTTTTCCATGAATTCGCTCATGTCAAGCCGGATCATGGTGTCCCGGGATCCGAAGAGGAATTCGGCAAGCTGCCTGGCCAGCTCCGTCTTGCCCACGCCGGTGGGACCCAGCAGGACAAAGCTGCCGATGGGCCTGGCGGGATCCTTGAGGCCGCTTCTGGCCCTGCGGATAGCCCTGGCAATGGAGGCCACCGCCTCGCTCTGGCCTATGAGCCTCTTCTCGATCTCCTCCTCCATGCGGAGGAGACGCTCCGATTCTTCGCCCGTAAGCTGAAAGACAGGGATGCCCGTCCACTCGGCAACTACGTTTGCGATGTCCTCCTCCGTGACTACGGGCCGGTAGGTGTTTTTTCTGGACCGCCAGCTCTGCCTCTCCTCTTCAAGCTCCTCAGAGAGCCTTCGTTCGTCGTCCCTCATCCGGGCAGCTTTTTCGAACTCCTGGGAGTCCACGGCGGCCTCTTTTTCCCGGCGCACCTCCTCAAGCTTCTTTACTCTTTCCCTGAGGGACTCCGGGGTCTCCATGGCATTTATCCTTGCCCTTGCCGCCGCCTCGTCGATGAGGTCTATGCCTTTGTCCGGCAGATGACGGTCGGAGATGTACCTTGCGGAGAGCTTCGCCGCCGCCTCCAGGGCGTCGTCCTGAATTTTTGCCCTGTGATGGGACTCGTATCTGTCCCTGAGCCCCTTTAAGATGAGAATGGAGTCCTCCACGCTCGGCTCATGGACATGGACAGGCTGGAAGCGCCTTTCGAGGGCGGCGTCCTTTTCGATATACTTTCTGTATTCGTCAAGAGTGGTGGCGCCCACAACCTGAAATTCACCCCTGGAGAGGCTGGGCTTCAGGATGTTGGCGGCATCCACGGCCCCCTCGGCGCCCCCGGCGCCCACTATGGTGTGGATCTCGTCGATGAACAGGATGACGTCCCGGGCCTCGGTGAGCTCCTTGACCAGCTTTCTCATGCGCTCCTCGAACTCGCCCCGGTACTTGGTGCCGGCGATGAGGTTGCCCATGTTGAGCTGCATCACTTTTTTGTCCTTCAGGATCTCCGGTATGTCCCCCGCGACGATCTTCTGGGCAAGGCCCTCCACAATGGCCGTCTTGCCCACGCCGGGATCTCCAATGAGAACGGGGTTGTTTTTGGTCCTCCTGGAGAGGATCTGGATTATTCTCCGTATCTCCTTGGCCCTGCCTATGACGGGGTCAAGCTCGCCGTTTCTGCTCTTTTCGCTGAGGTCGATGCCCAGCTGGTCGATGGTGGGAGTCTTGGTGCGGCCCTTTCTTCTGACGGCGCCGGCAGAGGAGCCCTGGCTCCTTTCGCCTTCTGAATCAGTACCGCTGATGAAGCGCTGGATCTCCCTGACCATCTGGCCGTGGTCGATGCCCGCCGAACGGAGGATCTGGGCGGACATGCCCTCCCCCTCGGCCAGAATACCAAGGATTATATGCTCAGTGCCCACATAGTTGACGCCCATGTTCCGGGCCTCCCGGATGGAGAGGTCCAGCACCCTTTTGGATCTGGGGCTCAGGGGAAGGTCGATGGGCTTCAGGATGGGGTGAGATTTTGCCACGCCCTCCTCCACTTTCTGCTTTATATCGTCAAGGCCTGCTCCAAGGGATTCAAGGGCCTGGGCGGCTACTCCCTCTCCCTCCGCTATTATGCCAAGAAGGATATGCTCTGTACCTATAACGTCGCAGCCGAGCCGGAGGGCCTCCCTGTGGGCCAGCTGGACAACTTTTCTGCCTCTTTCAGTGAAAAAATGCCACATTCAGATCATCCTCTTCTCTCTTCACAGCCCAAACCCGGCTTCAGGCAAGGGCCAGACTCCTGAGCATCCTTTTAAGGAGTTCAGCCTGTATAATGCTCCGCTTGTAGGGAGATACGTCGAACTCCGAGCTGCTGAGCTCATCGGCATGGCGCATGGCTACTTCGATGAGCAGGCTCTCCCTGGGATCGATAAGCTCCCTCTCCCTGAGGGTAGCAAGAAGTTTTTTTACCTCCTGCGCGGTGATGGAGTCTCCCACTATCTCCTCGATGTGGTTTATTTTTTCCTCAGGCACATCGTAGCTCAGCCTGAGAATTCTTATATATCCGTGACCGCCCCTCTGGCTTTCCACCAGGTAGCCCCGCTCCGGAGTGAAGCGGCTTCTCAGCACGTAGTTTATCTGGCTCGGCACACAGCCGAAAATTTCAGCCAGATCCTTTCGCCGGAGCGACACGGCCTCTTCGTCCAGCTCGGAAAAGAGGTTATTTATGTACCTTTCGATGATTTTCGTAAGACTGGCCATGGCGTTCCCTCCAATATAAGTTTCCTCGAAGGTTATTTTACGCTATTGGTCAGCATTAGTCAACGCCGTTTTTTTTAAAGCTGCTCTCCTTGCCCTGAAGCAGGCGGTTTATGTTTTCTCTGTGTCTGATGGTGGATAAAGCTGCCAGAAAAACTATGAGAAGGGTGAAGGGAAGGGGCATCTTCAGCAGGAGGGAGAAGACAGGCAGAGCCCACAGGGAGATGAGGGAGGCGAGAGAGACATAGCCTCTCAGCCTTAGAAGGAGGAACCATACAAGGCCCCCTGCCGGGGCCAGGATGAAGGAAAGGGGCGGGTTCAGGAAGAAGACCACGCCGTAGGTGGACGCCACGCCCTTGCCGCCCCGGAAGCGGAGCCACAGGGGAAAGTTATGGCCGCAGACCCCGGCGAATCCCACGCAGGAGAGGAGAAGGGGATCGTCCGCCCCGGCGGCCCTGGCGAGAAGCATGCCCAGGGAGGCCTTTATCATATCCGCCAGGGTGACGGCCACGGCCCATTTTTTGCCCATCAGCCGCCCCACGTTGGTGGCGCCCACGTTTCCCGAGCCGAAGGTTCTTATGTCCACTCCCCTGATGAGTCTGGCGGCCAGGTATCCGGCGGGGAAGGAGCCCGCAAGGTAGGAGATGAAGGACCACAGGAGTATGTTCATTTTTCTCTTCCTTTCAGTTCGAGAAATGCGTCCACCACCAGGACTCCCTTTCTGTTTACGAAGATGGGGTTGACCTCGAGCCTTGAGACCTCCCGCTCGCAGAAGGCAAGTTTGGAGAAGGCGGAAAGGGCTGAGGCGAAGGCCTCCTTATCAAGTCTTTTTCTCATCCATCCCTCCAGCAGGAGCGGTCTGCCCCTGGACTCTGCGATCATGGCGGCGGCCTCCTCTTCGCTGAAGGGGGCGACCCTGATTACCCCGTCGGAAAGGATTTCACCGTAGACTCCGCTGGCGCAGATCTCCACCACCGGCCCAAACCGGGGATCCCGGCGGAACTCCATCCTCCATTCGGAGCCCCCCCGGACCATCTCCTGCACCAGGACCCCCCTTATTTTTGCTCCGGGATTGGCGATCCTTGCTTTTTCGAGGGTTCTTCCGTAGGCGTTTCTGAGTTCCTCTTCATCATGAAGGTTGAGGGCGATGACCCTGGCCTCGGATTTGTGGAGGATGGCGGGGGACATGACCTTGACGGCAACAGGGTAGCCTATTATGTCCGCCGCCTCAGAAGCCTCCCTGAAAGAGCGGCAGAGCCTCTCCCGGGCGACGGGTATGCCGAAGGTCTTGAGAAGAATTTTTGCATCGTATTCGGTGGGTCTGGGGTGGATGGGACACCTGCCCGGTCCGTCCATGTCTCCGGCTGTCCCGGGCCTGGCTTTTGCTGCGGCGAGCATGAGGGACAGGGCGTCCAGGCCTCTTTTTATGCCGGGAATGAAGGAGGTTTTTTTGCAGCCCTCGATGCAGAGACCCGCAGCGCCTCGGGCAATTTTAAGGCGGGGAAGAGAGCCGTCTCCGGCCGGGGCAAAGGGTAGAGATCTTCTGCTGCCCTCATTTCTGACGAGGGCGGCCATCTCTCCCCTGCCTAAATCCGGAATTATTCCGGCGGGGAGACGGCCATCGAAGGCTCTGAAGAGGGCCAGCATGTCCACGACGTCGGAGGGTTCATCAAGAACTATTATCCCCATCTGGCGAAGGGCGGCCTCCTCTACCTCGTCCTCCCCCGGCAGGGGATCATATTCGAGAAGGGCCGTCAGAGAGCCTCTGCGGGCAGCTTCGGCGGCAAATTCAAGGAGATCTCGGCCTCTGCTGAGCCTCTTTTTGATGAAGACTAAGAGCTGCCCTCCGCCGCTGGATTCAAGAATGATCCTGGCGGCATTCAGGGGGCCTGGGGCGCTCTTTTTGCCGAAGGAGAGGCCGTAGCCTATGGGTACGGACCGGGCCTTCGCCTCTTTGACCACGGCGCTGAAGATTTCTGACCCGGCAGCGAGGAGCACCGTTTTTGCCGGGGCCGGGCCGACGAGGAGGCCGGCGCTTCCGGGACCTATTATCCTGGTGTTCCCCCCCGCTGGGACGGCAGAGGAGGGAATTCCCCGGGACCAGCCTCTGCCCGCAACTACGAAGGGGATCTCTTTTTTTATGCACTCCCCGAGGGCATCAAGGCCCTCCGGGCTTTTTCTGTGCCCCAGGAAAACGGTATGGGGCAGCCGGTCCCCGGGGAGGGACGGGGCTTCTTCAATGCCCCGGGGGAGGCAGGAGAACAGGCCGCCGTCCGGCCCGAGCAGCAGGGCATTTTTGCTTGAAGGGAGCTGTTCGGTTATTTTCAAGGCTCAAACTCCTCACCGGCGGAATTAAAAAAGGGGAGAGCGTTGCGGCCCTCCCCTGCTGAATGTACAGTACCCGACGAACTATCAGGATATGCCCTTGATTCTGTCGGATCCTTTTTTGATGTTCAGGGCCACCAGGTCCTTCTGCTGAAGCACGTCCCACTTGAGGTTGAGGACCAGGAGGAAGAGGGCCGAGTATCCGTCCACCCTCCAGCTCTGAGCCTCCTCAGCGAAGGCGTTGTAGATGGTGGATATCTGTTCTCTTCCCCTACCTTCCTCTTCAAGGGACTGAAGGAAGGCGTCCAGAGATTCTCTTGTGTCCATCTCGGCAGCCCTGAGGATATCCCAGAGGTAGGAGAGGCTTGCCTCTTCGTATTCCGGGGCCGGCTCGAAGGAGGGAAAGCCTATGCTCACCGCCTCGCCGGACCACTTCCTCAGGACGGCCTGCCTGTCCTCGAAATACTGTTTGAGGCCGGCCCTGCTGAAGGTCTGGGGAGGTTCGTGGACGCCGGGAGCGGAGGATGCGGTCACAGGCACGGACGCTTCCCGGGCCACCTCCCACATGGAGAGGAAGCCTTCATCCGCCTCCTCGAGGAGGGCGCTGAGCCTGAAGAGCCTTCTCTGCATTTTTTTCTTCGTGGCAGAGTCGGTGGGGAGAGAGACCTTGGGGGCGTTGGAGGCCCATACTTCCTGGATGACGGTGCGGATCTCCAGGGTGAAGGGAGTCTCCCTGTATTTTTCCCACTCCCGGAGGCTGCCTCTTTCGCTGTTGAGGGTCAGGACGTAGGACACAGAGGGGTAGCCGAACCGGTCGGGGGCATCAAGGCTGCTCAGGGGGATGGAGCGGGACATGTCTACAAGGAATTCCTTATGGATTATCTGCTCCACTTTAGCCACATCATCGGGAAAACTGACGAGGATTTTTATCGAGCATAGGTCCGGTATCCCGCTGAGCACCGGCCCGTCGTTCATGCCGGGGAAACCGGAGGACCTTATGAATTCCCCGGGGGATTTTGCCCTCCCGTGGACGTTGTACACTTCGATGCCCTCTCCCTCGATCAGGTTCTGCAGAAGGTTGGTGATCCTCTCGGCGAACTCTTCATAGAGAGAGTACTTTTCCATGTACTTTCTTCCCCACTCGTCAGTTTTCGATCCGTTCATCCTATCATCACCGCCCATAAAAGTAGGTAGCAGCGCAACCTCTGTCGCAGACTTCCTTTTTGTCGAAGCATTAAATTAAAAAGCTTAATAAAAACACAACTGCTGATCCAGTATATAGCAAGTCAACTTCATTTTAAAGCCCCGGGGGGAAAAAGGAAAAAATTTATATTTCCCTGCCTCTTTTTCCCATGAAGGTTTTTTCAAGGGAGAGGACCTGCTCCAGCACTTCATCTCCGGCCCTCAGCTTTGCCGCATTTAGAAATATGGCAGCCTTGTCCCTCTCGCCCTTCTTCATCCAGGCGTGGGCCAGCATGGAAAACCAGACGGCCTTTTCCTCCTCGGCGCTTGCCGGATGGCCGACCTTTTTTTCATCCTCTTTTTTCTTGAGAAGATAGCTCATGGCCACATTCAGGTAGGCTCCCCTGTCCTCCGGATTGATTCTGATGGCCTCGATCAGGGGGGCTTTTTCCCTGGTCCAGCGGGACGAAGCCGTTCCGCTGTCGGGAAGGGTCACGGCAAGGGGCAGATTGCCGCCCAGGGGGCCCTCGCTGACAGGGGTGATGTCCCTCCAGCGGCCTTCGCTGAAGGGGGCGTTCTTAAGGGAAGGAGACCGCACTGTGCCCCCGGAAGGCCGCTCTGCAGCGGGAGTCAGCATCTCACTCCAGAAATGGGAGAAGGCGGCCGGGTAGTTCCCCCGGGATAGGTGGTCCATGCCTGTATCGGGCGGTGACGCAGGACGGGGGCGGGGCGGACGGGAAACAGCAGCCGGCCTGGGCGGCGATTTTGCCTTTACCGAAGGCTTAGGCCCCTCCTGTACCGGCCGGACGGAGGAGGTGACCTTCGCCCTGCCGGAGGGGACAAGGGGGGCGGGGGCATCCGGTTTTCGGGGCGCCTCCTCCGCCGTTGGAGTGGCTTTGGCAGGAAGCTTCGGGTCCGGGGAGCCGGCATCAGCCTGGCGGATTTCCGCGACTTTTGCCTCGTCCTCTTCTTTTGTCAGGGGGACGTCCTCTTCAGGAAGAAGGGCGGCAAGGTCCTTTTCGACCCTCTCAAGGGCCCCGGAGGCCAGGGGGGAGTCAGGATGAAAGAGAAGGGCCGCCCTGTAGTATTCTGCGGCGGCCTCCAGATTGCCCCCGGCTCTGTTGAGGTCGCCCAGGCCCATAAGGGCATCGTGATCGGCGGGGACAAAACCCAGGGCCCGCAGGAAGCTGTTTCTGCTGTCCTCGTAATCCCCCAGATCAAGGGCCGATCTTCCCCTGAGGACGTTCTCCTTTGCCAGAATGTCCCTCTGCCGTCTTTCCGCCTCTTCGTTCTGAGCGGAGAGCTTTTCCTCCGCCCTCTTAAGGGCGGCTTCATTTTCCTCTGAGGAGGGGCCGAGGTCGAGGGCTTTTTTATAGGCGGATACGGCCTGAGAGTAGTCCTCCCGGGCCTCGTAAGCCTGGCCCATGCCTGCAAAGACCCGGCCGTCGGAAGGGTTGCCCGCGATGCTCTCATGGAAGGAGCGAAGGGCATTTTCGTAGGAGGACATGGAGAGGAAGAGGAAGCCCAGCCTTTCATGGACGGCAGGGTCGTCCCTGGATATCTGGAGGCACCGGTAGTAGGCATCCACAGCTTCACCTTTGCGGTCAAGCCTTTCCAGGGCATCGGCCAGGCCGAGAAGGGCTTCAGTCATGGCGGGATCTTTTTCGGCGGCCCTGGCGTAGTATTCGAGGGCCTCTTCATAGTCGCCGGCTACGGAAAGCTCCCGTCCTTTTACCAGGAGGTCGCCGGCGCTCTCCCTTCCCATCAGCAGCCATGATCCTGCAGCTATGGCAGCGGCAGTAACGACGCCGGCAGCCGCAAATTTTTTGGCCCTGGCCCCCATAAAAGGCCTTTTCCTATCCGGAAAGAGCCGGGGGACAGGGGGAGATGCTTTGGGGGGAGCCCGGTAGATCACTTCTTCCTCCAGGATAAGGTCAGGGGGCGGGAGCAGCGCCTCTTCCCCGGAGGGGATCACAAAACTTTCATGCCCGGCTGGATCATCATACAACAGGGGTTCTTCAGCTTTTTCTTCCTCTGTATCTTCTGTATCCTCGGAGATGATCAGCTCCTGCTCCTCAGGGGTAACAGAGGGGGGAGGGATCCTTGCCTCAGCCTCAGGAGGGACCTCGTCAGGCCGGCCGGATCCCAGGGGCGCAACGGGAAGCCCCAGAAGGGCCGCCTGGTCCATGCCCCCAGGGGCACCGGAGGAGGACGGCTCTGCAGGGGCAGGCCCGCCTCTCAGCCAGTTTTCCAAACTTTTGTCCACTGTGTCACCTCCAGGTGAACCGGAATCATTAGAATTGTATCAAATAAAACGATTTCAGGGGATGTTTTTCCGTTATTGATGCAAGGAGCCAAAATGACAAAAAGCCCTTCTCTCTTAGGGAGAAAGGCTTTATTCCTGCGATGGTGCGGAGGGGGAGACTCGAACTCCCACAGCCTCGCGGCCACAAGGTCCTTAGCCTTGCGTGTCTACCTGTTCCACCACCCCCGCGCAACGACGGATATTATAATCTCCCTGTTCCCCATAGTCAAGGGATTTGGCGAGAAAAAGCTAAAACTGTCTTCTTTCTTTGATCCTTGCCGATCTGCCGCTCCTCTTCCTGAGGTAATATAGCTTGGCGCGGCGGACCTTGCCCAGCCTTTTTACCTCAATTTCACTTATGGAAGGACAGTGGAGAGGGAAGATCCTCTCTACGCCGATTCCGCCGGATATTTTTCTGACGGTGAAGGTCTCGCTGAGCCCTCCGTGCTTTCTGGCGATGACCACTCCCTCAAAGGCCTGGATTCTCTCCCTTGCCCCCTCAGTGACCTTTACGT
>JBMNVK010000018.1:0-25636 GCA_050946755.1 Aminivibrio sp. | reverse complement strand
GTAATTCCGGACAACGCTCGTCCCCTACGTGTTACCGCGGCTGCTGGCACGTAGTTAGCCGGGACTTATTCGTACAGTACCGTCATTATCTTCCCGTACAAAAGAGGTTTACAACCCGAAGGCCGTCATCCCTCACGCGGCGTCGCTGGGTCAGGGTTCCCCCCATTGCCCAAAATTCCCCACTGCTGCCTCCCGTAGGAGTCTGGACCGTGTCTCAGTTCCAGTGTGGCCGATCACCCTCTCAGGCCGGCTACCCGTCGAAGCCTTGGTAGGCCGTTACCCCACCAACTAGCTGATAGGACATGAGCTCATCCTTAGGCGGTGCAAAAGCACCTTTTACCTCCCGGCATACGGGGTATTAGCAGCCGTTTCCAGCTGTTGTCCCCCACCAAAGGGAAGATTCTCATGCATTACTCACCCGTTCGCTACTGTGTCTGCCCAAAGCAAGCTCTAAACAGACACCGTTCAACTTGCATGTGTTAAGCACGCCGCCAGCGTTCGTCCTGAGCCAGGATCAAACTCTCAAAATATAATCAACGCATGGCTAAATATCTAAATCCCCTATAAAACTGTCAAGGTTCTGGTTTGTTTCCTTTGTTGCACTTTGTTTCAGAGTGCCTGAGTATATTACCGCAGCTACCTAGTATTGTCAAGACCTATTTCTCTTCTTCCTCAAGCTCAAGGATACCTTCCTCTATGTTAAGAGGTACAATTTCCTCTTCATCCTCCTCCGTCTCTGGAGGGGCGGTGGGAAATAGATCAAGGCCCTCAGCGGCTACGGAGATGACTTGTTCTGTTACTTCCTGCATGAGCTCGGGATGATCCTCCAGATACTGAGCCGCCGCCTCTTTTCCCTGGGCCAGTGTTTCTCCTTTGTAGGCAAGCCAGGAGCCCCTTCTTTTCATTATGTCGAAGTCGATGGCCATATCTACAATGGACATTCCTTTAGGTATGCCCTTTCCATATATAAGCGATGAGTGTCCCGTCTTGAAGGGAGGGGCCTGTTTGTTTTTTACAACCTTCATCCAGAGTTCATGTCCTATGGTGTCGTCGCTCTTGGTTATAGATTTACCCCGTTTTACCTCCACTCTGACGGAGCTGTAAAATTTCAGGGCTCTTCCGCCGGTGGTGGTTTCCTGAGGGCCATGGCTGTATCCGGTGCTGATTTTTGCCCTGAGCTGGTTGATGAAGATGACAACGCAGTTGCTTTTTGATATGGCTGAGGTCAGTCTTCTCAATGCATAGGACATTAGGCGGGCCTGGAGACCTACCTGGCTGTCGCCTATTTTGCCGTCGATTTCCGCCTGAGGAGTGAGGGCGGCGACGGAGTCCACAACTACTATGTCTACAGCGCTGCTTCTGACAAGGGTGTCCAGGACGTAGAGGGCCTGTTCGCCACTATCGGGCTGAGCTATGTAGAGAGACTGGACGTCTACCCCGAGGTTTGAGGCCAGCCGGGGGTCGAGGGCATGTTCGGCATCTATAAAGGCAGCGATTCCGCCGGCTTTTTGGGCGGAGCCTACAGCGTGAAGGGCTACGGTGGTTTTTCCGGAACCTTCTGGACCAAAAATTTCAATTATTCTACCCCTGGGAAAGCCGCCGATGCCCAGGGCCACATCAAGAGGCAGTATCCCTGAGGAGATGACCTCCACTGCGGTTTTGAAGTTTTCTCCAAGCCTCATTATGGAGCCTTCACCAAATTTGCTTCTTATGTCCTCGATGGCTATTTCAAGGACGTCTTCCCTCGTCTGGGGAGTTTTTCTTTTTGCCAACAGGTTCATCTCCTTTTATTTTTTATTGTTGTTTTAAGGGCCATTCCTGCAATTTTGTGTAGACAGGCCCTGAGGGGTGCAGTTCACTTTTCATCAATACGACTTTTTTGTTGACCCATCCCTCCAGCTCTGTCCAGTCCGGAAAGTTGATTTTTGCTGGTCCGGGCCTTCTTGTTCTTGCAAGAGTTAAATGAGGCCTGAAGGGCCTAGTCTCCCTGGGGATTCCTGCAGCGGCGGCAGCGGTTTCGATGAGGGCTGCCAGGCGCCCCAGTTTTTCGGTGTCACCCATCACCTCAATAAAAACCACTCTTGCCCTGTGAGTGTTGGGAAAGGCTCCTATAGCCTGCAGTTTCAGACAGATTTCTCCAGGGCTACGCTCTCTTAGTTTCCGCGATGTGCTTTCCATCAGTGTGTTTATCTCGTCGGCAGTGATGTCGCCGCAGAATTTCAAGGTTATATGGTACTGCTCCGGCCTTACCCAGCGAAACCCTAGGTTTTCTTTTTGCAGGCCCGGAAGCAGGGAGGCTATTTTTTCCCTCAGTTGGCCTGGAAGAGGAAGACAAAAGAAAGTTCGGGTAAGCTCACCTTTCAAAGGACGGTCTCCTTTATTTTGCGCCATAAGCGGTCGAGGGCAAAATTTTTGGCCCTTATTCTAACTATTTCTCTGTCTCCGGGAAAGATGCGCTTTTCCGCAACGGCGCCGTTTTTGTCAGCGACGGCAAACCAGACGGTTCCAGTCGGTTTTTCCGATGTGCCTCCGTCAGGGCCAGCTATGCCTGTAATGGACAGGGCGAGGTCCGTACCATAGATTTTAAGGGCCCCTTCTGCCATTTGAACGGCGACCGGACAGCTTACAGCTCCTTCCGTATCCAACGCATCTCTGCTTACTGATAGTATGCTTTCCTTAGCGTTGTTACTATAACATACGGCGCTTCCAAAGAAAACCTCTGAGCTTCCCGGCACGGAGGTGAGGGCTGCGCCTACCAGGCCTCCCGTGCAGGATTCAGCACAGGAGATGGAGAGCTTTTTCTTTTTAGCCTCTGATATTACGGCCTCTGCCAGGGACCGGACCTCCGGGGGGAGGCAGTCATCAGGGACCAGAGCTTTAACGTCCTCTTCGGCCCGGGCTACATCCTCAGGAATGCCTCTTATGAAGAATTCTATGAGCCCCGGGGAGGGAAGGATGGTTATGTGGAGTTCTTTCCGCTCGATCACTGGGGCAAGGCGATCCTTCAATAGGCTTTCAGCCCAGCCTGCTATAAGTATGGAAGCCCAGCCTCCGTTTTGAGGGCTTAGCTCTTCGGCCAGCTCCTGTTCTGCCATAGCTCTGAACTCTGACGGTACACCGGGGAAGGCCCGAACTTTAGTGCCTCTGTCCTCAAAGGCTACGCCGAGGGCAGAGCCGGCGGGGTTATGAACAGGTCTGGTTCCACTGGGGATCACCCCCTGAGTATCCCTGGAATTTTCGAGGTTTTTTCTCATTCCCTCCGGATAGCGGGAGAGGATTTCATCGTAGGCTTCAGGTGCAGGTACAAGAGCTGTGCCCAACCAGGCAGCTATAGCCTGCCGGGTGCAGTCGTCGTGAGTGGGGCCAAGCCCGCCGGAAAGCACAAGAAGATCTGTTTTTCCTATCCATCTTTCGAGGGTGGTGCTGAGGGAGTTATTTCCATCAGGAATTATCTCCATGCACTCCACTTTCCATCCTGCCCGGCTGAGTTTATCAGCGAGCCAGGCACCGTTGCCTTCCCGGCGAATTCCGCTCAGAAGCTCGTCACCAAGGGCGATGATTACGGCCCGTTTTATTTTAATCACCCCGTGTTTATGGTTTTTAAAACAGGAAGCTGAAGCCTCCTCCGAAGTAAAGCCATCTGATGACTGTGAGGAGGAGGTTTACCATTATGCCGGCAACAATGTCGTCCGCCATTATGCCCCATCCGCCGGGGAGCTTTTCAGCAGCATTTACAGGAAAGGGCTTTATTATGTCCAGTATTCTGAAGAGAAAAAGGGCGGGCAGGAGGTACCCCTGAGACAGACCGTACATTGAAATCCAGGTTCCAGCTACTTCATCTATTACCACTTCTCTAGGGTCTGTCTTGCTCTCCCGGACGGAGTACTGCTGTGAAGCCCAGGTTCCAAGGACGATTACGCTCATGATGACGGTAATGGGCACTCTCCAGAGAGCATAGACAAGAAAAGCCGCCGCCGATGCAAGTGTGCCGGGCATGGAGGTGAAAAAACCCAGACCGCATACGGTGGCTATAAACCAGGAGAGATCTTTATTCCCCGGCAATTTCCGCAAATAGGTCGTGTTCTGCAGCATCAGTTATGAGCACCTCCACAAATTCTCCTTCTTTGGGCAGCGCGGCGCATGCTACGCCAACCATGCCATCCACTTCAGGGGCGTCCCTGTAGGATCTGCCCCAGGCCATAGAGTCCTCCCTGTCCAGTTCCTCCACAAGGATTTTCATGGGTTTTCCCACAAAGAGGCTTTGGCGCTCAAAGGATATTTCGGACTGAAACTCCATGAGCCTCCTGTATCGGGCCTCTTTTATCTCATCAGGGATCTGGCCGTCCATAAGGGCAGCTTTTGTGCCCGCTTCGGGATAAAAAGTAAAGGCGCCGACTCTGTCAATCATAGCATTCTCCAGAAATTGCAGAAGGCCGGAGAACTGCTCTTCCGTCTCCCCCGGAAAGCCCACCATGAGGGTAGTGCGGAGGGCAAAATATTTATCGATCTTTCTTGCGTACCGGAAGATTTTTCTTATATGGGCTTCATCAGGGGGACGATTCATCCTGTACAGTATGTCCGGGGCAATGTGCTGAATGGGGATGTCAAGGTAAGAGAGGATTCTGTCGCTGCCGGCGACAAAATCAATAAATCTTTCGTCGATTCTGGAGGGATGGAGATAGAGCATTCGAATCCATACGTCGGGGGGAAGTTCTTCGTCAAGGGCACACAACAGCTCCTTAAGCCGGGGACTTCCGTAGATATCACGGCCATAAATGGTGAGATCCTGGCCCACCAGGCATATCTCTCTTGCTCCTTCTTCGGCAAGACGTACTGCAGCCTCTGCAAGATCCGCAATAGGGAAACTCCTGGCCCTGCCCCGGATGGATGGAATAGTGCAGAAGGCGCATAAGGTCTCGCACCCCTCCCCCACCTTGAGATAACGGGACCAGGGTGTAGTTTCGGGAAGGGGCGCCCTCGCAGGCAGCTCCGGAGGCTGAAGCCCAAGGGACCGGGCCAGGGAGTACCACTCCTCTGCCCCGGCCCACACGTCCACAAGGGGAAGTTCTTTTTTGAGTTCGTCACCGTAGCGGTTTACAAGGCATCCGGCGACACATATTTTTTTCAGGGCGCCCTGCTGTTTCAGGGCTTCCAGGTCGAGTATAACGGAGATGCTCTCTTCCACCGCAGGCTGTATAAAGCCACAGGTATTGACTACAGCTCCGTCCGCCTCTTCAGTGGAATCCACTATCTCTGCCCCGGCCGCCTGGAGGAGGCCGGAGAGATGCTCGCTGTCCACGGAGTTTTTGGGACAGCCGAGGTTTATTATGTGGATCTTCACCTGGGTATGGTTCCAGTGGTCCCATCAGGAGCGTAAAATACTTTTTCAACGCCCCTTGTAGCTCCCGGATGGCCAAGGTCCTTGCCGTTCCACCGGGTTTTTACCGAGCCGGACCTTCCGTAGGTTACCTCTATTCTGGCCTGTACGGTAAAGGCTACCTTGTCTCCTGCCTTTATGGTGCGCTCAAACAGGGTTTTATTGCCCTGGCGCACTCTGACCCAGCAGTCTCCGTCAGCAGTTATGACGAGTTCTTTATCCTTTTTTGCCTCTGGGGCAGCAGCAGGAGCTTCGGGCTCCGCCGCACCCACAAGTTCAGCAGCCGTGGGGGGTGTTTTTATGCCTTCGAGAGGTACGGCTATCTCGCCTTCCGTCGAAACTTCGCCATTTGCAGCAGTGGCAGAGGGATCTGTTCCGTTGGTGTTGGTCTCTCCCCCGGCAGCATCAGGAGTTTTAGCGGAAGGGTCTTCTTCGCCGCCCGTTGTTTCAGCTGTTTTCTTGCTCTCTCCTCCACCGGAGTTATGGGAAATACTTTCCTCCTTTATGGTGAAGGGAGGAGGGCCGTTTCTGTCCCAGGTGTACCAGACATACCAGGAAGAGCCAACGGCGATGAGAAGCAGTATGGCAAAGATCCAGAAGGGAGAGGCCGGCTTGAATCCTTTGGTGGGAGGAGCGCACTTGCCTACTATGGCAGGCTCTTCCTCCTGCTCCCGGACAGGTTCAATTACGCCTTCGGAGAGGACAGGGAGGTAGTCCTGCCAGAGGAGCTCCAGTTCAATAAATTGCAGATAAGTTCTTATAAAGCCCCGGACATAAACAGTCCCCGGAAACTCGGAAAAGTCCCCCTTTTCTATGCCTTCGAGGAACTGGATCCTTATTTTGGTGCCCTCGTAGACGTCTTTCAGTGAGAGCCCCTGCTCTTCTCTTTTCTGCTTTACTTCTCTTCCCAAGTCCTGCAGATTTTTTTCACGGTACTCAGGCATGGGCGATTGCCTCCTTAACTTTCAGCTTTATCTCCCGCAGAATGGGAGCGGGATTCCCTGCGCCGAAAAGGGCGCTTCCCATTACCAAAACATCAGCGCCGCCAAGGGCTACCCGGGACGCATTTTCAATTCCTATTCCTCCATCCATTTCAATGAGAAATTTGTGCCCTCCCGCCTCCCTCCACCGACAGAGAGATCTTGTTTTTTCCAGGGTTTCGGGGATGAAGGACTGTCCCCCAAAGCCGGGATTGACGGACATAACCAGAACAAGATCTACAAAGGGCAGAAGCGGGCGGAGCAGCTCTGCCGGGGCGCCGGGGGTTATGGACACTCCTGCACCCTTGCCTGCCTCCCTGATGCGGGTTAGGGTTCGGTGGATGTGACGGTCTGATTCAAGGTGAACGGTAAGCCAGTCTGCTCCTGCCTCAAGAAAAGTGTCTACATATCGGTCGGGTTTTTCGATCATGAGGTGGACGTCCAGGGTTTCATCCCTGAACTTTCCTCTGAGTGCGGACACAAATCCGGGGCCAAAGGTTATGTTGGGAACAAAGGCACCGTCCATTACGTCCACATGAAGCCAGTCATGCTCCCCTTCCAAGGCCTTCACTGAGGATTGCACGTTCATAAGGTCTGCCGAAAGAAGAGACGGAGCATAAAGTATTTTTCTGGTCATCTGTACCTCTCCTGCCAGACAAATTCTCCTCCGAGGTAAATGGTTACCACGCTTTCGCTTACAAAGGGCGCATCAAGCGTGATGTACTCTCCTCCCTTTACGTCCCGGGCCAGGAGGCTTTTTGTTCCCGTGGCGTCCACCATCTCAATTTTGAGGCCCATAGGTTTTGTAATGGGAGGAACCTGATATCTGATTTTGGCCGTACCTGTGGCTCCAGAGACTTCCTGGGGGGGATGAACCTCCTGCTGCACCCCGCCGGAAGTAGAGGCAGTAGGGATGCCAAGGGCGCCTGCGACTTCCGGATCCTTCGGAGTAATCACAGTTTTTACCGGGCCTGCCGGGCCCACCTGTACTGTCTGAGCCGGCTGCTGCTCAACTGTTGTTGTGCCAGAAGGGGTTTCAGCAGAGCCTGGAGGCGTCACTTTAGGCTCAGGTTTTTTCTGATTTGTGGCTACCACCAGTTTTACAGAATCACCAAGGCGGACCATAGCGCCCGCTTTGGGTTTGGTGGACATTATCATGCCTCCGGGGGTGTTCTGAGTGGATACATACTCTACCCCCCCAAACTTAAGGCCGCTCTGGGCGATTAGTTCTCTGCCATCGGCCTCATTGCGCTGAGCAAGGTCTGGCACGGGTACTCTTCCGTCCTTTGGAACCGGCCCCAGGCTCAGCAGGAGGTCTATTTTTGCCTCGTCGTCCACCACAGCAGGCACGGCAGGATTTTGGGCAATTACCGTACCTGCAGCCCTGGAGTCGTCGTTAATTTTCACCATGTCCCCGGCGGTGAACCCCAGCTCCTGAATTTTTTTTAGAGCCTGGGCAGTCTCCATTCCCCTAAGATCAGGGACAGCTCTTTTGTTTCCTCCCCTGCTTATCTTGATGATTATATTTTTATCCCGGCGGACCTTTGTGCCCGGCTCAGGCCACTGGGCCAGCACGGTACCGGCAGGGATGGACGAGTCGACCTGTTCAATCTTAACCTCGAGGCCAATCCTCTCCGCCTCATCAACGGCGTCCAGGACTGACATCTCCCTGAGAGGAGGAATTACAAGATCTTTCCCTCCGAAAAATATGGTGTAAAAGGCTACGCTGCCCGATATCAGCATTACAAGGATTACCAGCACAACGGCCCAGCGGAAGATTCTACCCATCAACAGCTTTCCCTCCCGATTTTTTCATTATTGCGGCCATGTAAAATCCGTCGAGCCAGGGCAGTTCCGGCCAGATGTAGGTTCCCCAAGGCCGGCCCCTCCTGAAGAAAGGGCCGCTGAAGGGAAAAGATAGCTCAACCAGATCAGGATCATCTGACAGAACGGCGGCAACAACGTTTTCGTTTTCTTTTTTAAGCAGGCTACATGTAGAGTAGACCACAATGCCTCCCGGCGCAAGCAGGGAAACTGCTCTTTTAAGCAGATTTACCTGCAATGAGGCCAGGGAATCCAGTTTTTCCGGGATAAGGCGCCATTTTGCCTCAGGCCTTCTGTTCCAGGTGCCGCTGCCTGAGCAGGGGGCATCCAGAGAGATCATGGCGGGCTCTGATAAGGGAGCTACTTTAAGGGCATCGCCGACAGCAATTTTTATTCTTCCTTTATGTCCCGTTCTGTTAAGCTCTTTTTCAGCAGCCCTTGCCTTGGCAGGAGAGAGCTCTATTCCCTCAAGGGGGGCATCGTGCAGCAGGGAGGCTAACTGAGCGGTTTTTATCCCCCGTCCGGAGCACATCTCAAGTATGGGGCCTCCTCTGTAGAGTTTTTTTATAACCTCCGCCACCAGTATGGAGGATTCGTTCTGGGGTGTAGCAATGCCTTCGGAGTATCCGGGGAAGCGGAGCGGGAATATAGTGCCTGCCAGCCGCAGGGAGGAAGGAGTAAAGGGAGACTGCCAGCACCGGATTCCTTTCTCTCTCGCGTCAGAAAGGATTTTCTCCCGGTCAGCTGCGGAGTTTACCCTGAAAGAGGAGTAAGGACGGATAAGCATCATTTTAAGAAGTTTTTTGCCCTCGTCACCCCAGGCGTTGCGCCATTCAGACGCCACCCAAGAGGGAACGCCGCAGTAGAGAGACTGCTCCTTGAGACCGCCCGACTCACCAATGCGCTTCATTTTTGCAGGGCCTTCGGTTACGACTCGCCGGAGGACAGCGTTTACTATTCTTGAACCCCTTTCGTCCCCAGCCTTTTTAAGCTCCTGAACAAGGCCGTTCACCAGTACTCTGGGGGCGAAGGTACGAAGCTCAAGGATACCTGCCGTTCCGATACACAGAGCATCTTCCGCTATTCGGGATAGACCTCTGGGGGATGTTTTGAGGAATGATCCGCTTATCTCCTTCCAGAGGAACTGCCTCCTCATGGAAAGATATACCAGGGATGATGCAAGGACAAGATCACCGGGTGACAGGAGGTCTGCTACCCGGCGGATGGATTCGGAAGCGAACTTTCCGGATCGGACCTGTTCCCATACATGCAGGGCAGCCTCTATTCCTCTCATTTCTCTGCCTCCGCTCCGATGGAAAAGCTATTGAAAAATAAAATGGAGCGACTTGCGAAGCCGCTCCATTTTGCGCCCTTTGAAAGCACTCTTATGCTCCTGCCGTTTTCTAGTCCCGGCCGCCGTACATCCCTCTCAGAAAGAGGAGGCGGATCATCTGGGCAAAGGCCATGACCGTAGCCGATACATAGGTCCATGAGGCAGCCTTGAGGACGGCGCCGGCACCGGCGATCTCGTCGACGGAGAGGATGCCCGTATCGCCCAGGACTTTGAGGGCCCTGTTGCTGGCATCGAATTCCACCGGAAGAGTTACGAGGTGAAAGATGATAACTCCAAGAAAGAGGAGGATGCCAAGGTCCATAAGAGTCTGACCTCTGAAAAGAATGCCTATGAAGAATAAGGGGAAGGCCATGGAAGAGCCTATGCCCACGACGGGAACAATGGCATTTCTTATGCGGAGAGGAGAGTAGTTGACGCTGTCCTGAATGGCATGGCCCACTTCATGAGCAGCCACTCCAATGGCAGCTATGCTCGTGCTGGAGTAGACTGAGTCGGACAGGCTAAGGCTTTTCCTCCTTGGATCATAGTTATCTGTGAGATTTCCAGCTACACGGTTTATGGGGACATCCACGAGGCCAAAGCGGTCCAGAAGAGCTCTGGCCGCAGCGGCGGCAGTGATGCCCTGCCTCGAGCCTACCGTACTATAGCGGGCAAATACTGTTTTTACCCTGGTCTGTGCCCATAGAGCCAGCAAGAGCGCAGGGATCAAGAGCATCATGGTTGGATCAAAGAAAAAGGGAAACATGGTTTCTACCTCCGTATCAGGGCTTTGCTACTGCACTGAATTTACAAGCAACAGCCTGATTTTGCATCGGTATTTTACACGGTTTCAGCATAAAGGTCAATATTGGTTAAGCTACTTGCGGTAAAAGTCGGCGATGCTTTCTACTATCCTTGCCTGCTCTTCCATGGTGAGCTCAGGAAATACGGGAAGGGCCAGAGTTTCCCTGCTCAGCTTTTCTGATACAGGGAAGTCTCCCTCCTGGTATCCTAGAAAGCTGAAACATTTCTGCAGGTGAAGGCACAGAGGATAGTAGACTCTGGAAGTGATGCCCCGCTCCTCAAGAAAGGCCTGCAGTTCATCTCTGCGGGGGACCTTGATTACATACTGATGATATGTGTGATAGTTGCCGGACAGTTCTGCCGGAGGAACTACGGTTCCAATGAGATTTTTTTCAGCGAAAAGGGCAAAATATCGGCCGGCAATCCTGCGCCTGTCTTCATTCCACTCTTCAAGATGCCGCAGCTTAACCCTGAGAACAGCGGCCTGGATGGAGTCAAGACGGCTGTTGAAGCCCACTTCATCATGGAAGTACGTAGTGTCGGCGCCGTGAACCCTGAGTTTTCTTAGTCTGGAGGCTATCCCCTCATCCCAGGCGGTTATCATGCCGCCATCGCCGTAGCAGCCAAGATTTTTGGTGGGGAAGAAGGAGAAGCAGCCCATATCACCCCACGCACCCGCCCTGACTATGGCGTCATCGACCTTTCTCCAGGAGCCCAGAGCCTGAGCGGTGTCCTCCACTACGGCAATGCCTCTGGCCTTGAATTCATCGATGACAGATTCGAGGGGGGCCATCTGGCCAAAGATATGGACTGGAAGAAAGGCTTTTGTTCTGGGAGTTGCCGCCTCCAGGGCCTTTTGAGGGTCTATGTTGTAGGTGTCGGGATCTACATCCACCAGGACGGGGGTACCCCCGAGCCTTGTGATGCAGCTGACGGTAGCAAAGAAGCTGTAAGGGGTTGTGATTACTTCGTCTCCCTCTTTTATATCCAGAGCCATCAGGGCAAGGACAAGGGCATCTGTGCCGGAAGCGCAGGTAATGGCGGGAATCCCCTCCAGATAGGAGCTGCACTCCTGTTCAAAGGCAGCCACATCGGGCCCCATGATAAACTGCTGGCTTTCGAGCACTCCGGCGATGGCCTGCCCGATTTCATCCCTGATTCTTTCGTAGTTTCTGGTAAGGTCCAGAATGGGGATCCTTGCGGTCATTTTTGGTCGTACCTCCCAGGGCTTTTAATATATTCTCACCAGTTATGTTCTTTTTTTGGCCATAAAAAAGACGGGGATTGATCCCCGCCAATTTTTACGGGAAAGGCCAGGTTATTCCTCCAGAGCTTCACTGAGCCCCTGGATTGAATCCTTCAGGTGGCGCTTCATGAGCTTTACGGACCTGTCCACATCGTGGGCCCTGAGAGCCATGAGGATTTCTTTGTGGGAGTCGACGGACAGCTTCGTCTCACCCTGGTGGAAGGGGTCATAGAATACGACGTAGGCATTGGTTCTCGCAAGGATGTTTTCGACATATTCAGCCAGCACCCGATTGCCGCTGGCGTCAGCGACGGCCTTATGGAAGGCCTCGTTTACCTCGAGATAGGTCTCAAGATTTTTTTCGTCGATGGCCCTGGCCTCCTCAAGGAGGGCTTCCTCAAGCCTGCGGAGGTGCCGATCTCCGATTTTTTCAGCAGCAAGGCTGATAGCAAGACATTCGAGCTGCTCCCTTACAAGGAAGGTGTCCTGTATTTCTCTGAGGGTGGGAGCTGCAAGGCGGGCGCCGCTGTTGGGTATGATTATAACGAGCCCTTCGCTGGCCAGCCTCCTGAGAGCTTCCCTTACGGGAGTTCTGCTTACTCCCATCTGAACCGCAATATTTACCTCCGGTAGGCGCTGTCCCGGTTTAAGCTGTTTTGTTATAATGCGGTGGCGAAGCTCTTGATAGGCGTAGTCCGCCGATGTTGTATATAGACGCGGTTCTCTCATTTTGAAGAACCTCCCCTGCAAATTTTCAGATATTTAAAAAAGCCTTTTGTATAACAGTCAGTATAGTGGATTTTGGAATACTTTAACATAGCGCCCCGAAAGGGGCAAGGGTAATTTAAAAAAAGAGAGGATGTTTGCTGGTATGAGGCAGATCGTTCTGGTTCTATCCATGGGGACGATTGTCCTTTATGGCTATGCCCTGGCAGGTATGGGGGGGTATCTTATGGGCAGGGGAAGGGGCGACTATATCGTCCTGGGGCTGGGAGTGGGATCGATATTGGCGGCATCGGCAATTTTTCTCTGGAAAAAATATCTGCTCACCCTTGGCGCCGAGGCAGAAACAGGGGGCGAAGGAAGGAAAGATGGGAACTCCCGTGTCTGACCTTGCCGGCGGGACAGAGAGAGGAGGTTTTGCCGGGATTGATCTTCTAGTCTTTGATGTGGACGGAGTACTTGTAGACGCCTCCCGGTCCTACCCGGCGGTTGTGGCGGAGAGTCTCGTATGGGCATGGATAAGAGTTCTGGGACGGATTCCTGACGGCGGAGGATTTTCTTACGATCATTTTGCCGCCACAAAGACCCATCCGGCTTTCAATGATGATTATGATATTGCCTGGGCGGCCATCAACTGCGCTGCAGCATCCTCATCTTACCTTCTGTCAGAGAGCCTTCCTCCGCCGGAAGAATGGCGGGCTCTGCTGGAGGATGCCGATGATGACCTGGAGAAGTGGGTGAAGGATGCTTTCGGGGTAACCATGTGCAGGAAGACTGTTCGGGATGTCTGCGGGGAGATGTACTTTGGAGGGGATGAATATGAAAGGCTCGGGATGAAGCCGGTCCATACCACCAGAAGATCGGGATTTTGGGAGAGAGAAGCGCCCCTGGTCTCCTTCAGCTGGAAAGATCTGCCTCTCCCTGCCGCCATTTATACAGGGCGTTCTGCGGCAGAGCTGGCCCTCGGCCTTAAGGTTATAGGATGGGAGGACTTTCCTGAAAGCATGACCGTTTCTTCCGATGACGATATTTTCAAGCCTTCGCCCCTTGGTCTATCTATTTTGTGCGGGAGGGCCGGAGCCTCCCGGCCTCTGTTTCTGGGCGATGCAGAGAGCGACCGCCAGGCTGCCCGGACCTTCGGCAACGCTGCTTTCGCCGCCATCGGAGACTTTTTGCCCCATGAGCCCCTGTCCTACAAAAATCCGGCGGAGGCTCTGGCTGCGGCAGGGATTTTTTAAGGCGGAGTCAGGCTTTACGGTGGACCAGCCAGCGATATACGGCCTCCATGTTGCTCCAGATATCCACACAGAGATCCGTAGCCACACCCCTTGCACGGCTCCATCCGCTGAGGCCCAGGTCTCTGCCGGTCTTGGCATCCTTAAGAGTCCATATGGACCGGGATCTTTCTCCGGGGTTGTGGACCGATGTATAGGAGACCCGGCGCCCCCTCAGCTTTTCACCCAGGTTGAGGACGTCGTCCCCCTCAAAGGAGGATATTTCAACTTTAGTGAAGTCGGAGGAGGGCATGGTGTACTGCCCTCTGTACCGGAACAGGCCCATCCCCTCATAGCTTTTTCCGTTTGGAAGGACGAAGGATTCGCCCAGAAGGAGAGATATTCCTCCGTTTACGAATACAGGAACTCCGCTGTCGAAGATTCGGGAAAACCACGTCCTGGCCGAGGGTATTCCAAGGAGGTGCTCGGCACAGAGGAAACCCAGTCCGTGGGGAATGTACAGTCCGTACAAATCAGACGGCCGCCCCGCCTCGCCGGGGTAGATTTTTCTTACATTGAAGCCGAGGTAGGAAAAAAGTCTGGAAGCGTTATCCCCTTCAAGGTCCAGAGCTCCGTGAGCCATAACTCCCATGGTGTGTCCTTTTGCCCTGTCCCTGTGAGGTTCCTCCACTTTTGACCATTTGGCAGACAGTCTTGCAAACCCCCAAAGGGCATTCCAGTCGATCTGCCCCTCCATGGATGCCAGCTGAGCCGCAGCTGATTTCAGGGGCAGGGCCGCCTTTTCGGCAGAAGAATCCAGGCATAGTTCAAGGAGAGAGGTGCGTTTTCGCTCCAGGGTCTTGGGAATGTAGCCAAGGCTCAGCAGGGGGGTTCTTCTTCCTGCCTCTATCTCAAGAAGCTGAAATTCCCTGGGGTTGAGAACCGAGGAAAATATCACGCCGGGCACGGACACTTCTTCCCTTTCAGCTATGCCCGATACGGCCTTTTCAAGAAGGCCTGCGATTACAGCCGAAGATGAGTCGGAGTAGATCACGGGCAGAATGGGGCATTCAAGAAGCTTTGCCAGAGACGGACCCTGGGTGAATACGGTAAAGCTGTCGTCATCCCGCCTCTCCCCGAGGGGAGCCAGAATGACGTTAAGGCACCCGGGATCGCAGGATACCTGAAACAGAGTTTTAAGAATCCTGGGGCTTCCGCAGGTAAAAGAATCCAGTATCGTTACGGGTTCACCGGCAGCCAATGATACAAGACGCACCAGATATTCATCAGGATCTGCACAGAAGATCCGCAGCGGACGGCCGGCACTTTTCAGGGCGGCTACAAGGAGGATGCCGGGGGGAATGGAATCATTCCTTCTTTCATCCGCAATTACGAGGCGAGGAATTATCACGGTTTACTCTCCTTTTTGCTTAGTGTTGCTGTGATGTTTAGTGTATCATACTGGCAAGCAGGATTGGCTGCAGATTTTAGAACAAAATTTGATGATTGGAGGTAGTATGCCCATGATTGCACCATGGACCCATATCAAAGATCTGCCGTCCAGAGAGGGAGAAAATGTAACTGTCCGGGGATGGCTTTATAATATGAGGAGTTCGGGCAGGATACACTTTTTGCAGCTCAGAGACGGAACTGGTACAGTTCAGGGAGTTATGGTAAAAAAAGAAGTTCCGGAGGAGACCTTTGCTGCCGCCAAGGGACTTTGGCTTGAGGCCTCTGTCGAGGTCGGAGGCACTGTCAGAAAGGATGAAAGGGCCCCATCCGGCGTAGAACTTACAATAACCTCCCTGTCGGTTGTTCAGAACCCGACGGAGGAATACCCCATTGGCAAAAAGGATCACGGGGTGGACTTTCTGCTGGATCACCGGCATCTGTGGCTGAGAAGCCCCAGACAACAGGCCATTTTGAGGATCCGGGAGTCGGTCATATGGTCGGCCAGAGAGTTTCTGCGGAACGACGGCTACATGCTGGTGGACAGCCCCATCATCAGTGGCGCTGCAGGAGAAGGAGCTTCGGGGCTCTTCGAGCTGGACTACTTTGACTCCAAGGCTTATCTGGCCCAGACGGGACAGCTTTATCTAGAGGCGGCTGCAGCGGCCTTTGGCAAGGTCTACTGCTTCGGTCCCACTTTCAGGGCAGAAAAATCCAAAACCCGCCGTCATTTGACCGAATTCTGGATGCTCGAGCCGGAGATGGCTTTTTTTGATCATGAAGACAACATGGACCTGCAGGAGAGGCTCATATGCCACATCGTAAGCTATGCCCTGGAGCACCGGCGGGAAGATCTGGAGTTCCTGGGGAGGGATATTTCAAAGCTGGAGACTGTTAAGGCTCCCTTCCCTCATCTCCAGTATGACGAAGCCATTGAAATGCTTAAGAAACTGGGAAGCGACACACCCTATGGATCGGACCTGGGCAATGATGATGAGACCATCCTTACAAAGCAGTTCGACAGGCCCGTCTTTATCGAGAACTACCCTAAGGACATCAAGGCCTTTTATATGAAAGAGCACCCGGAGAACCCCGATCTGGTCCTCTGTGATGACCTGCTGGCCCCGGAGGGATACGGAGAGATTATCGGCGGCTCCCAGAGAGAGGACTCCTACGACCGGCTTTTGGAGAGGATCAGGGATGAGAAGCTGCCGGAGGAGGCCTATGACTGGTATCTTGACCTCCGAAAATACGGGACTTTCGTCCACAGCGGCTTCGGAATGGGACTAGAGCGGGTGGTGGCATGGATCGCGGGCCTTCAGCACATAAGAGAGGCCATTCCCTGGCCCAGGATGATCTACCGCCTTAAGCCGTAAGGGAACGATTTATTAAAATAGAGTGAAGATTTTTTGCGGATCTTAAAGGAAGCCACTACAAAGGGCCGGGATGTCCCGGCCCTTCTGTTTTATATGTTGCGCTGCCAAGTTTTAGAGGTATACCCCTCTTGCCTTTACGGCGTCAGCAACTCTTTGGATCGCTGCCATGAAGGCTGCCCGGCGCATTTTGACGTTCTTCTCTTTGGCGTAGGTCCACACGGTCTCGAAGTTTTCCTTCATGATGCGTATGAGCCTTTCGTTGTACTCTTCAATGGTCCAGAAGAAGCCGCTCAGGTTCTGGGCCCACTCAAAGTAGGAGCCGATCACGCCGCCGGAGTTTGCCAGGAAGTCAGGAACAATGAGGATGCCCTTTTTGTCAAGGATCTCGTCTGCTTCAGGCGTAAGGGGGCCGTTTGCTGCCTCGACGATGTATTTTGCCTTGACCTTGTCTGCGTTTTCTCCGTTTAGTACTCCTTCAAGGGCGGCAGGTATGAGGATATCGCACTCGAGGTAGAGCACCTCGGGGAGGTCCATCTTTTGACAGCCGTCACAGGTGAATCCTTCAAGGAGACGCTTGGGATGGTTCTGTACATGGTCAAACGCCTTCTGGACGTCTATCCCCTGAGGGGCATAGTAAGTACCGGTGATGTCGCTGATGCCCACGACTTTGGCGCCTGCATCCACCATGGTAAGAGCAGCATAGGTGCCCACATTGCCGAAGCCCTGGATGGCGACAGTGGCGCCTTCGGCAGATTTGCCCAGGTTCTTGAGGAGCTCAAGGGCACAGGTAGCGACACCGTAGCCGGTGGCGGCGGTACGCCCCTTGGAGCCCCAGTTGCCTACAGGTTTTCCTGTTATGACGCCGGGATCCAGCTCGTTTTTGATCCTGCTGACGGTATCCATAATCCATATCATCTCTGGAGCGCCCGTACCCACGTCAGGGGCAGGGATGTCGATCCAGGATCCGAGGACGGAGGCCAGACGGGCTGCATAGGTTCTGGTGATGCGCTCCTTTTCCTTCGGGGAGAGCTGAAGGGCGTCTACTGCGACTCCTCCCTTTCCTCCTCCGTAGGGAATTCCGGCAAGGGAGCACTTCCAGGTCATCATCATGGCAAGAGCTTCACACTCTTCCTGATTCACGTCCTGGTGGTAGCGGATTCCGCCCTTGCCAGGGCCGATGGCCGCCGAGTGAAGCACTCGGTATCCGTCAAAAACCCGCACCGTCCCGTCGTCCATCTCCACGGGGATAGAGATGGCAACCTGCCGCTCGGAATGGCTGAGAATATCAATGAGTCCTTCGTCAAGACCCATCTCCTCAGCTGCGGCATAGAAGTTTTTTAGCGCCGTATCGAGGAGAACGTTAGAGGAAGTACGCTTTACCAAGGCCATTAAACACACCTCCTGTAGAATTACGGCTTATGCCGTTTGAGACCTTTAATATCATAGCATTCTTTTGTTCATCCACCAATAGACTGGGGAGAATTGATTGAAATAGTCCAAAACACCCGCAGCAAAATTTGCAGTTCTCTATCCGCAGGAGGGAGCTCCATCGTCCTGCATTACGGTGTTAACCATGAGAAACGCCCACCATAATACCCCTGCCTGTATGACGTTCACAGTGTTGTCCCTGAATCTGACAAACGAGGGAACCCAGAGGGTCACATCGTCCTGTTCAATTTTTTTGTACTCCCCCTCCGCCGGAGGGGCGCCTTCTTCAACCCTGAAGACTCTTCTGTGGGCTCATCCGGAGCCTATGGTCCTCTGTATTACATAGGCCTCGCCAATTTTTCTCAGTCTTTCCATTACTTTTGGATCAGCAGTGATTTTCAGTTCCATAATCTGCTCCTTTCCGGCCTTTCGGCCTGTTTCCCGCAATCATCATAAAGCTTAAAGTCCCGGCCATCCCATTGCGCTGCTTAGGGCAAGCATGTCCTCCGGAGGAGGCGCTTCCAGAGTTACGCCGGCCAGATGGGAAAGCTCCCCGTTGAGAGTTTCGAATCGAAGTTTCCAGCTGTGAAGCTGGGGACGGCGTACTCCCAACTTCTGAAACCGTCCGTTTATGTCATCCCTGCCGTAGCGAACATCCCCCAGTATGGGATGGCCGACGGAGGCCATATGGACCCTGGCCTGGTGGGATCTTCCCGTTATGAGTTCGATTTCCACCAGAGAGATATCCCTGCCCCCGGCGAGAAGGCGGTACCTTGTCAGGGCGTCTTTGCCCCGGCGGTCCACCTGCACCATGTTTGATGACGGAGACTTCAGCAGGGGGCTGTCAATTTCACCGGAGGTTTTCGGAAGTCCCGCCACCACCGCAAGATAGGTCTTGCCGATGGTCCTGTCCCGGAAGGCATCCTGAAGGATTCGCAGGGGAGGGCCTGACAGAGCCACCAGCATGATTCCTGTGGTGTTGCGGTCAAGCCTGTGAACGGCGTAGGCTCTCTCCTCTGCTCCCTCAAGGCTCAGCATGTATCTGACCCTGTCGATGACATTGTCCTGTCCCTTCCTGGCAGGCTGCACCAGGAGGTTCGAAGGCTTGTCGACGGCCCATAGACCTCTGTCGCGGAACAGAACGGGAAGTGTTCTGCGGTGCCGGTAGTTTCCTGCCGTATCCCGGGGGCTGTCCCAGGGGACGTAGAGTTCCTGCCCCGCTGAAACCCTGAAGTTTATGGGCGCTTTTTTCCCGTCCAGCCGCACAGCCCCTGTCCTCAGTCCCTTCATAACGACGCTTAGGGGCAGGCCAGGCCATATGGACCGGATTACCTTGTCAAGACGACGGCCGTCATCAGAGGGGGAGATGGTCAGCTTATGGGGCAATTTCAAGGCCTCCCCGCCAAAATCTTCTCTGGGCGGAGGGATGATAGTCCGTTATCTCCCTGTCATCCTCAGTACGATCAACAGCAGATTTCCAGCAGAAAAGCCGAAAGTCGAGCTCATCGGAAGCGCTTACTATCAGAGCCTCCGGGGTGGCCGGAAGGACTGGAGAGCCAAATTCCCGGCTGCCGTGATGGCTCACAAGTATATGTCCCAGGGCCAGTCTGAGATCTTTGTCCAGACCAAATTCTCCGGCGATATCGGAGAAGACTCCGTAACCCAGGACTATATGGTCTATTACTGCTCCCTCCACAGTCATCTGGGGTGCGGGGGTCAGCCGGTAGGAATCAATCTTGCCGAGGTCGTGAAGAAGGGCCCCCGCCACCGCCACAGGCACGCTGACCTCGTATCCTGAGGCCGCTGAGGCCTCTGCCAGGGATTTTGCAGTCCTGGCCACTGCCACAGTGTGCTCCAGAAGGCCTCCTACATAGGCATGATGATGGCTTACTGCGGCGGGCCAGTCCCTGAAGGCATCCCATATCTTTCTTTCGAAGAAGAGATAGCGGAGAAAGGAGGCCAAAGGCTCTCCGCAGGAGTCCACCAGACCGTTGAACTCTTCCTCGAGGGCCGTCTGCTCCATGGGGGACCGCTGAACATACTGGTGAGGCGGGTATTTTGCCTGGTCCATGTAGTGGATTTCGCTGAAGTTGTACTGAGGCTGGCCCCTGAATTCGGCCACGTGGCCGGCAAGACCCAGGGTCTTTCCCGTCATGTCGCCAAACTGTTCCGACCCGGCAGGATCGGCTATTTCAACCCTGCCCTCCCCTTCGCTTACGTCCCACCAGCGGGAGTTGCCCCAGACCTTTCCCTCGATGACTCCCTCTTCATCCATGAGAGCTATATCCCAGTAGTTCCTGCCGTTTCTGTCTTTTCTGAGGGAGGATTTTGAAATTACTCCCATTACCTTGAAACGGCTGTCTTTTTCAAGCTTCTTTACATCTCCTGTTTTTATCAGCTTCTGTCCTTCCACTGCTCCACCTCACGCACCATATTTTTCGAGCCGTCCGGCATGGGCAAGCATCAGACCCAGCAGGTCCTTGCCGGGAATGCGGCCTGCTGCTCCTGCAGCGCACTCTCTTTCACCGAAGCCTTCAGAGGCTCCCCACCTCGCAAAGGAACTGTATAGAAGGAAGGGCACAGGGTGCCAGGAGTGGGATGCCATGGCACTCGGGGTGCTGTGGTCCCCGGTGACCGCCAGCACATCGGGAGAGAGATCCTGAAGCTGCGGCAGAAGGGCGTCGATCTGCTCAATCACTTTTTTCTTGCCGTCAAAATCGCCGTCCTCGCCCCTGCTGTCCGTATATTTTATGTGGACAAAGAAGAAATCATATTTCTCCCAAAGGAGGGCTACTGTGTCAAAGAGCTGCCCCGGGGTCTCTCCCGCATCAACAACCTCCATACCCACAAGTTTTGCAAGACCCCTGTACATGGGATAGGTTGCCACTGCTACAGGCTTTATGCTGTAGAGATCTCCCATGAGGGGGATGTCCGGAGCAGATGAGAAGCCCCGCAGCAGGCAGCCGTTTGCCGGGGACTCTCCGTCCAGAACTTCCGCTGCTCTTTTCAGGAAAGAGTTGGCCGCCGCTGCCATTTTCACCCCGCCGGGGGCAAGGGCCTCAGCGTATCTCATAGGGACGCCATCTTTCTGAGGGTCGGCATCGGCCACTTCCTCACCGAGCCCAGGACCTGAGAAGACAGAAACGAACCGGTGCTCCTTGCCCGGGTAAAGGCTCACCTTAACTCCGTCCACTTCTTTTATGGCGGCGGCAAGCTTCTCTACCAGCAGAGCACTCTTTTCCGTGGCTATTCTGCCTGCCCGGCGGTCAGATATCACTCCACCGGAGCTGGTGCAGAAATTGCCTCTGGCACATACATCGCCGGGGCCCACATGGGCGCCTACGCCCATAGCCTCCAAAATTCCCCTGCCTATGGAGAACTCCAGAGGGTCGTACCCAAAGAGAGAGAGGTGACCCGGACCGCTTCCGGGCGTAATCCCTGTATCCACTATGTCCAGGAGGCCAAGTTCACTCTTGCGGGCAAGCCGGTCAAAGTTTGGGGTGGAGGCGGCCTCAAGCTCGGTTTTGCCGTCAGACCCGGGAAGGCCTCCAAGACCATCCATCACAAGAAGGATCATTTTTTTCCCGTTATCGAAGGAGAGCCTTTTAAGAAGCTCCATTCTCTTCATTCTAGCACTGCACCTCCTGGCGCTCAGTCTGAGCTTTTTTGTCCTGGTCTGATTTTGCATAGACTGACAGGTTTTATGATATCATTTTACCTGAAGGTTCTTCCAGTTTAATATAAGGGGGTAATTCCAGTGAAATTTTCTGAAAGAATCCTGGCTCTACAGTCGTCACCCGTAAGACGGCTCCTACCCTATGCAGAGGAAGCCAAAGCAAAGGGCAAGAAGATCTATCCCCTTAATATCGGGCAGCCCGATATTAAAACACCGTCCTCTTTTCTTGAAGCCATCAGAGGATTTTCCCAGGAAGTAATTGAGTACGCTACATCTCAGGGAAATAACGATCTAAGGGACGCCATGAGCAACTACTACAAGGGCTTCAATATTCCCTTTGAAAGGGAGGATATTATCGTAACCGCCGGCGGCAGTGAGGCCCTTATGTTTGCCTTCATGGCCATGTGCGACCCAGGCGACGAGGTGCTGATCCCCGAACCCTTTTATGCCAATTATAACGCCTTTGCCGGTTCTGTGAACGTTAAGGTGCAGCCCATCACCACAAAAGCCGAGGAAGGCTTCCATCTGCCGTCGAAAGAGGAGATCGAAGCGCTCATCAACCCTCGTACCAGGGCAGTCCTGGTGGCCAATCCCGGCAACCCGACGGGAACCATCTATACCAGGGAAGAGATGGATATGCTGGCGGAGCTGGCACTGAAGCATAACCTTTATATCGTGGCGGACGAAGTCTACAGGGAATTCGTCTATGACGGCCTTGTATACACGAGCTTCGGCCATCTTCCCGGAATTGAGGACAGAGTTATTATAGTTGACTCCGTCTCAAAGCGATACAGCGCCTGTGGCGCAAGGATCGGCTGCATAGCCTGCAGAAACAAAGAATTTATGGCCCAGATCCTGAAGCTTGCTCAGGGAAGACTGTGCGTTCCCACCCTTGAGCAGGTAGGGGCAACGGCCCTATACAGCACTCCCAAGTCCTATCTTGAGGAGGTCAACAAAGAATACCAGTCCAGGCGCAACACTCTTTACAAGGCACTGAAGGAGATGCCGGGCGTTATTTGCAGCGAACCGAAGGGTGCCTTCTACGTAATGGTGAAGCTGCCTGTGGACGATGCAGAGAAGTTCATCATATGGATGCTTCAGAACTTCGATGTGGACGGGGAAACCCTCATGGCTGCCGCCGGAGAGGGGTTCTATGCCACACCGGGACTTGGCAGACAGGAATTCAGGCTTGCCTATGTGCTCAAGAACGAGGATCTGACGAAGGCCATGGATATCCTGAAGGTAGGACTGGAGGCCTATCCAGGCAGAATTGAGGCGGCGGTGGCCCGCTGATACCTGAATACAGCATCATCCCCTCCCCGTGTTAGGGGAGGGTTTTTTAGTGGTAATATTTCGGAGGGGGACGGATCGTCCCGGTATGACGATATTTTGAAAAGAGGTAATAGCATATGTTCAAGGTGAAGGAAGCCATGCCGAAGGATGTGGGCAAGGGGATTGCCCGGATGGCCCCGGAGGACATAAAGGAGCTGGGTCTGTCCGAGGGGAGGATCATCGATATTAATGGAAAGAAGATTACCGCGGCGCGGCTCCTTTCTTGCGACTCGGATATGACTGAGGACGGAAGCAGAGGTTTTATCCAGATAGACGGCATTACCAGGGAGAACGCCCATGTGGGAATAGACGACAAAGTGGAGGTCAATAAGGCAGAGCACAGTTTTGCGGGAAGCATCACCCTGAAGCCCCTTACCAGCACCGCCCTGCTGGAAAAGGAGCGGGATGCAGCCTATATCCGGTCTCTGCTGGAGGGAATGCCCGTAAGGGAGGGTGACCGGGTGCGCACCAATCTCTTCGGCGCCCGCATCTGTGATTTCAGGGTGATGAACACCGCCCCGGGAGGGTCGGTCATCGTAAGCAAGGCCACTTATGTCAATGTAGAGAAGCAGCTTGAGCTCGAAAAGAAGGAAAAAATATCCTATGAGGATATCGGCGGCCTCGGACCCCAGATCCAGCGGATCAGGGAGATGATTGAGCTTCCTCTGCGGTTTCCCCAGGTTTTTGACAGGCTGGGGGTTCAGCCCCCCAAAGGGGTGCTTCTGTACGGCCCTCCCGGCACGGGGAAAACTGTGATTGCCAGGGCGGTGGCCTCGGAGACGGACGTTTATTTTACCCACATTTCAGGACCGGAGATCATCGGAAAGTTTTACGGCGAGAGCGAGGAGAGGCTGAGAAACGTCTTTGAGGACGCCCAGGCCCATGCTCCCTCCATTATTTTTATAGACGAGATAGATGCCATAGCCCCCAAGAGGGAAGATATGGGGGGAGAAAAGCAGGTGGAGAGACGGGTGGTGGCCCAGCTGCTGGCCCTTCTGGACGGCCTTGAATCCCGGGGGCAGATTGTGGTCATCGGAGCCACCAATATACCCAACACCCTGGACCCGGCGCTGCGCCGGCCCGGGAGGTTCGACAGGGAGATTTCGATTCCCATTCCGGACAAGACGGGCAGGCTGGAAATTCTTACCATCCACACAAGAGGAATGCCTATGGCGGCAGACGTGGATATGAAGCGGATCGCCGAGATGACTCACGGCTACGTGGGGGCGGACCTTGAAGCCTTGGCAAAGGAGGCCGCCATGGCCTGTCTTAGGGAGCTCCTCCCTGAGATCGACATGGAGATGGAGGATATTCCCTACGACCGGCTGCTGGCCATGGACGTGCGGATGGATCACTTTCTTGAGGCCTTCAAAGAAGTTGAGCCATCGGCAATCCGGGAGGTCTTCGTGGAAGTGCCTGACGTTTCATGGAGGGATATCGGCGGACTGGACGACATAAAGGAAGAGCTGAGGGATGCGGTTCAGTGGCCCCTTCAGCACCGGGATCTTTTCGACAGATATGAGATTACGCCGCCCAAGGGTATTATGCTTCACGGCGTTTCCGGCACGGGGAAGACCCTGCTGGCCCGGGCTCTGGCGAGGGAGAGCGGCGTAAACTTCATCTCCGTAAAGGGGCCGGCCCTTATGTCGAAGTACGTAGGCGAGAGCGAACGGGCTATAAGGGACGTTTTCAGAACGGCCAAACAGGCCTCGCCGTCCATCCTCTACTTTGACGAAATTGAATCCCTTGCGCCGGTGCGGGGCAGGGACAGCGGAAGCGGCGCCAGCTTTACCGAGAGGGTAATAAGCCAGTTCCTTGCGGAGATGAGCGGCATTGAGGAGCTTAAGGGCGTAGTGGTGCTGGGCACCACCAACAGGCTGGATCTGGTGGATCCGGCTCTGCTTGCAGCGGGCCGCTTCGACCTCATACTGGAGCTTCCGAGGCCTGACTCGGCCGCGAGAGAGAGAATTTTTGAAATACATCTCAGGAAGAAGCCTCTTTCTCCGGAGGTGCGGATAAGCACCCTGGCTAGGCTCACCGACGGCAGGACGGGAGGGGACATCGCCTTTGTCTGCAGAAAGGCGGCCATGCTGGCGGTAAGAGACTACCTTAAGTCGGAGAATAACGGAGAGTTCCTATTGGAGTGGAAGCACTTTGAATCTGCCCTGGAAGGGCTTAGGGAACTTCCCGTCATCTGCCGTCCCGGAGAAGGCTAAAAGTAGGCTGCAAGTGCCCCCGTGCGGGGGCACTTGTTTATTTTCCCCCATCGTCTGCCAGGAGGGGGATCTCTTCTGCCTTTTGCCCGGCCGCATCCTCTCCGGAGGAGACCGGTTCTTTGCCCCCCGTCTTCGGGGCGCCGTAGAGAGCTCTGTAGATATGAAGATTTGCCATTACTCTTCTGACGTAGTCGTTGGTCTCCTCGAAGCGTACAGACTCTATCCATTCGTCGAGGGGGACTTTTTCTCTGCCCGCAAGCCACCGTCTGGCGGAGCCTGACCCCCCGTTATAGGCAGCCACTGCCTGCTCTGTATTGCCAAAGGACTTCAGAAGCCGGGCAATGTGGGCAGTGCCCAGGATTATGTTCTGGTCTGAGCTGTATAAATTATAGCTCTTTATGCCCAGAGCATCTGCCTCGCCCTTCGCCGTGGCGGGCATGAGCTGCATCAGTCCCGCTGCCCCCACCCAACTGGTGGCACTGGGGTTAAAGGCGCTCTCCTGACGCATGATGGCCCAGATGAGATTATCCTACACTCCGAACTTCTCAGCAGCTTTTTTTACGTCCTCGCGGAATGGCCTTGGATACAGAAATTCCATGCCTTTTCTGAAGAATTCAGGCCCCCTGGTTATCTGTCCGGCGATTTTGCTCATGGCAGA
>JBMNVK010000017.1:0-26165 GCA_050946755.1 Aminivibrio sp. | reverse complement strand
AACTACGGAGCCATAGCCCTGATCTGGCGGGCAGGATGCATCATAAGAAGCGTCTTCCTCGACAGAATAAAGGAGGCCTTCGACAGGGATCCTGACATAAAAAATATTATTCTTGATCCCTATTTCAAGGCCCTTATAAAGGAGCTGGTGCCCGCCTGGCGGGAGGTGACCGCAACCGCCGTCAAGCATGGCATTCCCGTTCCTGCCATGAGCTCCGGCCTGGCCTACTTCGACGGATATACCACCGACCTGCTGCCCGCCAACCTTCTTCAGGCCCAGCGGGACTATTTCGGCGCCCATATGTATCAGAGGCTTGATGCCAAACGGGGAAAATTCTTCCACACTAACTGGACGGAGCGGGGCGGCGATACAGTATCGGGCACTTACGAAGTTTGACCCATCTCAGCAAAGTATCTTTGGCTGACTTTCGGAGGGACGCCCCGCCGTCGGCTGCCGCCGTCTGCGAGGCTACCCTCCGGTTTCAGAATTCAAGGAGGCGCTACCCATGAGAAGAGCGCTCCGGAGCTACCATACCTGGGCCTTTTGTGCGGCCTTCTGCTGGTCTCTGGCCTATATGTTTACGCGGATCGCCCTGTCCCAATTCTCCCCCCTGCCCCTGGGCTTCCTGAGGTGCCTCATGGCCTCGGCGTTTATGGTTATGGCGGGCTTTTTTTCAGGAATGAAACTCCCCCGAAGGAGGGACATAAAGCTCTTTTTATTTGCCGGGGCCGCAGGATTTTCAATCTATATCCCGGCGTTCAACCAAGGCTTTATCACAGTAACCTCTGCCACAAGCAGCGTAATCATATCCTCCGCCCCCATCCTCACCGCCCTGCTGGCGATGGCATTTCTTAGAGAAAAAGTGGGCGGGCTTCAGTGGGCCGCCATAGGGGTGGAGTTTTGCGGAATCCTGGTCCTCTTCATGATGAAGGGGGCCTTTACCGTAAACTCGGGAATTCTGTGGCTGTTCCTGGCGGCGCTTGTGCTGAGCGTCTACAATCTTCTGCAAAAAGAGCTGACCAAGACTTATTCCGGCCTGGAGACTGCCGCCTACAGCATGATGGCGGGGGCGCTGCTCCTTGTCTTTTTCGCGCCCCAGGCGGTGGGAGAGCTGCGGGCGGCGAGCCCGGCCCATGTCCTGAGTTTGGTGATGCTGTCCCTTTTTCCGAGCGCCATTGCCTATGCCGCATGGTCCAAGGCCTTTGAAAGAACTCAGAATACCGCCGCCGTCAGCAATTACATGTTTCTGGTGCCGCTGCTGGCCGCCCTCCTGGGGTTTGTCGTACAGGGAGAGAGGCTTGATCTGCCCACAATTATAGGGGGCGGACTTATCCTGTCGGGCCTTGCAATTTTCAACCTGGGAAAGAGGGGAGCCCCGGAGGAGCTGTAAGGGGTGTTTTATGGTGGGGCAATCCCGGCTTTTTCAGCATAGGGGCTCCTATTTTAATTAAAGACATAATTACGGACAATTTACAGTCTAAGTAAGATCTAATATCTTGATTCAGTAAAGAGTTAAATCTGCATCTTTTCAAACTTAATTCGAGGAGAGGTGGCGCCTTTGCATCCTGCCGTAGTCAACGACTTTCTGGAGCTTGTTCAAATTGATGCTGCATCCCTTAATGAGAGGGGCGTGGCCGATGCGGTTACCGTAAAGCTGAAGGAGATCGGCTGTTCTGTCTGGGAAGATGCTGAATCGGCAAAAGCCCTGGGCGGAAACGCGGGAAACCTTTATGCCGTACTTGAAGGGGAGGGAGAGGGTTCGATCCTGTTCTCGGCCCATCTGGACAGGGTTGCAAACGGTCTGGGGATTAAGCCCGTGTTTAAGGACGGTCTCATCGTCGCCCAGGGCACAATTCTGGCAGCAGACGATCTGTCCGGCGTGTCCGCAATTATCGATGGGCTGAGGCGGGTAAAAGAGAGCGGCGAAAAGCACTCCCGAGTTGAAGTAGTCTTCACCGTATGTGAGGAAAAGGGTGTTTCAGGAAGCCTTCATCTCGATTATTCCAGAATAAGGTCAAAGACCGCCTATGTTCTTGACTCTCCGGGCAGAATAGGCCGGGTGATCAATTCCGCCCCCTCCAAGGCCCATATCAGAATAGGCATCAGGGGCAGGGCCGCTCACGCGGGCAACGCCCCGGAGCAGGGCATCAATGCGGTAGCGGCCGGAGCCAGGGTGCTGGCCTCCGTAAAGGACGGGCGGATAGATGAAGAGAGCACATCGAACTTCTCCACCTTCGAGGCCTCAGGCCCTACAAATGTAGTCCAGGCCAGTGCCGGCATTGTGGGTGAGGCCCGCAGCCGGAATCACCAGAAGCTGGAAAAATATTTGGACGAGCTCAGGGAAGTGTGCGAAAGGGCAGCGGAGGAGACGGGCGCAGAAATTGAGCTCGATGTAACCCATAACTACCGGGGTTTCCTGACTCCTGAGTCATCGGAGACGGTAAGGCTGATCGGCACAGTCTTCGATGCGATGGGCATCGAGATGAAGGTAGAGCCGGGAGGGGGTGGCATGGACGCCAACAGGCTTGCAGAAAACGGAATAGAGTGTGTCGGAGTGGCCACCGGATACGGCAAAAACCACACGCCCGATGAGTTCCTGGTGGCGGAGGATCTTATCCGGTCCGGTGAAATGGTGCAGAAGCTGATCATGGCCTACAGCAGCAGAGAAAGGCCAGCCGCCGCATAGAAGGCCTCGTCTCCAACCTTACGTCCTATCAATTACTTCCTTCCTGTTGTACCGGGCAATCCCTTTGGCCCAGGTGCATAACCTTTCCCTATCAGTTAAGCCTTTTCAGAGCTGTCTCCAGCACTGCAAGGGACAGATTCAGGCTCTTCTCTTCTTTGGCTGCGCCGGCCTCCTCCTGTGAACTGAAGGAGCCGTTAAGAGGAGCGCTTACGGAAATAATAAAGAGCAGGTCTTCTTTCAGCGCCCATACAGAGGCGCCGTTCCAGAAGGCTTGTACTTCCGGCCACTCCAGCTCCCGGTACTTTGACCTGGCGTAATCATGTTTTTTCCTGGTCTGTGCCTGGCGGATAAAGACATCTGCCGCAGATTCGTATATTCCCTCGGCGGAGATTTCGCCGTCGGAGGCGATCCTCAGCCTTGCCTCGTAACCTCCCCCGTCTTTCTTGAAAAAATAGGCGCAGACCTTCCCGGCGGGGGAGACGGCGTCTGTCCTGCGGCTCCCGGTCGCCTCCAATCCCATGAGGCCTCCGCATCGTCCTGTGAAAAAAGCCCGCAGGGATCCGGGGCATCAGCCCAGCCCGGATCAGCTGCAAGAGCGATAATAACCAGCAGGAGAAACAGCCGAACGAAAAATTTAATTCTTTTTCTCATAAGACTCACCCCCGTAGTTTACCTTTCCTGTAGTTTGCCTCACTATATCATCTGGCGGACAGTTTTTCTTCCCCCCCGCAAACTTATAAAATGGCCGCCGGATAGACCGGATTAAGAGCGAAATCCTTGACAGGCCGGCCAGAAGAAAATATGATATCAGTTGTTATGCAGAAATTGCGGTTGCTATATGTAACCAATAAGGATGATTACCTTGAAACTTCTTAACTCAGCGGAGAACGTTTTAAATATACTTTTTGTCTGGACTGATACTCAGCGGGCGGAGCTTGGACTTACTGAAATAAGCCGCGCTACCGGGATCAACAAGAGCACTGTATATAGAATACTCCTCTCTCTGCGGGAGCGGCATCTTGTGGATATGGACAGCAGGACAAAAAAATACAGCCTCGGCTCAAGGGTCCTGGAGCTGGGAGCATTTTTCAGTAAGAATCTGAGCCTGAAGGAGTCGGCTCATCCCTATTTGAAAAAACTTGCCCGGGAGTCGGGAAAGACCGTCACCTTTGCCCTGAGAAAAGAGACCCACCTTGTGTTTATTGACCGGGTGGACGGTTCTGAAAGCGTGCGGTTTTACTGCGATATAGGAAAAGTAATACCCTACAACAGCGGCGCAGCGGCAAAGGCGGTATTTGCCTATCTCCCCGCCGGAGATGTGGAGGCAATTGCCGGAGAATCGGAAAAGAAATTTACTGAAAACACAAAAACATGGGCGCAGATGTTTGATGAGGCCCTGAAGATAAAAGAAAGGGGGTATTCAGTAAGCGACGAAGAGGTAGACAGAGGTGTAATCGCAGTAGGCGCGCCGGTTTTTGACGGCAGCGGAAATGTGCTGGCCGGCCTGGCCCTGGCTGGACTGAAGTTCACGATCGATGACAGGGAGCTTGAAAAGATGATATCCCTTGCAGTCGGTTGTGCCCGGTCCATATCGCTGAAGATGGGAGCTCCCTTTGGCGACTCCCTTTATTCAGATTGGGAAAATGCCGCTTTTGGCGGAAAGCAAATAGCTGAAAAGGAGTGAATGGCTTTGAGCAATAATTCTCCGGGGCAGAAAAAATCCCATTATCAACTTTCGGTAAAAGAGTTTAAATTCGCCTTCACCACGACCATGATCTACATTCTCCTGTCCTGCGCCATCTCGTACTTCCTGGGCTACAACAAGCCTGTTGAGGAGATTCCCATCATCTGGGGAATGCCGTCATGGATACTGTTCGGAGTGGTAATTCCATGGATTGCCATGGTACTGCTCACCATCGTCTACGGTTTCTTCGTAATGGAAGGAGATGAGGACTGATGCAGACTTCTCCTGTGACTATGGCCGTATTCTTCAGCTACTACGTGGTGCTGATCGGAATCTCCGTATATGCCTACTACAGAGGCAGGAGCGCAAAGAGCTTCTCCGAGGAGTACTATGTGGCGGGCCGTTCCTTCGGGCCCTGGATCGTGGCCTTTATGTGGGCTACCTCCTGGACCAGCGGCGGAACTTTCATCGGTACCCCGGCAGTCTACTACTCCATGGGCTGGACGGCCCTGCTGTGGCAGGCGGGCGCCGGCGTCCTGGGCATGATAGGCATGCTCTCAATCGGCCGCAGAATCTCCCGCTTCGCCGCGGAGCATAACTGCGTAACCCTCCCGGACCTGTTCGTCGAAAGATTCCAGAGCAGGTTTATGGGCATCATCGCCGCGATCTCCATCCTGATCTTCGGAGTGGCCTATATGGTCTCCCAGTACATCGCGGCTGCCCGCATCCTGGAGACCTTCATGGGCATGTCCTACTTCTGGGCCATCGTCTCCTTCGCGGTAGTGGTGGGCCTTTACACCACTATCGGCGGCATAAGGGGCGTCGCCTACAATACCCTTCTTCAGGGCATTGTCATGCTCGGCGGCTCGGTAACCATAGCTGTGATCCTGGTCAAGGCCGCAGGCGGCCTGCCCGAGATCACCCGGCAGCTTGCGGAGCTCGACTCCAACCTGATCATGCCCCCGGGGCCAAAGAACTTCCTGCCCCTGCCCACCGCCTTCTCCACCTTCTTCATCCTCGGAGTGGCAGTCATGGCCCAGCCCCACGTCGTCACCAGGATCTTCACCGTAAAGAACATGATGTCCCTGAAGCGGGCGGGCGCCCTCATCGGGCTGATCACCATGGTGTGGTTCTTCTCCCTGTTCGCCAGCGCTCTGGCGGCCCGGGCCCTGATCCCGGCCATAGATGTGCCCGACAGGATCTTCCCCACGGTGGTGCTCGGCTACAGCGGAAACGTCCTTGCGGGCATCCTGCTCTCGGCGCCCCTCGCGGCGGTTATGTCCACCGTCTCCTCCCTGATCATCTCCACCAGCGGCGCCCTTATGAAGGATATCTACCAGCGCAACTTCAACCCCGATGCCAGCGAGAAGACCATCAAGGCCACCAGCTATATAGCTACCATAGTGATAAGCGCCGTGGTCATGGTGCTTTCCTTCAGGCCGCCTGCGTTCCTTCAGGATATAGTGATGTTCGCCATCTCGGGCTTTGCGGCGTCCTTCACCGTTCCCATAATCCTGGGCTTCTTCTGGAGGGGCGGAACGCCCATGGGCGGTCTGCTGTCCATGATCTCGGGATTTGTAACCCTGCTGGTGCTCTACGCTCAGCCTAACCCCAACCCCTTCGGGTTCAACCCGCTTGTCTGGGGGCTGGTCGTCTCCGCCATTGTCATGGTGGTGGTGAGCAAGGTCACAAAGCCTAACGACAGTGAGTTTATGTCCAAAATATTTGACATATAAAGAAGTCCCCCCAGGGGGCCTGTTCTGTATCTGAGCAAAGCAAAAAGGTGAGCCTCAAACTTCGGGGCTCACCTTTTTTTGTTTTTGCCTGAGCCTAACTGTTTGGCAGCCTTGCTTCCTCTTCTTTTACAATCTCCTTCAGCACGGCGGCGGCCATCTCTACCACGGGGAGGCACCGGATCTTTTCATCCCCGTCCCTGTGCAGCTCCTTGAGGGGGCCGCAGTAAATTTCGCCGTGCTTCTCCATGAACCGTTCGAGAAAGGCCTTGCAGAGGTCTTTGACCACCGGGTCTTCATGAGCCTTTGTTCTGGTGAACATGGTCGAAATAGCGGCTACTGCTCCGGAAAGAGCCCCGCAGCAGTTCATCTCAAGTCCCATGCCCCCGCCGAATCCCGCCATTATTCTAAGCCCCACGGGATCAATTCCCAGGCTGTATTCGTCGTTTGCGGCGCAGAGAAGGCTTTCAGCGCAGTTCATATTCTCGTTTAGATAGTAGTGCCTTGCCCTTTCGATAAGTATTTTTTGGTCCTCCTATCCGAAAATGCCGTGCATGCTGAGGCCAAGGATTATGATTATAGCCGGGGCCAGATATTTCACTATAATCGTAAATGCAGTTTTTACAGCGGGAGAGGTGATCCCCGCCTCTTCGAAGAACTTGTTCATGCCCCAGTACCAGCCCACAAAGATGGACAGCACCAGTCCGCCTATTATGAGGGAGTTGTTCAGGACATTGTCGGCTATGTCGAAGAAGCCCATAGAGTAGGAGGAAGCGCAGCCTATGGCAAACATCACCGCCGCCGTCAAGTAGACTGCATTTTTCCGGGAGAGGCCGAACTCCTCCATGTAGGAGGCCGCCACTGCCTCGGCGCCCCCAAGCCAGGAGGACAGGGCCGCAAGGTAAAACAGTATGTAGAACAGTACGCCGAAGAAGGTGCCGAAAGGCATCTGGTTGAAGACGTTGGGCATGGTCACGAAGGTGAGCCCCGGCCCGCCCGCCGGCTCCAGGCCGAAGGCGAAGACTGCGGGCATGATGACCAGCCCCGAGAGGAAACCCGCCAGCAGAAGGGCAGTCCCTATATGAATGCCCTGGGTGAGCAGACTTTTCTGCTCCTTCTTCAGATAGCTGCCGAAGACGATTGCCGCCGCCATTCCCACCCCGATGGCAAAGAAGGCCTGGCCGATGCAGTCGTATATGGCACTGGCGGTAAACTTGGAAAAATCGGGCTTAAGGTAGTAGGCGAGCCCCTCGACAGCTCCGGGGAGAGTCACGGCCCGGACGATGAGTATCGTCAGGATGATGAAAAGAGCGGGCATGCAGACTGAATTGGCAAACTCCAGGCCCTTGTTAAGCCCTCTGTTTATAATTAAAACCACCAGGACCACTGTGATGGAGCTCCAGGCTATAACTTCAGGCCCGTTTCCTATGAAAGCGCCGAAGAACTCACCAATCTCCGCCGGGGCCATGGCCTGGAAGGTACCCATGCCCGTCTTGAAGATGTAGGCCATGACCCATCCTGCCACGGGCATCGTGTAGCCCAGTAGCAGCTGCATGGCAAACACATTCAGGTATCCGTTGAGGATCCAGGGCTTCCCCCTGCCAAGCTCTCTGTAGGGCCCCCACGGGCCCCCTCTGGGAGGCGCTTCCCAGGGCCATCTCAAGGACAAAGAGGGGAATTGCTATGATAAAGATAATCAGAATGTAGAAGAGAAGAAAGATCCCTCCCCCGTACATCCCCACCAGGTACGGAAACCGCCATAGACTGCCTATTCCGATGGCAAATCCGATTGCTGAAAGAAAAAAACCGATTTTGGATGAAAATCGTTCCCGCTCCATGTTTTTTACCCTCCTGTTGGTTTATTCGCCGTAAACTTCCCGTTCCACGCTGAGGTAAGCTCTCTCTGTGGGGGTTACGCCCTCTCTGACCGCTTCGTTAAGATTCTCTTCTGTCTTCTCCGTGCACAGCCTTCCCACCTTCTCCATCAGCCGCTCCATACTGGCGTTTTCCTGGTTTATATACTCCTCATAGCCTGCCATTACGCCTGCGATATTGTGATACCACTCCACCTGGTACAGAATCCCTTTGTCGGCGATCATCTTTGCGAGCCGGTACTCCTCCTCCTGGCTGGATGCCCTGAGGACGTTGTTTGCCGGCCCCATGACCATTTTGAACTTCAGCTTCGGAATATTGCCCTCGTGAAGCACTCCTCCCACGGCGCAGGGGGAGAAGATGTCCGCCTCTACGTCAAGGATGGCGGAGGGTTCCACCACCGTGATGGAAGCATCCGGGTAAGCCTCCTTCAGCTGCTTGACCGCGTCAGGATCCATATCGCAGACCGTGAGCTCCGCTCCGTCCCGGATGTAGTCTCCCGCCAGAGGAAAGCCCACTGCCCCCAGGCCCTGAACGGCAATTCTTTTTCCCTTAAGGGATTCAGACCCGAAGAGGAATTTTGCCCCCTGCTTTACGGCCATATGGGTTCCGTGAGCCGTGGGGGTGCCCGTGGGGCCGAGGGGGCCTCCCGGTCCGCCGGTTATGTGCAGTGAAAAGTGTTTTTTCATCACGTCTGCCAGCTCGGGTGGAAAGCGCATGTCCGGCCCTGTGGTGTTGCGTGCCCGGTCGTTGGCGTAGGCCAGGAAGCCGACCTGGTCCAGATTCTCCAGGTCTATGGGCTCCATCTGGACCGTTACCTTGCAGCCGCCCATGGGGAGGTCCGCTGCCACGTTCTTGAAGGTCATGCCCCGGCCGAGGTTCATGCCGTCGATAAAGACATCCAGCTCGTCTTCGTCGGTTTCGTGCCGCCTGATGCCCCCCATCAGCAGGGATGACCGGAGGTTGTTCAGGCCCCGCTTGTCGCTGTGGACGTGATTGGCAAATTTTATGCCCAGTTTTTCGTTGTAGTAGCAGTCGATAAGGATGTGCCTCCCCTGGCGCATGAGGTCCTTAATCTGGTCGAGGTGAGGCGTCAGTCCGTGCTTGGCGAAAAGCTCCTCCGTCCGGGCGTGGTTCAAGAATTTTCCGTTGGCAGTGCGGAGGGTGGTGACGGTAAATTTTTTGTTATAATCCCGGAAAGTGGTATCCGGATCCCACTCCATGGCCGAGTAAAGCACAAAGTTGTCCCTTCTCCAGTCGTAATGAATCTCCATTCGGTTCAGCCCCTCAAGGCTTAGGATATTAAAAATGCTTTTTTTCATGATGCCCGACCTCCCCGTTCAGTCTTGGCCCACAGCTTAGCGCTGTGAAGCTTAGAATCATTAAAATCTCATGCTATAGTCATAAAGGAGCCTTGTCAAGAATATTGCGCATCGAAGTGTGATATCCGCTCAAGGATAGCCGCTGCACATTTCCTCAAAGAACAGGGAGGATGAACTCATGATTAAATTTCTTCATACTGCCGACTGGCAGATAGGCATGAGGCTTGCCAGGCTGGGCGAGGCCGGCAGCCTCGTCCGGGAGGAGAGGCTGACCAGCGCCCAAAGGGCAGTGGACCTGGCTGCCGCCGGAGGGGCTCAGTTTATCCTCCTGGCCGGGGATGTATTTGAGGATAACGCCGTGGACCGGGCCCTGGTAAGGAGAGTGGCCGCCATTTTAGGCAGCGCACCCCTTCCCGTGTTCGTAATCCCCGGCAACCACGACCCCCTTGTCCCCGGATCCGTCTGGGAGGATAGATCGTGGCAGAGCGCCCCCAACGTGACCATAATCACAGAAAGCAGCCCCCTGCCCTGCCCCGGCGGGACCCTCTACCCCTGCCCCGTAAGGGCAAAGCAGTCCGGCGACGACCCCACCGCCTGGATTAAGGCTGAAGAGGACGGAGGGGTACATATAGGCCTTGCCCACGGTTCTGTGGAGGGAGCTCCCATAGGCGACTGGGACCACCCCATCCCAAGAGACGCCGCCGCCCGGTCCGGCCTGGACTATCTGGCCCTGGGACACTGGCACTCCTTCGGGGCCTTCAGCGACGCCCCGCGGATGGCCTACTCCGGGACCCACGAGCCTACCTCCTTCGGCGAGAGGGACAGCGGCAACGCCCTGATGGTCGAGATCGCCGGAAGAGGGGAGGTCCCCCGCATAACCCCCGTTCAAACAGGGGGCATCTCCTGGGTGGAGGTGAAGGGGCCGGTCTCCGGCGCGGAGGATATAAAGGCCGTTCTTGAGGAAATCCTTGCCATCCCGAACCCCGGCAGAACACTCCTCAGGGTATCACTATCGGGCTTTGTAACCCCCGGCGACCGGGAAATTCTGGATGACATTGCCGCAAAAGCAGAGGACTTTCTGTGGAGCGAAGTGGACACGGAAAAACTCACCCCCGCTCCGGAGGATGAGTCCTGGGTTAATAACCTGCCCGAGGGCCTGTTTCGGGAAGTGGCCGCAAGAATCCAAAACTCAGAGGAAGACCCCGCCGTAAGAACCAGGGCGCTGCTGGATCTATTCGGCCTGGTATCGGAGGCAAGGCCATGATACTGCATTCCATATCTGTCGAAAACTGGCGCAACTTCCTGGGGGAGCACTTTGTGGGGCCCTTCGAAGAGGGGATAAACATCCTCCACGCCCCCAACGCCACGGGAAAATCCACCCTCTTCGAGGCCCTGCAGCGGGGCCTCATGGATAACCACAACACCACGGGGGAAGACGCCAGAAAGCTCCGCCCCTGGGGGAGAGCCCTTTCTCCCTGGGTAAGGGTTGAATTCACCGTGGGGGGGAAGCGGTACAGGGTTACGAAAAACTTTCTGGACGGGCCTAAATCCCTTCTCGAAAGGTATGAGGATGGCCGGTTCAAGCCTCTGGCGGAGGGGCCTGACGCCGACGAAAGCACCCGTAAACTTTTCACGGAGGAGGGGCCGAGAAGAGGCTTCTCCCGGCCAGAGCACTGGGGCCTCCGGCAGATCCTCTGGGCGCCCCAGGGCAGGCTGGAGGTAGGGGAACTTTCAGGACACCTCCTGGACGACATCCGCAAAACAGTAGCCGAACAGGTGGTGGATGACAGGGCCCGGGCGGTGGAGAGTGCTCTGCAAAAGAGGTTCGAGATCTTCTATACTCCCAAGGGGCGGGTGAAGGCAGCCTCCGACCTCGCCAGGCTCGAACGGGATATCAAAGAGACCGCCGAAAGCCTTAAGGAAGCCAAAAGAGAGCTGCAGGAGGCAGAGGCGCTGTCGGAGCAGGTTAAGGGCCTGTCGGAAAGGTCCGAAATCCTGGACGAAGAGGTCCGCCGCATGAAGGAAGAGAAAATTGCCCTGGATAGAAGGGTCGCCGCCTACGAAAAGCTTAAGTCCAAGCTGGGCAGGCATGCCGCCGACGCCAGGGCGGCGGAAGCGGAATTCCGGCGGCAGAAGGGGATCTCCGACCAGATAGAGGAGGCGGAGTCAAAGAGGGAAAAACTAAAGCAAACCCTGGGTGAACTGAGGGATAACCTGCCCGAAATCAAGACCTCCAGGGACGAATTTGCTCTGGCTCTGGAGGCTGCAGAGGCCGCCCTTGAGCAGGCCAAAGCGGCGGCGCGGCAGTCCGAGGTCGGAGTTGCGCAGGCCAGAGAGGCCGCAAGGGCCGCGGCTCTGAGGGAGCGGGCGGGGGAGCTTGCCGGGAAGATCGGGGCGATCGAGGGGTCGAAGAAAGCTCTCTTAAATCTTCAGGCAAAAAAAGACGCCGTACGGTTCCCCTCCCTGACCGAGATAAGGGCGATCCGGGAGGCCTTCTCCCGTCTTGAGAGGGCAAAAATTCGTCTCTACGCCTCCAGGGTCGCCCTGGAGATCACGCCCGACGACACCTTCACCGGAAGCATCGAGACAGAAGAAGGGACGGAGCCTTTGACCCTTGAGGCGGGAAGGGCGGTAAGGCTGGAGGGGGCTCCCGAAGTCAGGGCCTGCGTAGAAGGCTTCGGGCTCATCCGGGCCTTTTCTCCCCTTGAATCAGCCCTTGAGGCAGCGGAGGCGGTGGAGGCAGCCAGGGGGGAGCTGAAAAAAGTGACCGAACCTTTTGGAGTCGCAGAACAAAGCTGCCTGGAGGAGCTGTACGAGAAGGGCCTTTCCCTGGACGGCCGGATTGAAAAAGAGCGGGCAAGACTGAATGCCTTGCTGGGCGGCGAATCGGAGGACACTCTCTCCGGAAGAGCGGAGGAGATTGAAGGAGAGCTGCAGGGTATTTTTGAAAAATATCCCGCCTGGAAAGGGGCCTTCCCCGACCCGGCGAAGCTTGAGGCGTCGGCAGCGGAGCAAAAGCGGGCCGCCGACGAAGGGACCCGCCGGGCGGAAAAAGACCGTAATGCCGCAGCCAAGGCCCACGCCGAGAAAGACTTAGAGCTGAAAATCGCCGAAGAAAAGCTGAAAGGGGAGCAGAGGGGGCTGGAATCCCTGGAGGAGAGCCTTCGCAAGCTAAGGGACGACGGCCTTACAGAAAAAGAGCGGGCTGAAGCCCTTACCAGCTCCGCCCTCGACTGGGACAAGGCTAAGACCCTGGCGGAGGAGTTTGCGAAGCAGCTGGCGGAGTATGGCGCGGACCCTGCCGATGAGCTGAAAAAGGCCTCGGAGGCCCTGGAGCGGAAGACGACCGAGTTCGAAACCACGGAGAAGGAGCATATCCGCGAAAGAGCCAGGCTGGATGACTGGTCCGCCCGGGGTCTTTACACGGCCGCCTCCGACCTGGAGGAAAAACTCTCCCAGCTTGAGGATGACCACAAAAGGGAGAAGCTGGCCGCCGACTCAACCAGGCTGCTGCGGGATGTCTTCGCCGCCTGCCGGTCTGAGATGGCCGGCACGGTGAACCGCGCCGCGTCGGCCCGGGCGACGGAGATCTTCGCCCGCATCGCCGGAAGAGAGGGCGGAAGGCTGCTGCTGGCCGAATCCATGAAGCCCTCGGGCTTTGTCCCCGGCGGAATGGAGGGGGACGTAGGTATAGAGCCCCTCTCCGGCGGGGAGAAAGAGCAGCTCCACTTCGCAGTCCGCATGGCTCTGGCCGAGTGCTGCTCCTCAGAAGAAGAACGGGAGCTGCTCGTGCTGGACGACATCCTCATGGCCACCGACGGAATCCGCTTTCCCCGAATCCTCGAAATCATTGAAGAGGCGTCAGAGTGCCTCCAGGTGCTGATCCTCACCTGTCAGCCGGAGCGCTTCGCATCAATTGAAAAGGCCAACAGAATCGACCTGCAGGCCCTGACGGCAGGGAAGGGGGAAGAATAAGAGTGGAGAGGCTAAATCAGCCCATTACGGAAATATGCTCCTTCGCAAAAAATCCCATAGCGGAGGATTATGGCAGCATTGACGCCGACATTGCCGTGATCGGAGTTCCTTACGACACGGGGATGGGGTTTCTGCCAGGAGCGCGGCTCGGACCCAGAAGGATAAGAGAGGTTTCAACCCAGTACGCCCGGGGCGGGATTCTTTGACCCCGACGCCGGTGAGCAGCTCCTGGCAGCCCCCGTCAAAATAGTAGACTGCGGCGACGCCGACGTCCTGCACGGAGACATTCAATACTCTTTTTGCAGCATAGAGCACGCCGTCAGAAGGATCCTGGAAAGAGGGGCCGTGCCGGCGATCATGGGAAGAGACCACTCCATAACCATCCCCGCTGGGAGAGCCCTGGGGGCCATCGGCAAACAAATCACCGTGATACAGTTTGACGTCCACCTCGACTGGACCGGAAACGTGGGGCCCTAGCGGTATGGAAACGGAAGCCCCATGAGGAGACTGTCGGAGATGGACCACATCGGCGCAATGGTCAAGATGGCCTTCGGGGAATAGGTTCAAGCCGCAGGGAGGATTTTGAGGACGCAAAATCCTGGGGCAGCGTGCTGATAACCTCAAAAGAGGCCCGCAGAATCGGCCCCGAGGGGGTGATGGCCAGAATCTCCAAATCGGACTGCTACTACGTGACAATTGACATAGACGGCTTCGACATGTCCATAGCCCGCGGCACCGGCTCTCCGGCGCCGGGGGCATGTACTACAACGAGGTTAACGACATGCTTGCGGGCATATGCCGGATGGGGTAGGTGGTAGATTTCGACCTGGTGGAGGTGGCGCCTCAGTACGACCCCGCAGGCATAACAAGCCGCCTCACCGCCATGACCATGCTCAACATGATGGCGCAGATCATGAAAAACAAAGATTAATATAGGAGTAATGATGGGGGAGTTTAATAAAAATGAGCGACTCGGAGTTCAGTGTCTATGGGGAAAAATTGCGCAGGAGATGAAATAAAAATCGCAATATATACTGTATAATGTTTGATAACGCAACGCAATAAAATTTTAAAAAGGACGGTAGCCATGGCGCTTTTCAATGTAGGCGACGATGTGCAGGACAGAAATGATCCCACCCGCTACGGTTCAGTGAAAAGTGTATTCCCTGTGGAGGGCGGAGCTCAATACTATAAAGTTCTATGGCCCTATCCCTATGGATTGACTAGCGTGCTGGAAGAATCAATACAGCTCTTTAACCCAGAAAGAGAAGCTAATTCGGATTTTTACAACAGCAACTTTTCTGGATATGAAGAATTCTTGCGGCTAATAACCTTGAAAAGACTGTCAAAGGGTCGTCCGATAAAAAATACGCTCTACGCCTTCAACGCATCCCGAACCCGCTTCTATCCTTATCAGTTTAAGCCGCTCATAAAATTTTTGGATTCTGAAAAGCACCGGATACTAATATGTGATGAAGTAGGCCTTGGAAAAACCATCGAGGCGGGATTAATACTAATAGAATTTAAAGCCCGATTTGCCTCAAAGAGAATACTTATAGTATGTCCGTCGGCTCTGAAAGAAAAATGGCGGGATGAGCTTAAAAAGAGGTTCGACGAGGACTTCAAAATTTTGGACTCTCAGGATTTCAGGGAAGTTTTGACCAGCTACTCAGAAGCGCCTGAAAAGACGCTGATAAACGGAATCGTGTCTCTTGAGACAATACGATCAGGAAGCGTGTTGCCCTGGCTCAAAGAAGTATCCCCTGATTTTGACCTTGTTATTGTTGATGAGGCTCACCATTTAAGAAATCCCGGGAGAAAACAGTGGCAGGCTGCCACTCAGCTTTCAGAAAATGCGACGGCCATGGTAATGCTTACTGCCACCCCAGTTCAGCTTGGCAGGGAGAATCTCTTCACTCTGCTTAGGATTCTTGACGAAAAAGAATTTCCTGAAAGGCATGGGGCTGAGGAGCGTTTTTCTATTAATGAAAATGTCGTCATGGCGCAAAATGCTGTGTCCCATATTCCGCCCAATCTTGAGGCTGCATGCAGTTATCTGGAGTCAGCGGGAAAGTATGAAATTATAAGATCAAACCCATACTTTTACAGAGCAGGGCAGGCACTCAAAGATCTGTTCATGGCCATGGAAAATAAAGACTCAAAAGAAGAGGCGATAAAGCGTCAGATAGATGTCCAAAAAGCTCTGGCCTCCCTTAATCTCATAAGCCATATCTATACGAGGACAAGAAGGAGGGATGTCCATGAAAATTTTACCAGACGGCAGGCTTTTCCTATATTAGTAAAATTCACGCCTCTGGAAAAAGAGTTTTACGACGCGGTTACACAGTATGTAAGATCCTGTTGTGCCCAGGCCGGTTATCCTACTGGAATGGAAAGGATGATTCTAAATATTCCTCAGAGACGAATAGCGTCGTCTATACCGGCCATGGTAGAGTTCTACCGAAATAAGCTCGTCGAGGCGTATCCGTCCTTTGAACCACTGTACGAAGGAATTGACGATCTTGATAGTGAGCGCACTGAACTTGGATTGGAATCCGAGGGAAACAGCCAAAAAGAGGACGAGGTAGCGCCAGACTTTGACGAAGCTCTTGGCAATCTTAAATCCATTGTGTTGCGATGGCCGGAGAATGCGGTTGATTCTAAGTATGAAGCCTTTATTAAAGAAGTGAGGAAAGTTATAGAAAAAGAAGAAGACGTTAAAATTCTTGTGTTTTCTTTTTTTAAAGGCACTCTTAAATATCTCGAAAAAAAATTAACTGAAGAAGGAATAAATACCCTTGTTATTCACGGCGAAATAAAAACGGAAGAGCGTTTTAAACGTATAGGGCAGTTTAGGGATGATCCCTCAGTTAGAATTATGCTATCTTCCAAAGTTGGATCCGAAGGACTGGATTTTCAATTCTGCCATGTAATGTTCAATTACGACCTTCCTTGGAACCCCATGGAAGTTGAACAGCGAATAGGGCGACTTGACCGGATTGGTCAAGAGTCGCCCTTTATTTCTATATATCATTTTTGGATTGAAGGGACTATCGAGGAAAGGATTTTAAAGCGCCTTTACGAGAGAATAGGTGTTTTTGAGCGCTCCATAGGAGAGTTGGAGCTGATACTTGGGGAGATTGCCAGAGATCTTGAGAACGAGGTGCTATCGGCGAAACTGACGGAAGAGGGAGAGAGCGCTGCACTACAAAGAAATTTGATGATCCTGAAGCGCAGGGAAGACGATCTGGCCAAGATAGAATCAGATGCGGCAAGATTTATTGGCACAGATTCATTCTTTGATCAGGAGATAGAAAAATTTCGTAAAAGTCGCCTTTACATAACGCCTGGTCAAATCAGGGCCCTGGTGGAAGATTTCTTTAAAACTCAAACACCTCAGACCAAGTTTGAGTATGATCCGGTTAGAGAGGTGGGTAGGTTACATCCCGGGCAGGACCTGCTTGACGTTTTAGCCCAGGAAAACTGTCTTAAGGAGTTTTTTTCCATCACTGCTCAGACAAGGGTAAGGGAGGTTACTTTTAATGGAGAGGTAGCTTTCAACAAACCTAAAGTGGAGTTTTTGAATATCCTCCATCCTATAACAAAAGCCATAATATCCTACTACGACAGAAATTCTTACATGCGGAGCTCCTGCCACTATATCTGCCTGGATTCAGAGTATCTTGACGAGGGAGTATATTTCTTTTTTTCATATATTGTAGATATCAGGGCTGCCAGAGACGAACACAGGCTGCAGGTTATTTTGCTGAACGACTATATGGAAGAAGCCTGCGACGGTGAAACGTCAGAGTTCATATTTGGCGAGATCTTGGAGAAGGGAAAAAGCCCAGAAATACCGTCTCCTGTATTTGAAGCCAGCGATATGAAAAATGTTTCAGATACCGCTGAACTTGTAATGCAGAGACGGATTAACGCAATGAAGGAAGATTTAAATATTGCAAATGACGTCTTTATTGACCGTAGAATACAGACATTAACCTCATTTTTTGAGCGCTACATAAATCAGAAACAGGAGCGCTTGTACAATGAGGAAAAAAAAGAATTACCCGATGAAAGAATAATTCGTCTGCTTAAAGGAGACATTCGCAACAGGAAGACGGAAATGAAGGCAGAGATTGAAAAGCTGGAGGCAAGGAGGAGTCTCGCCGTCGAATATCGCCCTCTCTCCATGGGTTGTCTGGAGATAGGGAACTTTTGATAAAGAAGGGAGAGGCGATGCATGGAATTTTTCAAATGGCTGAAAGAGACTTTTTCTCACGGCAAAGTCCGACAAGCCGTTGAACCGAAGTCTTCAGAGAAATCTCCTGAAGAAGAGTCCGAGGATTCAGCTCAGCTAAAAAAGTCCGCAGAAAACAATCATCGGCCAAATAGAATTCAGCCTACGGCAAAGCGGCCAAAGCCCGTTACTCCACGCAAGGCCGAAAAAATCACAATCTGGGTCGGGCTGGATTTTGGCACGAGCTTTACAAAAGCTGCCTACAGGATACTGGGAAGGAATAATCTGGTTTATCCTTTGGCCATGAGCGAAATTCCAGGAATGTCCTATGCCCTTCCCTCACTTATTGCATTTGATAAAAATAATGTGCTGTTTGGCGATGAGGCAGACGCCTTCCTGAGTGATAAACCGTGGAGCGAGGGGGTAAGATATCTGAAGATCTTATTTGCAGGAGATCTGGATGATGAGTTTAAAGACAAAACCCTGGATTCTCGATTCCGAGAATATTGCAATGCCAAAGCTCCGAATGACCTGCTTGTTACTCCTGGATATTTAACTGCGGCCTATCTGGCGTGGGTAATAAGAAAAATAAAAACTTCTCTTGAACGAAAATTTAGAGGACAAAAACTGCAGTTAAACTTCCACGTCTGTCTTCCCATAGATACTATTCAGAAAAAAGCTATCAAGGCAGAATTTCAAAGAGCTCTTAACGTAGCAGTAACGATAGAAAGCCAGTGGGATGGAAAAAGTGGGTTTGAACTTCTTCAAAAGGCCGTGTACTCTTGGGAGGGCAACCCCTCTCTGAAGGATGGAGATATCGCAGCCAACCTGATTCCGGAGGCCGTGGCCCAAATGGCGTCCTACTTAACATCCCTCTCGGTGGAAAAAAAGATTCATGGCGTGATTGACCTTGGCGCAGGGACAACTGATATTTCCGTTTTCAATCTGGGCGAGGACGATCTTCTGTACTGGTATAACGCCGTTACTGAACCAGGGGGAATGGAAAAGGTAGAATCAGTAGTCGCAGGTATCCTCGGTAAAGATGGGCGTCCGGTAAGTTATCCAGGACTGCAGCAGACGATGGCGAAGATTGCTCATCAAAGCCATGAGATTAAAATGGCAGTAAAATTGCAGCTAGAAAACATCTGGGAAAACACAAGATATTCGGCCTGGGGGCTCGCCTACAATAAGAAACGAACTGAAAGTGAATGGAAGAAGGACAAAGTTAAGGTCTTCGTATGCGGCGGAGGAAGCGGTTTGCCCTTTGTGGAAGAAGTTTTTGGACGATGCTGGCATGATGAAAGCTGGGGACCCTACGAAGTGGTCAGGCTTTATGCTCCCTCAAACTTCAAGGGCAGGCCCGAAGATTTTAGCCGTCTTTCCGTGGCTTACGGTCTGACTTTTCCAAGGCCTGAACTAGCAGAATATATTCTCCCTAAGGACTGTCCCGACCATACTCCCAAATTTGTTCACATAGATTCAGAGCGGGACGGAAGTTGGGGGGCCGTCTATGCAGATAATCATTAAACATGGGTTAATACCTAGCGTTTCCGAGCTTCTCATGACTTGCACAAGCCATGAGAAGCTCGGAATATGGAAGTAAACGACGAGAACTTGCCCTAGCTTATGTCCCTCCGCCACTATGCCTAGTAGTTCCCGCCGAACATACCCTCCTGCCTTTTGGGCTGGTAGTCGCCGAAGTAGGCGGACCAGTCCATTTTAAGGTATTCGCATACGTCCAGAAGCTCCGCCATGGTGTTTTCGTCCACAGAGATGCCCTTTTTCATCCTCTCCTCAAAGGCCTCCACCTCTTTCTCTCCGTGGGTGTAGATGCGGCTCTTCCCGTCGGCCTTTGGGCTGTCCCTAAGCTCCTGGAGGAAGGTCGATAGGGCCGCCTTGATCGCCGCCGGGTCACCGAAGAGGTTGGGGTTCAGGGCGATGAACCCGTGGCAGATGCCGCCCTTGTTCCCCTGCATGGCGTGGTTGCTGGTCGTCCCCTGAGACAGGATGGATGAAAAGATCTCGCAGAGAATCCCGAAGCCGTAGCCCTTGTGGCTGCCCAGAGTCTCGTCGCTGCCGCCCAGGGGCATAATTCCGCCCCCCGCCTTGCCCACGATGTTCTTCAAAACATCGGCGGCATCGGTGGAGGGATGTCCGTTTTTATCCAGCGCCCAGCCCTCGGGCATAGGCTTTACCGCCTTATTGTAGATTTCAAGCTTCCCCCGGGTGACCACGCTGGTGGAGGCGTCGAAGAAGAAGGGGTAGGGCTCCGCGGGCATGGCGCAGGCGATGGGGTTTGTCCCCAGCATGACCGTTTTGCCGAAGGTGGGCACGGTGATGGCCTCGCTGTTGGTAAAGGAAAAGCCGATAAGGCCCGCGTCGCAGGCCATCTTGGCGTAGTACCCGGCTATGCCGTAGTGGTTGGAGTTGCGCACGGTGACAATGCCCACGCCCCTCTCCTTAGCCTTTTTTATGGCAAGCTCCATGGCATGGCGGCCGATCAGCTGGCCCATGCCGTCCCGGCCGTCGATCACGGCGGAGAGGGGGGTCTCGAAGACCACCTCCGGCTTCGCCGAAACGTCGATCATTCCCTTTTTTATCCCCATGTGGTAGCGAACCATCCGCTGCATGCCGTGGCTCTCGATTCCGTAGAGGTCGCTCAGAAGAAGCACGTCCGTGATGATTTTGCTCTCCTCGACACTGAACCCGAACCGGACGTAGGCGTCCAGAGAAAACTTCAGGAGCGTATCGTAGCTCCACTTAACATAAGACATATCAAAACAGCCTCCCAAATAAAAATCTGATGGCGGGGGAATGAAGCCTCCCGCGGCGGGGCCCCGGGAACAACGGGCCCTGCAGGCAATAATACCGCAGCGGAGGGAGAAAAAACAGGATAGGAGGGCGGTTTTGCTCCCCGCCGGGGGGAAATATTTGCCCGGTTATTTACTGAATGATTATTATCTCCTTCCCAGACTAATCCCGACGCTTGGTTTTATGTTACGATTTGGCCGATATATCAAGACTTTCTAAAAAATGGAGGCTGAAAAAATGTTCAGGAATAAAGCAGTTTTTCTGACCTGCGTATTTCTCCTTATTTTCGGACTCGCAGGCCCGGTAAATGCCCGAGGGGGAGGATTCCCCAGGCCGGAGTCGGAGGGCCAGGCGGTTCAGCTTGACGATGAGTTGCTGAGAAAAATCCAATTAACGTTAAAAAATCATAAGTGGCGTCAAGATTTTAAGTCAATGCAGAACGACATAAACAACAGCTCCAGGTCGACTTCCTTCTCCTTCAGTTTCAGGGGGAGGTCTTTTAGTTTTGTTAAATTCAATATAGTGGCGGAAGAGCCTGTTGCCTGCACGGTCCATTCGATTGAAAAAAGAAAACCGTTTGTAAAAGAATTTTCACTGGGCTCTATACAACCTGTGCGGACGATAATCGAAAGAGAGGCGGACACAGAACACGAAATCGTCTTCTTGATGAGTTATGGCATCTTCACCCGCTCATATATTTCTGATATTTCCTATCATGTTTCCATAACGTCACCTAAAGCAGACGGGGAGGAGGGGGCTGAACCGTCCTCCATACCCTTCACCGTCTCCGTTGAACTTTTGGAGCCAGATTTTGTTAAGGAGGGCAAAGTTGACCCGGAAGATCCTCGCGCCTCTCTGCCATTGGAGTTTCGTGACGACTACCGTGAATTCGTAGAGGAGGTGGAGCGGAAGTACAGGCTGGGTGGCGGGATGAAATAAACTCTTGCCTATGGCGCCGGGAGGGCAGAAAGTGCGGTCAGACAAAAACCTGCGCTCACTGCCGTATTTAGAATCGGCATTGTTGCCCATGTGCAATGGCGCCCCCCTGCTACTATTGCTTTTAAAGAGAGCTCTGTTTTTCGCCGGCGGCCGCTCTTCACAAGGCCTACGAAAATTCAGGGCGATGCTCCTTTAGTCGTGACTCTCTCAAGGACGGAAATCCAAAATTTAGGAGGCAACAGGACATGAAAAACTCAAACGTACTAATACCGCTGCTGGCGCTTCTGTTAATATTCCTGGCCGTCCCGGCCCGGGCGGAGGTGGCCACAAGCACGGCCTCCGACCAGACCGGCGTTGAGGTAACAGTCTACAACAGCGACCTTGCCCTGGTGAAGGACAGCCGTAAAGTTGCCCTGCCAGAAGGGGAGGGGGAGCTCCGCTTCATGGATGTGGCGTCGGCCATAAAGCCCGAGACGGTCCACGTGAAGTCGAAGAATTATCCTGAGTCTCTCACCGTGCTGGAGCAGAACTACGAGTTCGACCTCATCAGCCCGGAGAAGCTGCTTGAAAAGTTCGTCGGCCAGACCATAAAAATCGAAAAGCAGAACGACTATCAGGACAAAACGGAGATAGTGGATGCGAAGCTGCTCAGCGTCAACAACGGTCTTGTATTCGAGATAGAGGGCCAGATATACCTAAACTACCCCGGGCTGAAGATAGTCCCCTCCATCCCGGAGAACCTCTACGCCCGGCCTACCCTTGCATGGCTCTACGCCAACTCCTCGAAGGACCCTCATGAGCTGGAGGTATCCTACATGACCAACGGGATGAACTGGAAGGCGGACTACATCCTGGTGCTGGGCGATGACGATAAAAGGGCCGACCTCACCGGCTGGGTCACCATCAACAACCGCAGCGGCGCCGGCTATAAGGACGCCACCCTCAAGCTGATTGCGGGCGAAGTAAGGCAGGTCCGGGAGGCCATGCCCAACTTCATGCTTACGAGAAGCATGGGTATGCCAGCCCCCATGGCGGCACCCTCCTTCGAGGAGGAGGAATTCTTCGAATACCACATCTACAACCTCTCCCGGCCCACCACCATCAGCAATAATCAGACCAAGCAGATCAGCCTCCTTGAGGCCTTCGACGCAAAGATGAAAAAGGAGCTTATCGCCAGAGGCTCCAGCAGCTACTTCCAGTCCTCCTACCGGGATTCCATGAAGCAAAAGGTGGACGTGGAGATCTCCTTCAAAAACTCCGAGGAGAACAACCTCGGCATGCCCCTCCCCAAGGGCGTCATCCGCCTCTACAAGAAGGACTCCGGCGGCAGCCTTCAGTTCATCGGGGAGGACAGAATTGACCACACCCCCCGCAACGAAGAGGTGCGTCTGGTCGTCGGCGAGTCCTTCGACGTAGTCGCCGAACGCCGCCAGACCAACTACAAGAAGCTGGCCGACAACTTGATTGAGACCTCCTGGGAGCTGACCGTCAAAAACCGCAAAAAGGACGAAGCCGCTACCGTATCCTTCCTGGAGAGGGCCCCCGGCGACTGGGAGGTTGTGTCCTCCACCGGAGATTACAAAAAAACATCGGCCTTCGGACTGCGTTTCGACATAACCGCCGCCCCTGACGAGGAAAAAAAGATTGAGTTCACCATAAGGAGCCGGTTTTAGGAGGCTGCTGCCGCGCTAAGACTCAGTGTTCAGAGCTAGGCGCCGAAGTCGTTCTTTTCAAATCAGCCCCCTTTTGCTACAATTGTAGTAAAAGGGGGCTGATTTAATGTCTGCTTCATCCAGTGTGAAAAAAGAAAAGGAGGCCGCCAACGGGCGGGATCGGACTATTCCTGTAAGGGTAAGCCGTTCCCTGTATTCAGATGCCCGCAGGACGGCCCGGGCAGAACACAGGACAATTGCCGGCCAGATAGAATACTGGTCCCAAATAGGCCGCGCTGCCCTGGATAACCCAGATCTGCCCGTGGAGTTTGTCCGCTCAATACTTGTGGCAAAGACAAGGCAGGAAATTGAACCCTTCGACCCGGAGGAGTGAAAGGTGTCGGGTAAATTGCCCCAAATAGTGGTTCTTCAGGAGCGGGAGTTCAAGGTAGCCTATAAAAGGCTGTACCCCAACCAGAAGGCAGCAGTAAACAGGGCAGTCCGTGAAATAGCGGATAATCCCGTGATCGGGGTAGAAAAAAAGGGAGATCTGAAGGGCGTATTTGTACATAAGTTTAAGTGCCTCGACAGGCAGTTTCTGTTGGCATATCAATGGGACCCGCACACACGCATCCTGCTTGCCCTTGGCGTCCACGAAAACTTTTACAGGAATATAAAGCGCGGTTTATAAACTCGCCTCACTCATTCGGCCTCAGTGCCCGGAGTCCACAGGGTTAGGGGACTTGATCGATAAGTTTGAGAGGAGAGCAACCTGGGCATGCCCCCCAAAGGCATCATCCGCCTGTACAAGAAGGATTCCGGCGGCCTTCAGTTCATCGGCGAGGACAGAATAGACCACACCTGTACAGCAGCTGCCCCGGCCTCTGATAAAACTAAACTTTTCTAATCATAAGTGTATAATAAGATTGTTGCAGGCGCTTTCCCTGGCTGGTGAAATGTACTCCTGAAACTGTATCGGCCCGGGACGGGCCATCAGGGCGCATTAAATGCGCCGTTTTAAGGAGCTGATCCATTCCCATGCCGAAGAACTTTGCGCCGGGCGCCAGGGTCGAGATCAGGGACGCAGAGTGGGTCATCCGCAGAACCGACGTTACTTCCAGCGGCCGGGCCCTTCACGTCACAGGACTGTCCGACCCGGTAAAGGACAAGAACGTTATATTCCTCTCCGACCTTGAGCAGATCAGAATCCTCCGTCCGGAGGAGACGGCCCTTGTGCCCGACCAGTCCCCCAACTTCCGCTCGTCCATCCTCTTTCTTGAAAGCCTGCTCCGCCGCACTCCTCCCACCGACGAGCGAATCCACATAGGCCACAGGGCGGCCATGAACCCCACTACCTACCAGTTTGAGCCGGCGTCCAGGGCCCTTGCCCAGACCCGCAGGCGCATCCTCCTTGCCGACGGCGTGGGCCTGGGCAAAACCCTTGAGGCGGGCATCCTCGCCGCGGAGCTCATCCGCCGGGGCATGGGCCGCCGCATCCTGGTGGTGGCCGTAAAAAGCATGATGACCCAGTTCCAGAAGGAGTTCTGGAGCCGCTTCACCATCCCCCTCGTCCGGCTTGACTCCCGGGGCATCCAGCGGGTCTACTCCAGTCTCCCGGCGGGCATGAACCCCTTCCACTACTACGACAGAACCATCATCTCCATGGATACCCTCAAGCAGGACGCCCAGTATCGCACCTTCCTGGAGAAGGCCTGGTGGGACATAATCATCATCGACGAGGCTCACAACGTGGCCGAAAGAGGAGGCGGCCTCTCTCTGAGGGCAAGGCTCGCCCGGCTCCTCGCCCAGAGGTCCGACACCCTCATCCTCCTCTCCGCCACCCCCCACGACGGCAAGGCCAGAAGCTTCGCCTCCCTGATGAACATGCTCGACCCCACCGCCATCGCCGACCCGGCCAGCTATACAAAAGATGACATAAAGGGCCTCTTTGTCAGGCGCTTCAAAAAGGACGTCGAGGCCGAGGCCGCAGGTGCCTTCATGAAGAGGAAAATCTTCACCCTGGAGTGCGACGCCTCCCCCGAGGAAGAGGCGGCCTACTCCTGCCTGGCAAACCTCAGCCTCGCGAGGGATGAGGGCAGGGGCTCGGGGAAGCTCCTCTTCCGGGTGGTGCTGGAAAAAGCGCTCTTCTCAAGCCCCGCCGCCTGCCTCCAGACCTTAAGAAGACGGCTCGCCCGGCTGAAAAAGGAAGATGACCCCGGCGACGACGGCGACATCGCAGCCCTGGAGGAACTAGAGGAAAAAGTAGCCGCCATCACCCCCGACGCCCTGGGCAGGTATAAAATTTTGCTCCAGACCCTTCGCTCCCACCCCGAACTTGCCTGGGCGGGGGACGACCCCGGGGACAGGCTCGTCATCTTCTCCGAACGGATAGAAACCCTCCGCCGCCTTAGGGAAAGCCTAACGGCGGATCTAAAGCTGCCGGAGAAGGCGGTGGAGATCCTCCACGGCGGTCTGTCCGACATGGAGCAGCAGCGCATAGTGGAGGATTTCGGCAAGGAGACCGCTCCCCTGCGGCTCCTCTTGGCCAGCGACGTGGCGTCGGAGGGCATAAATCTGCACTACCTCTGCCACCGCCTTATACACTTTGACATCCCCTGGTCCCTCATGACCTTTCAGCAGAGGAACGGCCGCATCGACAGGTACGGTCAGACCAGCCCTCCCCTCATCGCCTACCTAAAAATCAGGAGCACCAACGAACGCATCCGGGGGGACCTCCGCATCCTGGAGCTGCTGCAGCAGAAGGACGAAGAAGCCATGGCCAACATAGGCGACCCCTCCGTCTTCCTGGGCCGCTACTCCCAAGAGGAAGAAGAGCGGTGGACAGGCGAAATGATAGCCTCCGGCAAGACCGCCGAGGAGGCGGAAAAAGAAATGATCGCCAAGGACGACTGGTTTGAGGACTTTATAAACGCCGCACAGGCGGAAGTCGAAGTGCAGGACCTCAAACCGGAGACCGCCCCGCCCATCTCCCTCTACCGGGACGACCTCGCCTACGCTGAGGCCGCCCTCAACCACATCGCCTCCGCAGTCCCCATCCAGAGGGAGATCGACCCCGCCAAGGGCGTGCTGGAGTTTGCCGCCCCCGCCGAGCTCAAGCGCCGCTACGGCCGCCTCCCCGGCGAAATCTGGCCCAAAGACGGCTGGTTCCGCCTCACCATATCGCGAGAGCGCATGGAAAAAGAAATCCTCAGAAGCAGGGTGGCGGAGGAGTCCTGGCCCGAGGAGCAGTACCT
>JBMNVK010000016.1:0-26653 GCA_050946755.1 Aminivibrio sp. | reverse complement strand
GCAAAGCCCACGACTCCCCTCTCGTCCACAAACTTCTGCATGTCGGCCCTCTCGACGGCCTTCTTCATCACTGCCAGCGCCGCAGTCATCTTTATGTTGGCCAGAGGCACGTCTCCCGCTCCCGCAGGAAGAGTTATCTCATTGATGTGGAGCTCTGCAGCGTACTTGTCCACGTCGAGGAAGCCAAGGCCGGCCTTCTCAAGGGGCTCGTAGATCAGGGCCGAGGTTACGGCCTGAGGTGAGGAGCCTGCGCCCACGGAGTGTTTGCCCAGGACGTCCAGCCTCATTACCGGCGCCGTTCCGTCATCGGGGGTAAGCAGTACGGCAAAGCTGCCCACGCAGTCCTCCAGGGCCGGCATCTTCTTTTTTACATGATCCCGTCCGTTCATGTACAGCTTGGGGATGGAGCCCCCTGCCAGAACTACGCAGTTCTTCCTGGCTCCCGAGGCAACCTGGGCGGCGCCGTCGATCATGGCGTTCACGGGAGCGGCGCAGAAGCTGCGGATATCCCATCCGCTGGCATTGGCACATCCGGCGATCTCGGCGATGGCCTTGGCGAAGTTGCCTCCGCCCCTCTGGTTCATATCCCCCGCCGCCTCCTCGGAGCACTCCACGATGAAGTCCACCTCTTCCGGCGCCATGCCGGTATTCTTGAGAAGGTGAAGAAGGGAGAGCACGGCAGAGGCCTTGGAGGCCAGATTCTCCAGCAGGACATGGGCGAAGAGGCAGTTGTCCACGTCGTGGCCGTTTCTGGCGCAGCCTACAACTTTTCCGCCGTAGTAGAGGGGAAGGGCTTTTTTGTTAGCCGTCTCCTCTGCGATCTCCTCAGCAGAATGGCCCTTCTCAAGCCGGGCCAGTATTGATTCGTTGATAACCGGACTCTTGGCCAGCTTTTCCCTAACCGATGCGGCAAAGGATTCCTCCAGCCAGACTATGTCAAAGACGTCGCATATATCTATTAGCCCGAGGAATTCGTCCTCGGGCATGATTTCACCGTAGGCGCCATAGCGGTCTGATCCGGAAGCCCTGTTCTCGTACCAGGGCTGGGGAGAGTTTTCGAGGGCCTCAAGGGTTATCCCCCCGATGTAGGCCTGGTTGGGAGCATAGTCCCTGGCCTCTTCGTAGCTCTGCATGAAGGACGGCAACTCCCTGAGAAACTCTGTCTCACCCTTCGACTCTCTTTCAAAATAAGGCGTATTTCCGTAGTGGAATCCCGCCTCGGGCATGTGGTTCAGGCAGTAAGCGTATCCTTTTATTCCCACTGTGGCCATTGGGGCAAAACCTCCTTGTACTTTATCTCTTGCGCTTATCCGGGGCCCGGAAATGGTCCGGACCCCGGAAAATGCTTTTTATCAGTCGCCGAAAACCGTCTGTTCGGTAATCTCGGTCTGAAGGGCCTCCAGGGACTTTTCTACAAGATGCCGCCGGATCTCCTTCTCTTCTGCCGCCGTCCTGGTAGGATCGCCGAAGGGGTGGGGGATGGCGACTGCAGGCACTATTCTGTTGGCGCCCACCGTAAGGGAGATGGGCACTATGGTGCAGACGTGAACCACCGGAAGGCCCGCCCGCTCGATTTCCTTCACCATCGTTGCGCCGCAACGAGTGCAGGTTCCTCAGGTGGATGTGAGGATAACGGCGGTGACGCCATCGGCGATGAGCCTGTCGGCGATCTCCGTTCCGAACCTCTTCGAGCTGGCCACGGCCGTGCCGTTGCCCACGGTGGAGTAGAACTTGTTGTGAAGTTTTTTGAAGACGCCCTCCCGTTCCATGTCCCTGAGGACGTCCACGGGAACGACTCTGTCAGAGTCCTCGTCGGCGTAGGTGGCGTCGTAGCCGCCGTGGGCCGTGCAGTAGGCGTCGCAGGTGAGGTCGTCCACGCCGGTGATGTCGTACTCTCCAAACTTGCTGGCGCTGGAGGCCTCGATGTGGTCGGGGTTGCCCACAGGACAGATGCCGCCGGAGGTGACCAGGGCGATTACCGCATTTTTCATGTCCTTCACTGCGGGCTGAGGCGCCACCCGGTCGAACTCGGGCATGGGGTACTCAGTTACGAAGGGCTCTCCCTTGAGCTTGGCGGTGAACATGTCCACCACCCTCTCAGCGGCGAGCTTTTCGTAAAACTTGTTCTTTCTTATTCCTCTCTCGATGTAGCCCTCTTCGGCAGGGGTCCCCAGAGCTTCACCCCTGAGCAGCTTAAGCAGCAGTCCTGCCATGGCGGGGACTGCCTTTCTCATTCCTACGGCGCTGTCGGGGGTCTCCACGATGTAGAAGCTCTTCTTGTACATCTCAACTCCCGGATTCTCCGGGTACATTCCCGAAACTGCCGGGATTCCGAGATCCCTGACCACCGCCTCGCAAAGGGCTCCGCAGGCAGTTCCGTACCGGCCGGCGTTGAAGGCCGGACCTGCAATGACTGCATCGGGCTTGTACTCTTTCATCATCTCGATGATCTCGGCGCTCGTCTTCTCCATGTTGGAGGCAAAATAGGAGTCGCCGCAGACCACGGTAGCAACTATTTCGGCATCAGCTCCGAAAGCAGCCTTAAAAGCCATGCCGGGGCCGACTACGCCCTCTCTGATTTCGGGAGCGACGTCGGCCTTCTCTTCTCCGCCGATGCCGGCGTAGAACTGGTTTACATAGTGAATGATCCGGTAAGACAAATTACTCCCTCCCCTCTTGCTGGGTAAATCTGATCATATGGTGTAAGCGCCGAGCTTTGTAAAGCCCAGCTCGCTGGTGGCCCCCAGGACAGCCTGGAGTTCCACTGTGATAGTCCCGTCCGCAGCGAGAGAACCCTGCCAGCCTCCGGCGATCACGTTGGCCTCCTCGGGATATCCTATGATCTTGTCCATGGGAGGGAGGATCACTACTTCGTTGGCGTTTCCGGCCGTTACGCAGGCGTCCGCCTCAGGGCAGGAGTCAGCCAGAGACTGGCTGGCGCCGTCCTGACCGGCGTACTCATCGGTTATCAGGGCTGTTTTTATCCCGGCCCGCTCTGCCTTCCAGCAGTTCATGATCAGGTCGGCGTCGGGGTTTCCGAAGCCTTCCTCAGAGATCAGAAGGCCTTCGACGCCCAGGGTCCGGGCAAGCTTTATGGAGAAGGAAGAGCTTCTCTTCTTGTCGGCCAGGGTAACGTTCTCGTTGGTTACTATGCAGCCCAGGAAGTTGAAGTCCTTGCCGTGGCGCTTGAACATATGGGCGATGATGGGGTTGTTCTGGTGGGAGTAAGTGTTGTTCTTGTCGCAGGCCGATACGCAGTTGCCCGACACGATGGCGCCGTCCATTACCTCTGTGGGGTTAAGGAAGGTAGGAAGGATCCTTTTCACATCCACCCCGTAGAGGTAGGTATCGTGAAGAAGGCCCTGGGACTGGAGCATGTAGAGATAGGCCACCTTGGGCAGGCCCGGGTGGGCCGCCATGGCGTCCTTGAAGCAGGGCGTCTCGTAGGTCTCTACCTCGTCCACCGTAGCGTCAAGGCACTTCTCCGCCAGATAGGCAGCCGCCTTGAGCCCGGCCATTCTGCAGGCGGTCTCATGGTCGTGCTTGTCGATATTATCCACGTTGTCCAGGATAAGCACGATGTTGCAGGTGCCGGAATAGGGCGTGTACTCGGCCCCCGGCCCGGACATGTCTATGATGCCCTCCTGGAAGCGGACGATCTTGCCTGTGGTAACTACGGCAGCTCCCGACAGGACCAGGGTCTTGCCCTCTCCCACGGTCTCCACGTCCGATACCATGCCGGGGAATACTCCTCCCGGGCCCTCCATTTTGAAGCGGGGCTCCACCACGTCCTTCACCGGAAGGATGCGTACGCTCTCGCCCGGATGGGCAAAGTCAGCATCCACCCTGGCGAGCCTCTCATCCCCGGATATAACGGACAGAAGCTCTTCTTTATTGACCGTCAGCACTCCGTCCCTGGCGAAGGTTTTGTCTCCCCAGGCCAGCTTATTGATCTTCACCTTGTGCAGCTCGAGTTTCATGATTCTCTGTTCCCCCCTTTTGAGCGCTGAAAGCTACTTTAAAAGAGCCTCCACATTTTCTCTGATCTTTTCCAGGGTTGCATCTCCCCCGCTGATCCTGGCAACCTCCTCGCCATTCTTCCAGAAGAGGAAGGCGGGGATTCCCATGACCTTATTGGCAATTGCTACTCTGCGGTTTCCGGAAACGTTCACGGAACAGAATTTTACCTTGCCCTCATACTCTTTTTCCATCTCTTCCACGCCCGGAAGCAGGGCCATGCACGGACCGCACTTGGGGCCCCAGAAGTCGATCAGCACCGGGAGGGCGCTCTCCTTGACTTCGGCGTCGAAATTATCCTTTGTCAATTCCACCATTTTGCGTCACCTCCTTTCGGCACTTTCAATCATCCAGTCCCGGGGCAGCATGCCGTACCGGGAAAGGGTCTCCTTCATCAGCTCTCCATCTATATAGGCGAAATCTTTTTTTACGTCTTCCGGCATGTCTCTGTCAGAGGGAATCCGCTCCTCTTCCGACGAGTAGATCCCGATGGCGCTTTCAATGTACTCCAGGGACTGAAGATCCACGGGCAGGCCGGAGCCCTCCCCCTCCAGCTCCGCAAGGACCGACCGGTAGGGGTGCTGGTAGGGGCGCAGGTTGCCATACAGAGGGTGGGAAAGCAGAGTCCATCCTCTGTGGACAAGGTCTCTGACCCTGATCAAAACTGACAGTGAATTGCCGTCCACAAATTCACAGGACGATACGGCGGCGCAAAGGACTGGATTGTTTGTGACAAGCAGCTTGCGACAGGACATCCGATTGCCTCCCTGTGCCGATAAGGCAATATACTCTCTGTCGCATAGCCCCATTTACGAGGAAAAGTCGTCGGGGAGCTATTTTTTTCAGAGGTCCGTCCGGCCGCAATCCTTTCGCCTGAGAGTTTCGTACCCGCCTCGATGTGCGGTCTTGCCCCTTCGGCGCTTTCCCCTTTGGAGGGGAAAGTCTCTCTTGCGGCTTTCATTCGGTGTTCAGATTCATTTTACACAATGAAAAATTGGAGTCAAGTCTTTGAAAAAAGTACAAAATACATATCTCAAATTTTGGCCTGAGACATCAGACAAGTCCTGCCTACCCACAAAAAAAGGGCCCCTGAAGGGGCCCTTTGGGATCAGCTGGTTACCATTTCAATCCGGTGACGAAGATATAGAGAATTGCTATGGGCGCCACGATTCTGCAGACCCAGATCCAGATCTCCATAAGGCTGAAGGAGTAGGCTCCCTCATTGCTTACCTCATTTCTGGCATCGTCAGTCCAGAACCAGCCTACAAACAGCGCGATGAAGGCACCGCCCAGGGGCAGCAGGACGTTGGAGGACAGGAAGTCCATGGCATCCAGGAAGTCCTTGCCCGCAATTTTGGGAGGTCCTGCCTGGGACATGGCAGAGGGAACGCCCAGGAGGAAGATGAGGAAGCCCATCCCCCATGCCGCTTTGGCTCTGCTCCACCCTTTGTCGATGACGTAGGATGCTACCACTTCGAGGAGGGATATGGCGGAGGTCAGGGCAGCGATGAAGAGGAGCAGGAAGAACAGGGATGACCATATGGCGCCCCCCGGCATCTGGGCAAATACGGAGGGCAGCGTTATGAAGGTCAGGCCGGGGCCCGCTCCCGCGTCCACTCCGAAGGCAAATACTGCCGGGAAGATGGCAAGGCCTGCCAGGACCGCAACGGACGTGTCAATCAGACATACCTGGAAGGCGGCATCGGGCAGGGTCGTCTTCTTGTCCACGTAGCTTCCGTAAGTGATCATGCATCCCATTCCCAGGGAGAGGGAGAAGAATGCCTGTCCCAGCGCCGCGGAGAAGGATTCACCGGTCAGCTTCGACCAGTCGGGTTTGAGGTAGAACTCCAATCCCTTGCCGGCCCCCTCCAGGGTGACCGACCGGACGATAAGGATGAGCAGTATCACGAAAAGGGACGGCATGAGGACCTTGCACCACTTCTCAATACCCTCGCCGATACCCCTGAATACCACCCAGATGGTGATGATCATAAATGCCGCATGGTACATAATTACAGTGGGGGTATTGGTGATGAAGCCAACGAAGACGTCTCCCGCCTTCCCGGCTGCAGCTTCGGGCATAAGCCCCCCGAAGGACCAGAAGAAGTACTTTATTGTCCAGCCCCCTATTACAGAGTAGAACGAAAGGATCATAAAACCTGCCAGTACGCCCATCCAGCCTACTATGGGCCATGCGCCGCCGGCCAGCTTCTGAAAAGAGCCCACCGCGTTAAGCTGGGCCTTCCTGCCGATGGCCATCTCTGCCAGCATGACGGAGAAGCCGAGAATCAGTACGAGGGCAAGGTATACCAGAACAAATGCCGCTCCGCCGTACTTCCCCGTAATATAGGGAAAACGCCAGATGTTGCCCAGTCCTACCGCCGAACCGGCGGCTGCCAGTATGAATCCGATCTTGGTACCCCAGTGTTCCCGATGTGTTTGGTGCTCCATTTCCACCGTGCCCTCCTTTGATTTTTAATCAGTTTCACAAAGCCAATGCCGCAGGTAATTGTCTAACTATCCTTGATTTTCGCCCCCTTTCCACTATTTCATTTTTTTATTACATCTTAAGTTGAAAGACATTATAACATTTATTTACTCTTTTTTTCCACTCTCCCAGGACGTTTTATTCCCTCCCCGCAATTCTGGAGTACAATATCCGTTAAAGGAGGGATGTCCATGTGTCTTGCAGTACCCCACACCATTGAGGAAATAACGGGAGATAACCAGGCAGTAGCCGTATCCGGCGCCGTAAGGGTAGAGATCCGCACTGATCTTCTGGAGGACCCCGCTCCCGGCGATACGGTTCTTGTCCATGCAGGATTTGCCATAGAGAAACTCTCCCCGGAAGAATCGGCGGAGCTTAACGACCTCTGGGACGAACTGAGAGCCCTTGCAGGAGAGCCCTATGCCCATTAGCGCCGCTGCGGCGGCAGAAGTGCTGAGGAAAATCTCAAAGTCCCCCCTGTCCATTATGGAGGTCTGCGGCACTCATACCGTCTCCATCTTCCGCTCAGGCATAAGGTCCGTCCTGCCTCCCACCCTGAGGCTTGTATCAGGGCCTGGCTGCCCCGTATGCGTCACGGACCAGGGAGAGATCGAAGCGGCCCTCTCCCTTCTTGACGGAGGGGCTGTAGTGGCAGCCTACGGGGATATGTTTAAAGTCCCCTGCGAAGGGGGCTCCCTCTCATCCAAACGGTCCCGGGGCTTTGATGTCAGGGTGGTGACCAGCGCAATGGAGGTCCTTGCCCTTGCCAAAGAGCTGCCGGACAGGGAAGTGGTATTCCTGGCGGCGGGCTTTGAGACTACTTCGCCTGCCACCGCCGCCCTGGTGGAGGAGGCATCGGACATGGCCGTTGAAAATCTTTCGGTCCTCTCCTTTCATAAGAGGACTCCTCCCGCCGTGGAGCTGCTGGCCTCCGATCCGGATCTGCGGCTTTCGGGCTTCCTTCTTCCCGGTCACGTATGCGTCATAGCGGGCCACGAGCCCTTTAGCTTTCTGCCGGATAAATACGGCCTTCCGGGGGTTATAGCCGGATTTGAGCCGGACCAGATCATGCTGGGCCTTACGGAGATTGTAAGACAGTGCGAAACGGGCGCCCCGGCCCTTCGTTCAGTCTACGGCCGCGCCGTCAGGAAGGACGGAAACACGAAGGCCCTGGAACTCATGGAAAAGGTCTTTGAACGGAGGGATACGGCCTGGAGGGGCATCGGCATTATCCCCGGATCAGGCCTGGGTCTCAGGAAGGAGTACCGGGCCTTTGACGCCGAGAGGAAGTTCGGACTGACCCTGAAGCCGGGGACGCCCCCTCCAGGATGCCGCTGCGGCGACGTACTCATGGGGAGGATAATCCCTCCGGAGTGTCCGCTGTTCCGCAAGACCTGCACCCCCGGCAATCCGGTGGGGCCCTGCATGGTGTCCAGCGAGGGGACCTGCGGCGCCTACTTCCGTTTTCACAGATAAAAGGAGAGAGGAAATGAAGGACAAACTGATTACCCTTGGACACGGCAGCGGCGGAAGGCAGAGCGATGAGCTCCTGTCTTTTTTGCTGGAGTCCTTCCGGGCCAGGGGTATAGGTCCTGAGCTTGAGGACGCGGCCCTTCTGCCGGGCGGATACGCCATGACGGTGGACGGCTTTACCGTCTCTCCCAGGAAATTTCCGGGGGGAGACATAGGGCATCTGTGCGTATGCGGCTGCGCCAACGACCTGGCTGTACGGGGGGCGAGCCCTGATTTTCTGGGGCTGAGCCTGGTGCTGGAAGAAGGGACGGACAGGGACGAGGTGGCCTCCTATATGGAGACCGCTGCCGCTACCTGTGAAGAGCTGGGCATGACTCTGGCAGCGGGGGATACAAAAGTAGTGCCGGCGGGGACGCTGGAGGGGATGATTTTTACCGGAAGCGCCTTTGGACGGATAGTTACGGAGAGCCCCCTGTCCATGTCAAAAATACGGGAGGGGGACCGGATCATCGTCACCACCTCCATAGGCCGCCACGGCGCCGCCATTGCGTCGGCCCGGTTCAACATCCCGGTGGAGGGACTTGAGAGCGACTGCGCTCCCCTCTGGCCCGCCCTGAAGCCCCTTCTCTCCCTGGAAGGGCTCCGAAGCATGAGGGACTGCACCAGGGGCGGCCTGGGGTCGGTGCTGTGCGAATGGGCAGAGGCAACGGGCATGCACGTTTCAGTGGAGGAAGGCTCCATCCCCGTAACGATGCAGGTCCAGTCCCTCTGCGACGTGCTGGGGTTCGATCCTCTCTACATGGCCTGTGAGGGCTGCGCTGCCATAGCGGTGGATCCTTCAGAGTGCGAAGAAGCCCTGGAGATGCTGAGACAGTCTCCCCTCTGCAGGGACGCTGTCATCATCGGCCAGGTCACGGAGGCAGAACCGAGGGGGATGGTCTCCATGAGGACTCTTATCGGCGGAGAGAGGCTTGTGGACAAACCCTGGGGAGAGATCCTGCCCAGAATCTGCTAAAAAGCGGAGGGGGGAGTTTCCTCCCCCCTCCGGCTGTCTTTAATCGTCAGGCCTTGCGAAAATCCTTACAATCTCCTCCGCAAGGCCTCTTTCTCTGTCGAGGGTCACCACAATCCCATTAAGGGCGGGCCCCTCTCCCGAGACCTCGAACTTGGCAGGCATGCCCGTGAGGAACTTGGGTATCACACACTCCAGCTTCATGCCTATGGAGCTTCTGTGTCCCCCCGTCATCCCCGCATCGGTAATGTAGGCTGTACCCCCGGGAAGGATCTGCTCGTCGGCAGTCTGCACATGGGTATGGGTGCCTGCTACCGCCGCCGCCCTTCCGTCAAGATAGTGAGCCAGGGCTTTTTTCTCCGATGTCGCTTCGGCGTGAAAGTCCACAAAAAGGGGAACTTCCCCCGCCTCCTCCACCAGAGCATCAGCCTTTTTGAAGGGGCAGTCGTTAGGGGGCATGTAGACTCTTCCCTGAAGGCTTGCCACGGCAAGACGGGCGCCATTTTTCTCAAGGATCATCAGCCCCCGGCCGGGACATTCATCGGGAAAGTTTGCGGGCCGCACTATCCTGGTCTCCTCGGCGAGGAGGGTCATGCCCTCCTTTTTATCCCATATGTGATTGCCGCCGGTAAGACCATCGATGCCCATAGCAAAAAGTTCTTCGGCAACCTTGCGGGTTATGCCCTTTCCTGCTGCCGCATTCTCGCAGTTTGCTACCACGAAATCGAAGGGACCGTACTCTTTCCGAAGCCGGGGCAGCAGTGCTGCAGTTGTCTTTCTGCCCGGACTTCCCATAATATCCCCTATGAAAAGGAATCTCATGCCGCTTTTATTTCGCGTACTCCGTAGCCCTGGTCTCCCTGGTAACGGTGACCTTGATCTGGCCTGGGTACTTCATCTCTTCCTCGATCTTGCGGGCGATGTCGAAGGCGATCTTATGAACCACTCCGTCGTCGGATATGTTCGGAGATACGGCCACCCGGACTTCTCTGCCCGCCTGGATGGCATAGGCCTTGCTGACGCCGTTGAAGCTTTTGGCAAGCTCTTCGAGCTTCTCAAGACGTTTTATGTAGGCGTCGAGGCTCTCTCTGCGGGCGCCTGGACGGGATGCGCTGACTGCATCCGCCGCTGACACTATTACGTCGTAGATGGTTTGGGCCTCCTGGTCCTCGTGGTGGGAGGCGATAGCGCTTACTACCTCCGGAGCCTCATTGTACCTGCGGGCAAGATCCGCTCCTATGAGGGCGTGAGGACCTTCTATCTGATGGTCCACCGCCTTGCCCAGATCGTGAAGCAGTCCGGCCCGTCGGGCAGTCTCTTCATCCAGGCCAAGCTCGGAGGCAATCATCCCCGAGATATAGGCCACCTCAAGGCTGTGGTGCAGGGCATTCTGCCCGTAGCTGTAGCGGAACTTAAGCTGCCCCAGGGTGCGGACCAGCTCGGAGTGCATGTTCTTGATTCCCGTCTCCAGAAGGGCGTTTTCGCCGGCCTCCATTATCTGTTCTTCCACTTCCTTGGCAGCCTTTTCGATCAGCTCCTCGATTCTGGCCGGGTGTATCCTGCCGTCGGTGACAAGCCGCTCGAGCGAAAGCCGGGCCACCTCTCTGCGGACGGGATCAAAGCTGCTCAGGGTAACCGCCTCGGGGGTGTCGTCCACTATCAGGTCGACTCCTGCCAGGGTCTCGAAGGTCCTTATGTTGCGGCCCTCTCTGCCTATGATCCTGCCCTTCATCTCGTCGGAGGGAAGGTGCACCACGCTGACGGCCGCATCGGATGTGTGCTCCACGGCGCATCGCTGAATGGCGGTGACAATTATCTCCCTTGCCTTCCTGTCGGCCTCCCGCCGGGCCTTCTCCTCGAGGTCCTTCAGCCTCAGCCCGAGGATATGCTTTGCGTCCTCCTCGGTCTGCTGAAGAAGCAGCTCCTTGGCATCTTCCCTGGTCATCCCGGCGATCTCCTCAAGGCGTTCCACCTGCTTCCGCTTTATCTCTTCAACTTCCAGCAGCCGGCCTTCGAGATCCTCCTGCCTGCTTTTCAGTTCATCCTCCCGGTGAGATACCCGGTCGAGCTTGCGGTCGAGATTTTCTTCCTTTTGCTCCATGCGCCTTTCAGCCCTCTGGAGCTCACTGCGCCGCTCTTTTCCCTCTCTTTCGACCTCCTGCCTGAGCTTGAAGATCTCCTCCCTGGCCTCGCTGAGCTTTTCCCTTTTAAGGTGCTCTGCCGAGGTCTGGGCCTCTCTCAGGATGTTCCTGGCCTGAGCCCTTGCGCTTTCGATCTTGCGGGCTCCGAGAGTTTTGGAAAGAAGGAATCCCGCCCCTGTTCCGGCGACAATTCCCAGAATTATTGCCAGCACTGCAGTTAAAAAGTTCATGGTGCTGTAATCACTCCTCAATATATATTTTCAAGGTGCGTGGAGAGGAGAAATTTTATATTTCCCCTCTCCGCACTTTATCTTATTTTACAGTGCTGTCCCTCCACTCACAAGCCCTCTTTGCAATTTTTTTGCTCAAAGTGAAGGCAAAGCCCCGCCGGAGCAGGCGTCCCACTATTTTTCTTTCTTCAATGTCATGCCTGGCCCAGTCGGAGGCCAGCGCCGATGCTCTGGCCTCCTCGTCCACCGATTCAAGGGCATCCTGTATGAAGGCCTCCTCCACGGCTCTTCGCCTGAGCTCATCCCGTATCCGCCGGCGGCCCCAGTCAGGGTGGGAGTCGGCATAGAGGAGCGCATAGGCCCTGTCATCGAGGTAGCCTGCCTCAGAAAAGCTCTCTATCAGCTCTTCTGTCCTCTCAGGATCCGCCCCCCGGGCAGCAAGTCTTTCTCTGACCTTGGACACGGGGAGGACGCTCCGGGAGAAAAGGTTCAGAAGGTATCTCTCCAGTCCGTCGTCTTCAGGCGATTTCCACAAGGTTAAGGGACCTCCCGAGCCGCTGATAAAGCCGTTTTTTCAGTCCCGGATGAAGTTCAAGGCCGGGATCTTCCTCCACAAGGGCAAAGGCCTCTTTTCTTGCCGTCTCCAGGACAGGCCTGTCCTTTATCAGGTCAGCCACCCGGAAGTCAGTGACCCCTGACTGGCGCACGCCGCACACCTCACCAGGCCCCCGAAGCCTGAGGTCCGCCTCCGCCAGGGCAAATCCGTCGGAGGTAGCGCAAAAAGCCTCAATGCGCTGCCTGGCCTCGGGCGTGGTTGGGGAGGCCAGCAGAAAGCACCACGACCTAGTTCCCCCCCGGCCCACTCTGCCCCTGAGCTGATGCAGCTGGGAAAGGCCGAACCTCACGGCATCCTCCACCACCATTACCGTGGCCTCCGGCACATCCACCCCTACCTCCACCACCGTAGTGGATACCAGGAGGGACAGCCTTCCCTGCTGAAAGTCCTCCATGGTTTTTTCTTTCTCAGCCTGGGGAAGGCGGCCGTGCAGCAGCCCCACGCCCAGGGAGGGAAATCTCTCCCTAAGGGCGGCATATCTGTCCTCAGCGGCGGCAAGATCAAGGGTTTCGCTCTCCTCGATGAGGGGGCAGATCCAGTAGCATCTTTCTCCCCTGGCCGCCCTTTCCTCAATGAAGAAAAGCAGTTTGTCCATTTTTTTGCCCGGCAATGCTCTGGTCTCCACAGGAATTCTTCCCGGCGGGAGATCTTTTATGACGGAGACTGCCAGGTCGCCGTATACGGTCAGAGTGAGAGTTCTCGGAATGGGGGTTGCTGTCATCACAAGGACGTGGGGGCTCTCCCCCTTGGACTTGAAGGCATGTTTCTGCAGTACTCCGAACCGGTGCTGCTCGTCCACGATGGCCACTCCCATCCTTGCAAAGGCGGTCTTCTCGGACAGCAGGGCATGGGTTCCTATGGCCACGGAGATCTCTCCCGACTCAAGTCCCTCGTGAACCGCCCGCCTCTCCCCCTGGGGCAGGGCTCCGGTGAGGAGGGCGCATCGGGCGCCCAGGGACTCAAGCATGGGGGCAAGCCGCTGGTAGTGCTGTCTCGCAAGTATTTCCGTGGGGGCAAGAAAGGCTCCCTGACAGCCGCCGTCCAGCGCCGCCACCAGCGCCAGCAGGGCAACCGCCGTCTTGCCTGAGCCTACGTCCCCCTGAAGGAGCCGGTGCATGGGAACGGTCCGGGCCATGTCCGAGAAGATCTCCTCAGACGCCTCTTTCTGTCCTCTGGTGAGGGTAAAGGGCAGCACTCTTTCAAGGCACTCCCGGACAAGGCTGCCCGGGGGCAGGGAGGGCGCCGGAGGGGACCAGTCCCCTGCCGCCTTGCGGCGCAGGGCAAGTCCCGTCTGCAGAAGAAAGAACTCATCAAAGGCCAGCCGCTTTCTGGAGGCCTTCCAGTCCTCCCGGGACAGGGGATAGTGAAGCTCCCTAACTGATTCTCTTATCCCGGGCAGGTTTAGCCTGGATCTCAATTCCTCGGGGAGATATTCATCCAAAAGGGGCAGGAAGCCTTCCAGGGCGGCGCCGGTAATTCTCCGCAGCACTTTCTGGGAAAGGCCTGCGGTGGAAGGGTAGACAGGAACTATGGCCAGGGACTCTGTCTCGTCCCCGTCCTCATCCAGAATCTCAAATTCGGGATTTGAGAGCTGAAGGGAGCCTCCCCGGCGATCCACTCTGCCGTAGAAGAGGACTCTCACCCCGGGGAGAAGGATTTTTTCCAGCCCTACTCTGTTGAACCACACGGCCCTTGCCATGGCCCTGCCGTCGGAGATAAGGGCCGTTATTATCGTAAGGTTTTTTCTTGCGGTCTTTCTCCGCTCAAGGGCCACCACCCTCGCCGCCACAGAGACGGTATCCCCCTCCCCCATGGATTCAAGGGAGGCAAGATTCCGCCTGTCCTCATATCTCTCGGGAAAGAAAAAGAGCAGATCCTCCACAGTGGCAACTCCCAGCCGGGAGAGCATCTTCTCTCTGGCCGGCCCCACTCCCTTCATGTATCTGACGGAATCGGCAAGAGAGCGGCCTGCTTCCTTCACAGAGAGGCTCCTTCCTCCTCTGAAAAGACCTCGTCATCCCCCTCGGCAAGGGAGGCAAATCTTGAGAGAAGGGCCTTAAATTCCGCCCTGAACTCCTGCTTCATCTGCTTCAGACGGATCAGCTCCCGGCGCTCCATCTCCCTTGCAGAAGCGGCATCCTGCACAATCTGCTCTGCCTTCACCCTGGCTTCGCTGATCAGGTTTTCAGCCTGGCTTGCCGCCGCCTCTTCCTTTGCCTCGGCGCTCTTTTGGGCCATCAGCAGGGTCTCCTGAAGGGTCTCCTTGAGGTCGTCATACTCCTTTATCTGCTCTTCCAGTCTGGCCAGGGACCGTTCGAGATCCACGCACCGGAGGGCATACTCCTGAACATCCTCTGCTATCCGGTCAAGAAATTCATCCACCTCGCTTATCGAGTAGCCCCTCATGGACCTTGAAAAATACTTGCTCTCGATATCCCGGGCCGTTAAAAGTTCAGGCGCCATTTTCTTCCTCCCACTCCTCTATCATTGTCTTTCTGGGCGAGGCCAGGAAGATCCCTCCTGCCACTCTGAGGACGGAACCTCTGTTGGCAAAGGCCGCTCCGCAGAGGAAGTCGAGCAGGCTCTGCCCCGCCTCCCTCTCCATCCCTCTGAGGTCTGCGATGATAAGCTTCCCTTTCCTGAGGGCCTCCCCCAGCTCTTCTTTTCTGTCCTGGCCTGCGGAGCCCCGGAAGATGATCAGCTCTGCCTCTCCTACGGAAGGACGAAAAAAACGTTCCTCCCTCTCCTCCAGATCGGGACGGTATTCTTCCTCGCCGTATTCGTCATACTCATCGTCTGCGCCTGCCGGATCCACAAGCCCCAGCAGGGACATAAGCTTTTCAAGCATCTCCTTGCCTCCGCCTCCTTAGCCTCTCGGGCCGAAGATCGAGGATCCTATGCGCACCATGGTGCTGCCTTCAGCTATTGCCCATGCGAAATCGCCGCTCATGCCCATGGACAGCTCCGGAAGAGGCAGCCCCGTCCTCTCCCTGGATGCTTCGCAGATGGACCGCAGAAGGGCGAAGGATTTTCTTACCTCCTTCTCATCTCCCCCCAGGGGACCTATGGTCATGAATCCCTCGGGCAGAAGAGACGGGCAGTTTTCCGCAACCCACTCCATAAATCCTTCAGCCTCATGGGGAGCTACCCCGTGCTTGGAGGCCTCCCCTGAGGTGTTGACTTCGATGAGCACAGGGACGGACTTTCCTTCCTCCTCTGCAATCCTGGACAGGGCCGAGGCAAGCCGGGGAGAGTCCACCGAGTCTATGGCCGCTGCCGCAGACAGGGCCTTCCTGGCCTTATTCCTCTGAAGATGGCCCACAAGCCTCCACTGCAGGGGATCGTCCTCGGGCCACAGCGCCCGTTTTTCAAGCAGCTCCTGCACCCTGTTCTCCCCCACTGAGGTAAGCCCCAGGGATGCGGCTTCTTTTATCTCTTCTATGGAGCGGGTCTTTGTAACGGCCACGAGAAGGACGTCCTCTTCCCGCCTTCCGCAGCTTTCAGCAGCCGCCCTTATCTCTTCCCTTACTCTTTCAAGGTTATCTTTTATACTGGTTACCATATACGGATTTTCCCTTCCTTTCCGCTCTGGGCATTAAGCACTACTATCTGCCCCGGCTTGAGCCCCTGGGTGATAAAAAATCTCCCGTCCTCCACCGGAACGCCGCTCACCTGTCTGAAGTCGACTCCTTCGTCCACCAGAAGCACCCCCAGACGCCCGTCCCGGATTATGACCGCTGTCTCCGGCACGGCGACGCCCGTTTTTTCCCCCGTCTCCAAGATGAGATCCAGCTCCCTTGAGACGATCATACCCGACGGGAAAAAAGGCAGGGTCAGATAGAGCTTGACCTTGGATTCCCTGAATCTGGCCGCCCTGACCTCCGCCCTCAGGGGCCATTCATCCCCTCTGGTCTTTACCCGGACAAAACCTCTTTTTACATCCCTGACCAGGGCAGGTGCGGCATCGGCATACAGAATGCACCGGAGGTCCTGGGGCTGCAGGACCAGTTTGCCTACCGGCCCTCCCTTTTCAACCCTGCTTCCGGACTCGAAAAAAACGGCTGCAGGCGCCTTCGGCAGAGGATCCATGCCGCCCCAGAAGGAGGAGTAAGTCCATTTGCCCTCGGCTCCGTCGAAGGCAGGCAGAAAATAACCCGGCCTCTCCGCCTTTACCGCCATCTTGCCCGACGGGCCGTCCACCACCGCCACCGTATCGCCTCTGGCTACCCTCCCGGGAAACATGGAGGGGTAGGTGACCGTCCCGGTCCACCGGGAGTTCACCTGCTCCTCCCTCCAGAAGAGGATAGCTTTTGCCGGAATCCTGTCGGCATGAGTGTAGGCCATGGCCGCCACCAGATCGGGATTGATGGAATCCCGGAACTCCCACCACAGAAAGTAGGCATTGATTGCCCCCACCGCGATCAGAAGTACCAGGGAAAAATACAGAATCTTCCGAAACAGATCCTTTATGCGCTCCCTCAAGATTCCTCCCGCCGTTCCCCTTCTGTTTCATTCAGCAGGCCCTCCGGCCTGTGCCCCTCTGCGGCCAAAGAGGCATTGCGGGAGATAAACCTGAGAGTCCCTTCCATAGCGGCATCGTTCACGCCCCCAATATGGGGGGTCACAGAGGCCCGGGGATGACTCAGAAAGGGATCGTCCGTGCTGTGAGGCTCCTCCCAGAGCACATCAAGCCCCGCACCCCTTATCCACTCCCCATCCAGGGCCCTGAGCAGCGCCTCTTTATCCACAATTCCTCCCCGGGCCACGTTGATGAAGAAGGCGTCCCGGTCCATGGCCCTGAAGAACGGCTCATTCAGAATTCCCTCGGTGCCGGGAGCCAGGGCCAGGGCCGATACGACAAACCGGGCGCCCCTGACGGCCCCCTCAAGATTTGACAGAGGATGGTATTCGTCTACGCCCCATAGGCCCCGGTCCTCCAGGGGAGTTCGGTTGACCCCCCGGACGGTCATGCCGAAGGCCTTCATTCTCAGGGAGATGGTCCTGCCCACGTTGCCCAGGCCTATGACGCAGGCCGTCTTTCCCCACAGAGTTACCCCGGGGGGCGTGTAGACCTTGCCCTCCATCAGCTTTTCCCTTGAGCGGAAGAACCGCTTTGCGAGGATCAGCATATGCAGGAAGGCCACCTCTGCAACCCCCTCGGCATTGCCCATGCCTATGGAGGGAACATTGCAGGCGTATACTCCTCTGCGGCTGCAGGCGTCCAGGTCTATTCCTTCAGCGCCGGCGCCCCACTGCTGAACCAGCTTAAGCCGGGGGGCCCCGGACAGAAGGCTGTCATCGACCACGACCGGACGAACCACCAGCATCTCCGCCTCCGACAGGGCAGCTCTGTCGGAGGTGTCTGAGATGATGATCTCATGGCCCTCGAAGGCCCTTTCAAGGGTCTCCCTGAGCCGGGAGAACTCCTTTCCCCAAAATACGACCTTCATGCCCCTTTATGCTCCCCTTTCCTTCTTGCTTCGCTGCAGGGAAGCAAAGGCATCGTGATTATGGATGCTCTCAATGCTTACAACTTTTATGCTGTACCAGACAATTCTCTCTTCCGCCTCAAGGCCCAGGGCCGCGTCCCTAAGCACATCCTCCACAAAGCGGGGGTTATTGTAGGCCTGCTCGGTGATGAATTTTTCGTCCTCCCTCTTCAGGAGGGTATAGACGGGGGCGGAGGCATTTTTTTCCGCTATTTCGACAAGCTCTTCGATCCATACCAGTCCATCCATCCGCACTGCGATGGTGACGAAGGCCCTCTGATTATGGGCCCCCTGTTCGGAAATCTCCTTCGAGCAGGGGCACAGTGTCTGCACCGGGACGGACACCTCGGTCACCAGGTCAAAGGAGGATTCCCCCTTGACCGCAGTGAAGGACACGTCGTACCTCGTGAAGCTTGCCAGACCGGTAACGGGCGCTTTTCTGGATATAAAATAGGGAAAAGCAAATTTTATCTCGGCAAACTCCGCATCCAGAACTGTCCTCAGATGCTCGGCTATCATCTCCATGGATGCCAGGGTGACCTTGCCCTGAAACTCATTAAGCACCTCGATAAACCGGCTCATATGGGCTCCCCTGTAGTCGTGGGGAAGGGATACGGACATGGACACGGCGGCCACCGTATGCTGGAAGTTGTCCCTCTGATCCAGAACCACTATGGGGTAGGATACGCTGCCGACGCCCACTCTGTCTATGGCTATCCGCCTGTTGTCCCGCTCGCCCTGGACGTCACGCATCCTCAAGATCCTCCCGGGTAAAAGTGGCGCAGCTTGTGGCCGTCTCCCAGACTTCAACGGCCCAGAGGCTGCAGTTTGGCCGGCGCAGAGGCTCTTCCACCTGATCCCATACCCACATGGCAATGTACTCGGCAGTGGGTTGGGGGATTATATCGTTGATGTAGCTGTGGTCCAGTCTGGAGATAACCCTCTCCTTGACCAGATCGGACACCTCACAAAAGTCAATAATCATTCCCTCTTTATCAGGCTTGCCCTTCAGGATGACGGCAAGTCTGTAGGTGTGCCCATGGAGCCGCTCGCACTTTCCGTGATACTGTACCAGGTTGTGGGCGGCATCGAAGGTGAATTCTTTTCGAAGCAGCACTGGCAATCACCGCCTTTCGCTTTTAGTTGATTTTACACCAAAGGGGCAAAAGGTGGATAAATTCCGCCCTTTTTTCCTGTCCGCCTGAGAAAAATACGCAATTGCACCGGACTGACCGGGCAGCTTAAAAAAAGAGCGGGGTCTCCCCCGCTCCCTATTTTTTCCCTTTTTTCGGCTCTCCCGATGCGGGCCCTCCGTAGGAGCTGAACATTTCATACAGGGGGTCGTTTTCAAGGCGCCGGCTCCAGTCCTTCAGATAGTTCAGCTCCCTCACGTGGGGCTGCTTTCCGAAGTAGGCCATAAGGGCGTTCAGCCCTTCGGAGACAAGTTCCGGATCTTTATTGTCCTGGCCCGTAAAAATAAGATTATAAGCCCTCTCTTTTTCCGCCAGGTCTCTTACCATTAGGCTCGACAGAGCTCCTGAGATATAAGCCTCTCTCGCCGCCGGGTCCTCTTCGTCGGAGGCGAGCCGCAGAAGCCTGTCTCCTTTTGTCCCGAGAGCGAAGTAGATCAGGCCGGTGGCGCAGACCGCCGCCATAACGGCGCCGATCAGCCGTCCCCCCTTTTCAAACTCCTCCGGGGGAGGGGAGTCAAAGAGAGAGGTCAGCATCTCCCTGTTGGCTGCGGCAAAGGCAATGGAGAGCCAAAGCACGTTTTCTATGCGGTGGAAAGGCCGCGTCCATAGGGCATTGAATAAAAACAGGGCCGCGAGGGCGCTTCCCCAGAAAGCCCCGGGGGAACACTCCTTTTTTCGCAGAAAGGCCGAGAAGGCCGACAGGCCCCACCAGCCCCACAAGAAAATCATAAGGACTCCCCCGGCGGTTCCCGTCTCGGCAAACCACTGCAAAAATTCGTTATGGGCCCAGTGGGTATACTGCCACTTCATGCGGGGCCATCGCTTCAGCATCTCCCTCTGGGCATCCAGGTAGTGCCACTTGTACTGCCCCAGCCCCACCCCTTTTAAAGGCCGCTCTGCGTACATGGTCCAGGAGGTGGCCCAGATGCTGTCCCGGTTTGCGATGGAAAGAGGATTTTCCAGCACATCCTCCATTTTGTGCATCAGAATTCCCCACCGGCCCTCGTTCAGAAACAGGTTGAGCCCCAGGACTGAGCAGAAAAGGAGGATCACCGCCGTAACCCTGGCGAGGTTTTTCCGGCCCAGGTTTCTGAGGTAGTAGCACGAAAGGACTGCCAGTCCTGTGAGGAAGGCCAGAATTCCCGAGCGGCTGGTGGTGGATATGAGCCCCCAGAAGACGAGGGCGGTCAGGGCGGCAGCCCCAAACCCGACGGCGGGCCTTTTCTTTCCGCCGGAGAGGATCAGGAAGGAGCCGTTAAGACCGCCGATGGCAAGCCAGAGGGCCAGCATGTTCTGCTGACCTGTGTTTGCAATGTAGTACCCCGGCGTAGGCAGGATGAAGAAGGGAAGGGAGACGTCTCTTACCTGAAGCTCTGCAAAGATAACGCTTAGAGCGCAGTTTGCCAGGCTTCCCCAAAGTACGGCCCGCAAAAAGCCGTCCCCCGTCGACCTTGCAGCCAGCACGTAGGCCAGCCACAGGGAGGCAAAGAAAAACCACTCCTGAAAAAAGGTCTCCGGTGACCGGAGTCCCGACCAGAAGGGCTGAGCCGTAACATAAAGAATAAGAACGAGCCACACTACCGCAAAACCATCAATGAAGAAGGCTGTTTTTTCCGTTCCCCGAAGGGCCACGCTTCCTCCTGCCGCGAGACCGCACAGAGCCAGGGGAATAAGGGCAACGGCCCATTTCATGAGGTGCAGGGTTGAAAAAAAGAAGGGACCGGAAAATACCAGGTTTGGGAAGACCAGGGAGATAAACAGCAGCGGGGCAAAAAAACCCCGCAGCAAAGAAGGCCCGAACTCCTCCGGCTGATGCTCCAGGCTAACCGGCGGAGGTTTCATCCACAGCCTCTATTTTCTGCTGGTCCACAACGCCCTTGAGATCGACCACCAGCTCAATCACAAGCTCCCTCTGGGCAAGCTCCTTGACCTTCCACACCACCGGGATTCCTTTTTTTCTGTTGGCCTCCACAAGGCCGGCCACATCCTTAAGAATATCGCCGGTAGGGCCGTCGGGGCCTGCAAAGGAGAGAGGAGGCTTTGAGGTCCTCTTGCCTCCGGATCCTGCCCCCCTGCGATCCTTGACCCTCTGCTCTACCTCTCCTGCCGCCATATTGTCCCTGGAGGCCTCCAGGGCCAGGGCAGCCTGGTCATCGGGCGAAAGGGCCAGAAGGGCCCGGGCCTGTCTTTCGCCCAGCTTTCCCTCCATAATTAGGCGCTGCACCGACTCCTCAAGCCTCAGGAGCCTGAGTTTATTAGCCACAGTGGACTGGGACCGGCCCAGTTTCTCGGCCAGTTCCGTCTGGGTCATTCCTGTGCGGTCCATTATGGCCTGAAGCCCTGCCGCCTCCTCTACTGCGGACAGATTGCTCCTCTGAATATTTTCAACCAGGGCCAGAATCTGCTGCTCATCGGGGTTGGCCTCCGTCACCACCGCCGGTATGGTGGCAAGTCCGGCCCTCCTGGCCGCCCTGAGCCTGCGCTCTCCGGCGATGAGCTCATACCCCGAATCCACTGCAATTACCACTATGGGCTGGATAATGCCCACCTCAGAAATGGACGCCGCAAGCTCATCCAGCTCTTCTTCATCAAAGTGGCGGCGAGGCTGGGAGGCATTGGGTGCTATCAGATCAACGGGTATGTCGGCAAGCCTCCTGGGGGCCTCCTCCGCAAAGAGTTTTTCCCTGTCTGCTTCTTCCATTGCGCTGTCGCTCCTTAAAAAGTTCAGGGCTCCCGCCATGTCGTTCCTCCGCTTTCCAAGACTGGGGCGAAAAAATAGGGCTCCCAAAACATTCTACTCCATTCAGCTCTGTCCGGGCAAGGGACGGTCAATAGGGGCGGTCTGCATTGACAAAACGGGTATACTCCCTCAGGAAGACCAGATTGATCTCCCCCGTGGGGCCGTTCCTGTGTTTTGCCAGGTGAATATAGGCTCTGTTGTCCTCTTCTTCCCCCGGCGCTCCGCCGTCGTAATAGCCGGGACGATAGAGGAGCATCACCGTGTCTGCGTCCTGCTCTATGGCGCCGCTGTCCCGGAGGTCCGAAAGCTGGGGCTTCTTGTCCGTCCTCTGCTCCACCGCCCTGGATAGCTGGGACAGGGCGATGACGGGCACCTCCAGCTCCCTTGCGATGCCCTTGAGCCCGCGGGAGATCTCCGCCACCTCCTGCTGCTTGCTCTCCGTCTTCCTGGAGGCGCTCATGAGCTGAAGATAGTCCACTACTACCAGGCCCAGATCCCTGTACCTGGACTTGAACCGGCGGCACCTCGCCCTTAGCTCCATGGTGGAGAGCATGGAGCTGTCATCTATGTAGATGGGCGACTCGGCCAGTCTGCCCGCCCCGTCCGCCAGGTCCTCCCAGGCAGATTTCGGGAAGGAGCCGCTTCTCAGGTCGTGTATGTTCACCCGGGCCTCGGCGCCGAGCATTCGCTGCACCAGCTGTTCCGCCCCCATTTCCAGGCTGAAGATGAGGACAGGGCGGTCTTCTCCGTGCCCTCCGAACTGGGCGATGTTTATGGCAAAGGCCGTCTTTCCCATGGAGGGCCGGGCCGCCACAATGTTAAGGCTTCCCGGCTGAAAGCCGCCCGTAAGCCGGTCCAGCTCGTAGAAGCCGGAGTTGAACCCGGTTACATCCTGATCGGACCGGTTGTACTGCTCCTCAATCTGCTGGAAGGTCTTGCCCATGACCTCCCCTACATGGCGGAAATTGGTGGCATTCCTCTTTCTGACTATCTCAAAGACTACCCTCTCCGCCTCCTCCAGAGCCTCGTCCAGGTCCAGCTCCTCGGAGTAGCCCAGCCTGACTATGGCATTTCCGGCGCTTATAAGCCTTCTGTGGACGGCCTTGTCAAGCACTATCCGGGCATGGTACTCCACATTGGCGGTGGTGGGGACGCTGTCCACAAGGGATCCCAGGAAGGACTGGCCTCCCAGCTGCTCACTTTTGCCCTGCCTGCCCAGCTCCTCCAGAAAGGTAAGGGGGTCTACGGGCTTCTCCCTCTGGGCCATTCCGAAAATTACCTCGAAGGCCGCCCGATGGTTAAGATCGTAAAAATCCTCCGGCTGCAGGGACTCCAGTACGGCCTCAAGGGCCTCCCGGTCCATAAGACATGCTCCGAGGACGGATCGTTCCGCCTCGGGAGAGACCGGGGGCATCCTGTCCCATGCCGGGAGAACAGCCATTATTCGCTCTCTACAACCAGGGTCATATCAGCCTCGACGCCGGGGTACAGCCGGACCGTAAAGGGGAAGTTTCCCGTCTGCTTTACTGCATCGGGAATTCTTACGTCCCGCTTGTCCACTTTTGCCGAGTGCTGGGCTTCCAGGTTCTCCGCTACCGCCGCCGCCGTGATGCTGCCAAAGAGCTTGCCCATCTCTCCGGTGCTGGCCTTCACTCGGACGGCCTTGCCTGAGAGCTGCTTCCGCAGTTCTTCTGCCTCCTGCTTCAGCTTCTTCTCCCGGCGTTTTTTGGCCGCTCCCCTAGCCTCCCACTGATTTATCTTATCCGGGGTGGCCTCCTCGGCCAGACCTCTGGGTATCAGAAAGTTGCGGGCGTAGCCGTCGGCCGCCTCAACAAGGTCTCCCGCGGAGCCCAGTTTGCTTACGTCCTGCTTCAAAATCACCTTCATCGCTAGTCATCCCTCCTGAACCGGGTTCGAAAATCCAGCCACATATCCCCAATGCCGGCCATCACCGCTATTGACGAAAGGGCAGGTATGAATACTGCAATAATTATAACAGCGGGGCGCAAAATTCGTCCCGTCCTGCGGGGAGATCCCTCTCCGCCTCCCAGAAAATACCACAGAAGGGAGAGCCCCTGCAGCAGAAACAGGATATTAACCAGCATCCTCACATTTAAGCCAATGCGAAGGGGTAGGTTCCATTCTCCCTCGGAGCCTGGAAACAAAGTCAGGATGAAAGATGCCAGCAGCGCTCCGAAAACGCTTTTGGGAAACCGCCACTCCCCGAAGGTGGGCAGGGGCGGAAGGGTAGCTCCTCCAAGCCGTCCGAGCACGATAGCGCTTACCCTGTAGCTGAGGTAGCAGTCCAGGGCCGCCGCCACGGACAAAATGGCGGGAAAGATCACCGGTATTACGGTCATGGCGTGGGAAAACTGCTCCTTTACCTTGCCCAGGGAGTCACCGGACATTCCCGCAGACTCATAAAACCCGAAGATTTTGTCGATCATCCCCTGCATCTCCGCGCCGTCAAGCTGAAAGGGATTTATTCCCGTAACCTTGGCTGCAATCACCATAAGAAGCAGCTTGGAGCCCAGAGAGATTAGGATGCCGTACAGCATTACCTCCACTCCGCTGGCGCTCCGCTTTGAGATAAAACCCAGGCCGGCTCCAAGGACGCCGAACCCCAGAAGGAAGAAAAGAGATGACAGGGGGCCCATAAAGACGGCCGTAAGTATGGTTGCTATGGCAAGCCCCAGAAGGGACTTTTTAAGATCGTGCCTAAGGCCGAGAACCACCAGGGGGGCAGGGGCCAGCAGGGAGAAGGCAGCTCCGATAACGGGAAGGAACTGGGCCGCCATAAAGAGGATGACAGCAAGGCCGGCCAGCAGGGAAGATTCTACCAGGCTTCTAGTGGGCGACACCTCATGGCCTCCTTTCGTCCGCCCTCCGGACCGGGGTTCGGCCCGGAGGCAGATAAAAATATCGGAGGAGAAGCTGGGCTCCTCCCCCGAAAAAGACGTCTTTTCTCCTCGAGGCCTTACTCCACGGAGAAGGGAAGAAGAGCCATGTACCTCGCCCTTTTTATTGCCCCGGTAAGCTGACGCTGGTGCTTCGCGCAGTTGCCGGTAACCCGGCGGGGCATAATTTTGCCCCTTTCGCTGATGTATCGGCGAAGCTTTTCCACATCCTTATAGTCTACATTTTCTATTTTATCCACGCAGAAAAAACATACCTTCGGGCGGCGTCTGCCGCCACGGCGGCCTCCCCGGCCTCCTCCCGGCCCTCTGCTCTCAGTTCTGCCTTCACTAACAGCCATTACGCACTTCCTCCTTCAAACAACCAGGATCCTAGAAGGGAATATCTGCTTCCTCTTCTTCGTTTTCGTTAACCTCTGAAATATCCATGGGGAAGTCGCCCTCCGCAGAGCTGAAGCGGCGGTCCTTCCGGACGCTGTTTCCAAAGTCCTCGTCTTCCCCGAAAGGATCCCTGGACTCCTGGGAGTCATCCCGGCGCCGCGAATCCTGAAAGCTCACGTCGTTTGCTACCACTTCGGTGACGTATCTCCTTCCGGAGCCGTCCTTTGCCTCGTAGCTCCTGACCTGAATCCGGCCCTCTACAAGCACCCGGCTTCCTTTTTTCAGGTATCTTTCGCAGTTCTCCGCCACAGGCCCCCATACCACGATGGGGATAAAATCCACACTCTCCTGCAGCTCGCCGCTTCTGTCCTTCCAGGATCTGTTTACTGCCACGGCGAACCGGGCCATAGCCCGTTTGTCCACCGAGTAGCGAAGCTCGGGATCCCTGGCCAGATTGCCCAGCAGAATTACCTTGTTCAAATCTCTTGCCATGGGGCTGCCTCCTTACTTTTCGTCAAGGCGGACTGCCATCTGGCGGTAAATCGCAGGGCGCAGTCCAAGCACCCGGTTGAGCTCTACAAGCTGCTCGGGGTCAATCGAAAAGTTGCATAATGCGTAGTAGCCTTCGTTCTTCTTGTCGATGGGGTACGCAAGGCGCCTCTTACCCCAGAAATCGGTCTTGACCGACTCTCCGCCAAGATTGCGCACGACCTCCTCGACCTTTTCGACCTCATCTTTGGGATCTTCAGTTTCGGCGCTCATAAGCACCAACATTTCATAGGGCCGCACGTCACTTCACCTCCTCCCTCCGGACTAATGGCCCCTTCCATCCGGAAGGGGCAGGGAACATGCAACTGGAAATTATACCCTATTGCTTTTGGGTAGGCAAGGTTTTTTTATCCACCTTGATCCTGAAGACTATTTCATCAGGAAAGGACAGATTGTACTGCTCCCTGGCCAGATGGGCCACTCCCTCCTGGGTACTGTAAAAGGCGGCCTTCTCCCTCAGCTCCTGGACGGACCTGCTCATGGAGACCAGCACCGCCATCCTCTCATCCGCCAGGGCAGTAAGGGCATTTATCTTTCGTATCTCCGCAAAATAGGCCGTGGCGGTTATGGCTGCCAGCAGGGCCATAAGGGCGGCAAGAAAGATCCATCGGAGCCTCAGCACCCTACATCCTCTCCGGTGCCCTTACTCCAAGAAGGCCCAGTACGGAGGCTATGATCATACCGGAGGCCTTTGCAAGGAGAAGCCTGGCCTTCGTAACCTCCTCTGCTTCCCCCAGGACCCTGTGGGCATTGTAGAAGGAGTGGAAATCAGCCGCCAGATCCGATACGTACTTCACCAGAATGTGGGGGGCAAGCTCCCGGGAGGCCTTCTCCACCTCTTTAGGGAAGTCGGCAAGGCGGGCCATGAGCTTTTTTTCCTCAGCAGAGGCGAAGATTTCACCCCTTACATCTCTGTCGGAGGGGAGAGAAACTCCTCTGGCCTCTGCCTCCCGCATCACGCTGCAGATCCGGGCGTGAGCATACTGGACGTAGTAGACGGGGTTGTCGTTTGAGGTGCGCTTGGCAAGCTCAAGGTCGAAGTCCAGGTGAGAGTCGTTCCGCCGCATGGCGAAAAAGAACCGGGCAGCGTCCGTCCCCACTTCTTCCGTCACATCCCTCAGGGTAACGAACTCTCCGGACCGGGTGGACATGGCCACCTGCACCCCGTCCCTGAGCAGGTTGACGAACTGAATCAGCAGGATATCCAGGTCCTCCGGGTCCCTGCCAAGGGACTGAACGCCCGCCTTCATTCTGGGGACATATCCGTGGTGGTCCGCTCCCCAGACGTCTATGACCCTGTCAAATCCCCGGTCAAACTTGTCCTTGTGATAGGCGATGTCGGAGGCAAAGTAGGTGGGGGCTCCGTTGCCCCGGATGAGAACTCTGTCCTTCTCGTCGCTGAAATCGGT
>JBMNVK010000015.1:0-26833 GCA_050946755.1 Aminivibrio sp. | reverse complement strand
CCTTGAGAGGGTTACGACCTAGGCCGCTAGTCGATGGGGCCTTGATTGCTGGCTGGGGAACCTGGATTCGAACCAAGATTGCCTGATCCAGAGTCAGGTGTCCTGCCTATTGGACGATTCCCCAGTGCCGTAATACGCCGGAACATGATAATGGAGCGCGCCCTGTGTGTCAAGGGGCTGGGTGAAATGATGCAATTTTCACAAAAGAGTTGTTGCAAGGGGTAGATGGGAAAGCGTATTAAAGACATAATTAAGGACACTTTACAGCATGGTGATGATGAAATAACTTAAAGTCGATTTTGGGGCATGGCTATGCTGCCTGTCATTTCGCCCGACGTACCGTAAACTGTGCAGGCTGGTTAGTCCATAGGGGCATAAAGGCAGTCCTTACAACAGTTCTTTTGTCAATACGCTCTGATTTTTGCCAGTGCTGATGCCGCGAATTTTAGGAGATTAAGCTGATTACGTAGTCTTGCCAGTCGTTTTAGGGCGCTTAATTTGAACACTGAAGAAGGGCCATCATAATATTTATCAAGGAGAAGGAGCCAAAAATGGAAAAAAGCATGACTTTTACGGCCACCGGAGATGCTCTTATTTTAAAGCATGTTCCTGATTATCCCGAATTCGCCGAGCTGAGGGATTTTATTATGACAGCAGAGGCCAGGATAACAAACCTTGAAACCACCCTTACTGACGGCAGCTGCTTCCCGTCTGCTTTTTCCGGGGGTACCTGGCTGACATCCCATCCAAGTATAGTGGAAGACCTGAAAAGATTCGGCTTCAATATCTACTGCTGGGCCAACAACCACACAATGGACTACTCCTACGACGGCCTTAGGATGACCATGGCAACTCTCGATGCGGCAGGTGTGGCCCACTGCGGGGTGGGGGAGAATCTTTATGAAGCGTCAAAGCCGGCGATGGTGGATCTTCCGTCGGGCAGGGTAGGGGTTATATCGATCTGCTCTACCCACGATCCCGCCGCCAGGGCAGGAATCCAGTCTCAGAGCCAGCCGGGAAGGCCCGGCCTCAACCCGCTCCGCTTCTCTTCCCTTTTTACGGTGACTGAGGATCAGATGAAGGTCCTTAAAGAGATAGCCGCGGGCACAAGAATAAACAACAGGGCCGATTTTTCCAAGGTGCAGGGCTATACGCTGAGAGAGCCCGAGGGTACCTTTGATTTCGGTACTTCCCGCTTTGCGGCAGGGGAGGTCCCGGGGCGGATGACAAAGGCAAATGAGACGGACATCGCCAGGACGGAAGAAACTATCAGAGACGCCCTGCTGGTTGTGGATTATGTGGTAGTAGTGGTACACTCCCATGAAATCAAAGGGGATACCAACGACGAGCCCGACTACTTCTTTGAGGAGTTTGCCCGGAAGTGCATCGATGCCGGCGCCTGTGCAGTAGTAGGGGGAGGCACTCACCAGCTTAAGGGCATAGAAATGTATAAAGAGCGGCCCATCTTCTACTCCCTTGGCAACTTCATATTCCAGAACGCCTTTGTAGAAAAGCTTCCGCCTGACTTTATGGAGAGAAACAATCTTCCCCTGGACACCAAAACTGCCTCCGCTTTCGAGGCGAGAAGCGCCAGGGCGACAGTATCCCTTCACGCAGATGTAGCAAACTTCTACTCTATCCTTCCCTGGTTCCGCATGGAGGGCGACAGGCTTTCGAAGCTGATTTTGAAGCCCATCTCCCTGGGGAAGAACCTCCCCCAGTATTTCTCCACCTGGCCCAGATTTGCCGACGAGTCTGAAAGCAGGGAGATTTTTGATATTCTCTCCAAGCTCTGCACTCCCTACGGCACTGAGCTGGAATTGAAGGACGGAGAAATTGAGGTTAAAATCTGACGAATAATAAGCGCCCCATTCCGATCCATATCTGTTAACAGGTGCAATTGCGGAGGTGCCCCTATGTATGAAAAGATCAACAGGCTGGCCGACGATCTCAAGGACAAGCTGGTAGCTTACCGAAGAGATTTTCATAAGTATGCCGAGAGCGGGTGGTTCGAGATGAGGACTACCTCCCTTGTTGCAAGAAGGCTTGCAGATCTTGGCTACGAAGTTCTAACCGGCAGGGATGTCTGCCTTGCCGAATCCAGAATGGGGCTGCCCGCGGAGCAGGAGCTTGAGAATAGCTACGTACGGGCAAAGGAGCAGGGGGCCGATCCTGAATTTCTGGAGGCCACAAAAGGGGGATTTACGGGGGCCCTGGGCATCCTTCGCTGCGGCGAGGGGCCGGTGGTGGCGCTGAGATTCGACATCGACGCCCTGGGCGTTGTGGAGGATGAGTCTGATGAACACCGTCCCTGGCGGGAGGGCTTCAGCTCAGTCAACAGGGGCATGATGCACGCCTGCGGCCACGACGGGCACACTACGATAGGCCTGGGAGTTGCCGAAGTCCTTATGGCCCTAAAAGACAGACTGAGGGGAACGGTGAAACTGATCTTCCAGCCTGCCGAGGAGGGAGTCCGGGGTGCAAAGAGCATAGTGGACAAGGGGCACCTGGACGGTGTTGACTATGTTCTGGCCTGCCATATTAACGAAATTCTTGCCGATGGAGACAGAGTCCCTGATATAATGGCGGGCTCCGGCGGCTCTTTTGCCACGACAAAGCTGGATGCCTTTTTCTACGGCAAATCCGCCCATGCAGCAGGAAGCCCTCAGGACGGAAAAAATGCCCTCGCGGCAGTTGTAACCGCAGCTCAGAATTTGCTGGCCATTCCGAGGCACAGCAAATCTGACACCAGGGTTAATGTGGGTACCCTTAATGCGGGATCAGGGCGAAATGTCATTCCTGAGTTTGCAAAAATGGAGCTTGAGATCCGGGGTAAAACCAGCGAGGGAAATACCTATATGGAGGACTGGGCCAGACGGATCATAAAAACAGCCGCTGAGATGCACGACTGCACAAGCGAAATAAAGATGATGGGCGCTGCCTTCCAGCTTGAAAGCGATCAGGCCTTTATGGAGCTCATAAGGGATGTCTGCGAGCAGGACCTTAAAACGGTCACCGTTCACTCCGAGCTCCGCAGGGAATCGGGCGGAAGCGAGGATTTCTCGTACATGATGAAGCGGGTGCAGGATCAGGGGGGACAGGCCTCCATGCTCCGCATCCTTACTGAGACAGCGGCAGTGGGGCACAACAAGAGATATGACTTTGACGACGAAGATGCCCTGCCCAAGGCAGTAAAGGCTCTGAGCGCGGTTGTCTGCAAGCTGATGTCCTGAGCCGTAAAGAAAGGAGGCTGATATCGGAAAAAAGAAACAAATAGCTAGTACGTGGGTATAGGTTTTCGAGACGGTTGATGCTAGTGTTACCCAAAAGTCGGTAGTGAATAATGAAAAAGAAAAACGGGAGGTATTAAGATGAAAAGAATGCTCAAGGTCATTTCAACGTCAGTCCTTGCATTGATCCTTCTCTTTTTGATGAAAGGTATTTCTGTGGCAGCAAGCCGAGACGATATTAACCTTTTTTTGAACCAGGCGGTGGAAGGCTTAAACCCCTATAATGCAAGCTCGATTGTGTGTGTTCAGCTTTACTGTCAAATATATGACACTCTTTTCTTCTTTAACGATAAAGGCGAATTGGAACCTCGTATAGCCAAGAGTTACGAACTCGCTGATGACAATGTTACCTATACAATTCATCTGAGAGATGACGTTAAGTTTCATAATGGGAAAAAACTCACGGCTGAGGATGCCGCATGGTCGATAGACTACGCTTTAAATTCAGGTCCCTATAAAGTGTTACATCCCCGGGTTCCAGGATTTAAAAGTGTAAAAGTTCTTGATGACCATACCTTTGAAATAGTATCAGACGGGCCCAATCCAAATATTTTGAATAACATTTCCATGTGGGTGAGGATTCTTTGTAAGGACGAGGTTCTAGCGGCAGGGGATCAGTTTGGAATAGAGTGGATTCCTTGTGGAGCGGGGCCTTATGTTGTAACAAGTTATAATCCCGATACCGAAGTTGAGCTCGAAGCCTTTAAGGACTATTATCAGGGGCCTGCGCGAATTAATAAGGTAAAATATAAAATCCTGCCAGATTTTAATAGCGTCACCATAGCTTTTGAATCCGGTGGATTGGATTTTATAGCAGCGCCGTCGGCGTCTTGGAAAAGATTTGAGGCAAATAAAAACATTAACACTTATCTAGCTCCTACGAAGCATACAAGCTTTCTTCATATTAACACCACGAAAGGTGGCCCTTTGTCGAATAAAAAGGTAAGGCAGGCGCTGTCTTATGCAACGGATCGCGAGGCGATGGTTATCGCTGCTTATGATGATATAGCTCAGCCTGCATACTCTTTTTTCAATGCCTCCTCTGTGTTTGGAGGGTTTACCGTGGAAGAATTAGAGGCAACTGGGGCTCTTACTTATCAATATGACCCGGAAAAGGCCAAGACTCTTCTTGCAGAGGCGGGGTATCCAGATGGATTCGATGCCGGAAAGATCCTTTGTATTGTAGGAAGTTTTTGGGATAAAATGGCCACAATATTCCAGGCAAACCTCGCGGAAATTGGCGTAACAGTGGATATTGAAATGGCTGATTCTGCATCTGCGAGAGCACGCCGACTTGAGCAGGATTATGATATCGCCACAACTGGGAATAATTTTGCTCCCGAAGCATCTTATGGACATATCTATTTTAGATATTTGAGCGATGAAGCTAAGAAGGCGGGAGATCGTTCAGACCTTGCACTTCAGGATCAGGATCTAGAGGATGCCTATCAAAAAGCTATGACAGAAATGGATCGTGAAAAACGAAAAGACTTATACCTTGAAGTAGCACGCATCCTTCAGGATAGGCAATATTCTATCCCTACATTCCATAAAACAACTCCATACGCATATCATAAGGATCTGATCTGTGATGAAATTAACATTGATTATTATTACGTCTATAAGTTCCATTGGAAATAAAATATTTTAAGAAAGTCCATCTTGGTTGACAAGAGACTTTTTGGAGGCGCGCGGCCGAAAACCAAGTTTTTTAGCGTCGCGCGCCTAACTTTAAAATTCGTTGGAGCGAAATCATAATGGTTAAATATATTATTAGGCGACTAATACTGCTAATACCTATCATGATAGGCGTTACGCTTGTTGTTTTTACCATTCTCGAAATGACGCCGGGAGATCCCGCAAAGATGATGCTGGGGGATGGCGCTACGCTTGAACAGTTTCAAGCCTTTAACGAAAGGTTTGGAACAGACAAGCCTTTCTTTTATCGTTTTTTTAACTACATTCTACAACTCTTTACGAAGTTTGATTTTGGCACATCATGGCTGACCTCCAGACCAGTTTTGGATACCCTAAAGGCCAGGGTGCCTGTTACGTTGTCTATTGCAGTCTCGAGTATTATGTTCGCAAGCTTTATAGGAGTTTCTATTGGAGTTGTTTCAGCAGTTAGGCAGTACTCTAAACTTGATTTTATTTCGCGGCTTACAGCCATGGTGTTTGCCGCAGTCCCAGTTTTTTGGCTGGGGATGATGCTGGCCATTCTGTTTGCAGTAAAGTTGGGTTGGTTGCCGTCGAGTGGAATAGGAAGCTGGAAGCACTACATCCTACCAATGATGACCCTTGGTCTGCCATATTCAGCCCGAATTTTAAGAAGCACCAGAAGCTTTATGTTAGAGGCCATTAGGCAGGATTTTGTGCGAACAGCGCGATCTAAGGGTGTGCCTGAACGTTTTGTTATTTGGAAACATGCTTTTTTAAATGCCAGTCTGCCGGTGATCAATATGATTGGTGTGAACTTAGGAGGGCTGCTCGGTGGCGCAGTCGTTACTGAAAATGTATTTGGATGTAGCGGTCTTGGCAGCTTTATCATTGATTCAGTTAAACGAAAAGACATACCTGCAGTTACTGGAGGAACAGTCTTTTTAGCGATGATATTCGCACTTATACTGTTGATTGTAGATGTTTTGTATGCATTTGTCGATCCTAGGATTAAAGCTCGTTACACGGTAAAGGGGGCGAAATAGCGGTGTTTATGTACAAGAAAAAGACTAGGAACATGTCGCCCCTTCATGAGACTTTTTACAGATTTTGCCAAAACAAAGTATCCATGATCGGCCTTGTGGTTGTTGTAATGATAATATTGATAATGCTATTTGGAGAGTATATTTCCCCCTACGAATTGGGAGTCAAGCAAAATATTCGTATGCGTTTGCAGGGACCTAGCGCAGCTCATTGGTTTGGTACTGATGCTTATGGAAGAGATATTTTTACTCGTGTACTTCATGGAACAAAATATACAATGATGATAGCCTTTCCGGCAACATTTACAGCAGAATTAGTCGGTATTGTGCTGGGCGCTTGTGCTGCTTTTTACAGCAGATGGTTTGACAATATACTTATGCGGGTTTTGGACGTGTTTCAAGCTATCCCTGCTCAACTTTTAGCTTTAGCGGTGGTGGCCGCTCTTGGAGGCTCGTTAATAAACCTTATAATCGCCCTATTAATTGCAAGAATACCAGCCAGTACTAGAACTGCTCGCTCTATAATGCTTTCACTTGTAGGACAAGAATATATAGATGCAGCTAGGTCTTACGGAAGTAGGGATTACCATATGATATTTAGGCATATTATCCCTAACGCGCTTGGCGCTATGATAGTTAATATGACAATAAACCTCTCTTCCAGCACTCTTCAAGTCTCGAGCATGTCCTATATCGGCCTTGGCGTAAGCCCCCCCACTCCAGAGTGGGGAGCGCTCCTCAGTGAGGCCCGGGAGTTTATCATAACTGCCCCCCACCTCATCATCTTCCCGGGAATAGCCATTCTGCTGACGGCCCTGTCATTCAACCTGGTAGGGGACGGCCTGCGGGACGCTCTTGACCCGAGGCTCAGGGATTAGAGGAAGGTACTGCGATGAATACTACAAACAAAGAATTGCTGAAAGTAGAAGACCTGGAGGTAATCTACACGGCCCGGAGAGAGACGGTCCGGGCCGTCAACGGAATTAGCTTCTCCCTCAGAAGGGGGGAGACTCTGGGGCTGGTGGGAGAGACGGGGGCGGGAAAGACTACCACCGCCTACTCCATCATGAGGGTTCTCCCCGACAGGACGGCAAGGATAGTAAAGGGCTCCATTGAGTTTGAGGGGGAAAATCTGCTGGAAGTGTCGGAAAATATCATGCGGCACGCCATAAGAGGAGAGAAAATAGCCCTTATCTTCCAGGACCCCATGTCCGCCCTTAACCCCATTATGAAGGTGGGAGAGCAGATTGCCGAGGCCTTGAAGTTCCACAACAAGGAAGAGCTCACGGCAGAACAGATCGAAGAGCAGGTGGACCACACCCTGGAGCTTGTGGGAATTCAGAAAGAGCGCAAGGATGATTTTCCTCACCAGCTGAGCGGCGGCATGAAGCAGCGGGTGGTCATAGCTATAGCCCTGGTCTGCGAGCCCGTGCTTATCATAGCTGACGAGCCCACTACGGCGCTTGACGTCACCATTCAGGCTCAGGTCCTGGCCATGATAGATGAGCTGAGGGAGAAACTCGGCACCGCCATGATCCTCATCACCCACGACCTGGGGATTGTAGCCCAGATGTGCGACAATGTGGCTATCATGTATGCTGGCGAGATCATCGAGATGGGCTCAGTGGAGGATATCTACTCCGGCAAAAACCAGCATCCTTACACCACGGGGCTTTTCGGGTCCCTGCCCGATCTGGACAAAAAGACGGACAGGCTGCACCCTATAGACGGCCTTATGCCTGATCCTACAGAGCTTCCCTCCGGATGCAAGTTTCACCCCAGATGCCCCCGGCTAATGGACATATGCAAAAAAGTACAGCCGGACTTCACCACGGACGGAACTCACAAAGTTGCATGCCATCTGTACACGGAAGCGGGTAAGGAGGAAAAGTCATGACCGGCAGGAAAGAGCCCATACTGGTAGTAAATAACCTGAAGAAGTATTTCAGCACAAAAAAAGGGCTTCTTCATGCCGTGGACGATGTCTCCTTTACCATTGACGAGGGTAAGACCCTGGGAGTGGTGGGCGAATCGGGATGCGGAAAATCCACCCTGGGCAAGGCCATAATCCGCCTTGTCGAGCCCACGGCCGGAGAAGTATTCCTTGAGGGGGAGGACGTCGTCTCCATGGGGCCTGCAAAGCTTAGAAAGACCAGGCTTAAAATGCAGATGATCTTCCAGGATCCCTACTCCAGCATCGATCCCCGCATGAGCGTTGCCCAGATAATCTCCGATCCCCTTGTGGTCAACAAGGTCTGCCGCGGTAAAAAGGAGATAAACGAACGGATAGACAATATGATGGAAATTGTGGGCCTTGCCCCCCGCCTCAAGGAGTCCTATCCCCATGAGCTTGATGGGGGAAGGCGGCAGAGAATTGGCATTGCCCGGGCCCTCGCCCTCGATCCCAAGTTCATAATCTGCGACGAGCCCGTGTCCGCCCTGGATGTATCGATCCAGGCTCAGATAATCAATATCCTCATGGACCTGAAGGAGCAAAAAGGGCTTACCTATATTTTTATCACCCACGACCTGTCGGTGGTAAAGCACATATCCGACGAAATTGCCGTCATGTACCTCGGCCAGTGCGTCGAAAAAGCCACCTCCGATGAACTTTTTGCAAACCCTAAACATCCCTACACCAGGGCTCTGCTTGCAGCAATTCCCGTGCCCAATCTGTCTAAGAGGCACAAGAGGCCCGCGGTGATAAGGGGAGAGGTGGGAAATCCCATAAATCCTTCTTCGGGATGTCGGTTTGCCCCCCGGTGCGATTACGTCAGGCCTGAGTGCACCGGAAAGAATATTGAACTTAAAGATGTCGGGGGAGGACATTTTGTGGCCTGCGTACTTTACGACAATTAATAACAGCAACAGAACGTCCCGGCCCGGAGCTCCGGGACGTTCCTGCAAAAAAGGCGGTGATCCCTGTTGATAATAGGAGTTCTTGGGCCGGAGGACAGCGTGGCTCATGTCGTCAAAGTAGCCGATAAAAACGAGCCCTATATAGAAATAGTTCCCATGATCTATAAAAGCTATACTGAAGCTGTGGATATGCTGCAGACAAGGCAGCGGGAGTTTGAAGGGGTTCTCTTTACAGGGTTTGACCTGTTCACCTATGTAAGCGGCTTCGTTAAGCCAATTGTGCCCTGGGAGTATGCCACCTGTGATGTGATGACTCTCTCCTGTACAATACTTCTTGCCGGCTCCAGAGGGTATGACGTTACAAAGATGAGCTTCGACGGCTTCGGCGCTCTGAACAACATAATTCTTGATGCCTACCTTGAGATCGGCTATACACCTGACCAGCTTCAGATCTATGTCCCCAGAAGGCGCAAAAGCAATGAGAAAAACTATATTGACTACCTCTGCGACTTTCACACTGAACTGTTCAGAAATAAAAAAATAAGCTGCTCAATCCACGGGCTAAGCGAATGCTTCGCAAAGATGAAGGACACAGAATTCCCCTGCTTCCGCCGTCTCTTCTTCTCCGAGCCGGTCAGGGATCAGCTTATAAAATTAAGACTCCGCCATCAGATCACCGAGAACAGGGGTGGGGGAGTAGCTGTAATATCGGTGGAGATGGACGTGGTGGACCACTATGCGGTTTACGGCAAAAGCGAGCTTGAAAGCTTCTTTAAGTCCAAGCAGGCCGCGGAATCCGTCTATGTATTCGGCCAGAGGCTTGGAGCAGCAGTATTAAAGGCCACCAACGGCCGTTACTACATATTCACCAATGCCGTAACCTTAAGAAATGAGACAAAGAACTTCAAAATCCTGGATCTCCTTGGTACTCTGGCCTCAGATGTAGGGGTGAACAGGGTCCACATAGGCGTAGGCATAGGCAAAAGCGCCTTTGAGGCCAAGAGCAACGCTGATTATGGCAGAGAAAGATCCAGCCTTTCGGGACAGAACAGCCTTTACATGGTCTTCGGAGATAAAGCCGTTCATGGCCCCCTTACCCCTATGGGAAGCCCTCCTCTTAAAAAGACCAACAGCAGACTTCAGGGGATCTCCAATAAATCAGGTCTCGGCCTTACCACCCTTAAAAAGTTGGACCAGGTGCTTAAGCAGTACCGTATTGATGTCATAACGCCTGTTGACCTCGCAAAACTTTACGGCGTAAGCCCGAGAAGTATGAACCGCATCATTTCCAAGCTTGAGGCGGCAGGCAGCTACGTACAGAACATGGGAACCGACATGAGGCACGAAGTGGGCCGCCCAAGCCGCCTGCTGAAGATAAACCTCGACTAGGTCTGCCTCAGGCTCTGAGCTTGACGTTTGTTTTAAAAGGTTGTTATATGAGGAGCAAAAGAGGTGAGAAAATGAATAACAGAATAAAGCTCTTAATTGTCTCCCTGGCGGCCCTTATGTCAGTTTGGGGACGGGCGGCCTTTGCTCTGGACTGGCCTCCCGGGGACGGGAAGCCCCTTTCTGAGATAGTAGCCATGGTTGAGAGGCTGGAGGCGGGCAGAATCTACGAGGCGGAGTTTGACGACGGCCTCTGGGAGGTAAAAATACGCAAAGGCAATCAGTTCCAGAAAATTTACTTTGCGCCCAGATCCGGCGAGGAAGTCCGGCGCAAGAGGGTGAAGCCCGATGAAACCCCGCCCTCAGGGGCTATGGCTCTCTCGGCCATCATCAGGTCGGTGGAAGCCCAAAGCCTTGGCGTTATTACGGAGGCGGAGTTTGAGGACGACTTTTGGGAAGTAAAGATTTACTCGAAGAGAGAAAAGATAAAGCTCTACATCAATCCTCTTTCCGGGGAGACTGTGCGCCAGAAGAGAAAAGCCCGGAGGCTGCCGTCCCCTTAGAAAAAACAGAGCCCTAACCTGTTCCTTTAGAGATCAAAATAAAACGATGTGAAGACTCAGTCGTTTTCTGATATTATTATTGAAAAAATCGCCGCAAGCCCCCGGCGCCATCTCTTTGCGGTACGCAGACAGTATCGGGGAGCGGCGATTTTATTTAGAAGGAGGCCTCTTTATGATTGTATATCGCAACGCAACCTCTGACGACCTCCCCGGAGTGAGCGAGCTGCAGCAGAAGTATCACGTATCCACTATCAGAGAAGAGGACAAGGCCGACGGATTTGTTACCACTCTGTTTACGCCGGAGCAGTTTCTGTCTCTGATCCAGGACGAAAACGGCCTGGCGGTGGCCTGCGACGGAGACAGGATCGTCTCCTACGCCATGGCGGCGTCCTGGGACTACTGGTCGCCCTGGCCCCTGTTCCAGCATATGATCGCCGACCTTCACACCATAACCTACTTGGGGCGGGTGCTGGATACAAAAAACTCCTACCAGTACGGCCCCGTCTGCATTGATAAGGAGTATCGGGGAAGGGGTGTGCTCGAACACATCTTCGAGTTCTCCCGCCGCCAGATGATGCACCGCTTTCCCGTCATGGTCACCTTCATCAACCAAATAAACCCCCGCTCCTACGAGGCCCATACAAGAAAGCTGGGCATGGAGCTCATCAAGACCTTTGAGTTCAACAGCAACCAGTACTATGAGCTCGGCTACGACATGAGCAGGCAGGTTCCCGGAACCAGTCTTTAATCCCGGGGTCACCTCCCGTTCAATAAATCTTCACCGGAGGTACGAAAATGCTTGAAGTTATTAAGACAAGGCGCAGCGTCAGAAAATATACTGATCAGGAAGTGAGCGAAAGCACCATACTTCAACTTCTTGAAAGCGCCCGTATTGCTCCGTCGGGGCATAACACCCAGCCCTGGCGTTTTATCGTTGTCCGGTCCCCGGAGACGAGAAAGGCTCTCGCAGAGGCCAATCACGGCCAGACATGGGTGGGACGGGCGCCCCTAATAATTGTCTGCGTGGCAGATTTAAGCTGCCGGATCAAGGACAGCCCCGGCCTTGAAGTGGACGAGGACAGCCCTCAGTTTGCATTGAAGCAGGTAATCCGGGATACGGCCATCGCCGTGGAACATCTGGCTCTGCAGGCGGAGCACATGGGACTCGGCGCCTGCTGGTGCGCATGGTTCCGCCAGAAGGATGTCCGCCCCATCCTTGGGATTCCCGCCGACAAGTTTGTAGTGGCGCTCCTTCCCCTGGGCTACCCGGCGGAATCGCCCGATGAGCGGCCCCGGATGAAGCTGGAGGATATGGTGATGTACGAAAAGTGGGGAAACCGCTCTAGCTCATAAGCTTTTTGAAGTCCTCCCTGGCGGGGCAGAATACGTCGACAAGGACACAGTCCTCAAGAGCCAAACCGCCGTGTCCTTCGCCGCCCTCAAAGACGATGCCCTGTCCCGCCTCAAGGACTGTCTTTTCGTCGCCGTTTCCCAGTTCAAGCCTCCCTGACAGAAGCAGGGTAGCCTGTTCATGGGGGTGGACGTGAAACTCAAGCTCGCTTCCCTTTTTTATCTCCCACTGGCAGAGGGTGAAGCCCTCTCCGTGAATGAACCTGCCTGTGAATCCTGGTCTTCCTGTGTACCCCTTCACCGTTGCCATATCGAATGTCCTCATCGTCTTTTGCACGCTCCTTTTCCGCCAGGCTTGTCCTTTGCCGCTACCGGCATCATAAACCTTGACACTGCAATACTCTGCGAGTATAACTTAATATGTTATTTTAATCATAATAAAACATTTGTGCTATGAAGGGAAGGACGGAAGCTGAGTTTTAATTCCCTGAAAGCGAAACTGAGCCGCGACGAGCCTGTGTCGCCTCCCATAGCAGGGGCGATGCAGGCTTTTTGCAGGAGGGAGATTTATGAGAAAAGGCATACTGTATTCCTACGAGCGTTATTTTCCCCTTACTGAAAAGACTCCCCGGCTTTCCCTTTGTGAGGGAGGCACGCCTCTGGTTCCCCTCAAAAATATCGGCAGAGAGCTGGGGGTAGATCTTTACGGCAAGTTTGAAGGGCTGAACCCTACCGGCTCCTTCAAGGACAGAGGCATGGTCCTGGCCGTCTCCAAGGCCCTTGAAGATGGAGCCAGAGCCATAGTGTGCGCCTCTACAGGCAATACCTCTGCCTCTGCTGCCGCCTACGGCGCCCTGGCGGGCATCCCCTGCTTCACCCTTCTTCCGGCAGGAAAAGTGGCCATGGGCAAGTTGGCCCAGGCAAGGATTCACGGTGCAAAGGCCGTGGTGGTAAGGGGCAACTTTGATGAAGCTCTCGAGATGGCCCGGGCGGCATCCAGGGAAAAAGGGCGGCTGGCCATTGTAAACTCTGTGAACCCCTACCGTCTTCACGGTCAGAGGAGCGCTGCGTGGGAGATTTGCGATGAGCTCGGCTCTCCCCCTGACTGGCTCTGCCTTCCCGTGGGCAATGCGGGCAACATAAGCGCTTACTGTGCGGGGTTTGAGTTTTACAGAGAAATAGGCCAGATATCCAGACTTCCCAGGCTCATCGGTGTACAGGCGGAGGGAGCGGCCCCTCTGGTGAAGGGGTCATCGGTGGATAACCCTGAAACAGTGGCCACTGCCATCAGGATCGGTCGCCCTGCCAGCGCTTCTTCTGCCAGAAGAGCGGTAGAAATAACCAACGGGCAGTTTTTGTCCGTCTCCGACGAGGAGATTATGGAAGCTCAGGGGATCCTGGCCTCCAAAAACGGACTTTTTGCCGAACCGGCCTCCTGCGCCCCTCTTGCGGGGCTTATCAAGCTTAAAAAACTTGACAGACTGCCTGCGGGAATTCGAATCGTGATGGTCCTTACAGGCAACGGGCTGAAGGACCCGGAGGCCGCATCGGACAGAGGGGAGCCCCCTGTGGAGATTAATGCCACGCCGGAGGCTCTGCTGGAGGTCATGGGCCTGTGAGCCTGTTCAGGGTCAAAGTCCCCGCCTCAAGCGCCAATCTGGGCTCAGGGTTTGACACGGTGGGCATGGCCCTCTCCCTGTACAACTTCTTCGACGTGCTGGAGATCCTGCCCTCCGGCCAGTATTCAGTGGACGTTATAGGCGAAGGGGCGGGAGATTCGGGCCTGCAGAACAGCAACGGAGTAGTAGCAAGCTATGAGCGGGCCTGCCGGGAGTGGGGCATGGAGCCGCCGGGCCTCAGGCTCCGGACCATGAACGCCATCCCCCTTAAAAGAGGCCTCGGAAGCTCATCCTCCGCCATTGTGGGCGGCGTTGCGATAGCCAATCAGCTGAGAGAAAATCCCCTTCCCAGGGAGGAGCTTCTTCAGCTTATGACCGCCATGGAAGGGCATCCGGACAATGTGGTGCCCTGCTGCCTTGGAGGCATGGTGGTGAGCTGCTGGGACGGACAGACCCTTCGCTTTGTAAGAATGCCCCCCCTTCCTCCCGATATGGTGGCCGTGGTGGCGGTACCTGCTGTGGAGCTGAGCACTGAGGACGCCCGCCGGGCTCTTCCCGATCAGGTACCTATGAAGGACGCCGTATACAACCTCAGCCGGGCGGCCCTTCTGGCTGCTTCCTGGGCGACGGGGAACTGGGAAAATCTGCCCTGGGCCATGGACGACAAGCTTCACCAGCCCTTCAGGGCCCGCCTTTTTCCCGGAGGAGAGGAGATCCTCGAAGAGGTGCGGAGGATCCCTCAGTGCTCCGGAGTTGCCATCAGCGGTGCGGGCCCCAGCATTCTGGCCTTTGCCAGAGGAGAGGCTTACAGGGTGGCAGAGCTCATGTGCTCCATCTTTATTCGGTCCGGCGTGAGATCCAGATTTTTTGTACTGTCCGGAGACTCTGCCGGCGTATCGGTGACAAAAAATGTCTCCGTTCCGGAAAACCTGAGCCCCCGGAAGAAAGGATGTGGCATTCCCTTGGGATTCGGATTGGACGGCTCGGGCAGCCGTGCAGTAAAAAAAGTGGTCAGTGATATGGATGTGGCGAAAGTTGCGGTGCTGGGCGTTCCCGACGTCCCCGGTGTGGCTGCCAGGCTCTTCTCCGCCCTTGCCGGAGCAGGGGTGGGCGCCGACATGATAGTTCAGAGCGTCATGAGAGGCCAGCTGAACGATATAGCCTTCATCGTTAAAAAAAGCTGTCTGGACGGCGCCATCGGGATCTGCCGGGCCTTTGCCTCGGAGGTGGACGCTCAGGGAGTGACCTTTGATTCCGAGGTGGCCAAGATTGCTCTGGTAGGCGACAGGCTGGCGGGCCAGCCTGAAATACCCTCCCAGATGTTTACTGTCCTGGCGGGCGGCGGGATAAACATCGACATGATCGCCGCTGCGTCCACGGAGCTTGCATGCATTGTGGCATCCTCAGATGTGGAAGCCGCCTCGGCCGCCCTGTCCCGGGCCTTTCTCAACTCGTGAGCCTGTGGAATAGGGCTAAATTTGCTGTACAATAGTAGGACGAAAAATTGCGTATGGGAGGACGTCCCATGAAATATGCCCGCTTTTGTGCAACTGCTTTTGTTATGCTGCTGTTTATCCTGTCCCCTGTTTTTGCCCAGGACCTGGAGCTCGTATCGGACAAAATGAGATATGAGTCCGAATCGGGAGATTTCTGGGCGGAGGGGGATGTTAAGGTCACCAGGGGAACCCTGATGGCGGATTCAAAGACAGCGGAGGGAAACATGAACCGCCGGGAGTTCATCATGAAGGGCAGCGTCCATGTTCACGGGGCCTGGATGGAGGACAAGGTGGATATGAAGGGCCAGATTCTGTCGGGAACCTTCTCGGAGCCCCGGGAATATATTTTTGACGGGGGAGTTAAGGGGTTTTGGGGTCCCAGAGAGATAGACGCCGCCAAGCTGCGCATGAAGGGCGACTACTTCTGGGGGACAAAAATCAAAAAGTACGCTGACAAAAAAGAGGGTTACCTCCTGACCTGTGACGCCGCCGAGGGAAAACTCTCGGGAGGGGAGCTGGAGGAGTTTACCGCTACCGGAAACGTCTACTTCCTGTCCACCCCCAAAGGCGGAGAACCCACCGAAATAAGGGGGAACAAGGCGGTCTACTCAAAGGCCAGGGGGACCCTGGTCGTTTCCGGCGGGGTTACCGCATTGCAGGCGGGGCGGTCCCTCACTTCGTCAACCTTAATCTTCTTCCCGGATAAAAACAGGGTGGAGGCCACAGGAAAGCCAAGGCTCATCTTCAAATCGGAAGAGGATAAAGATAAAAAATGAACAAGGCAATTTCCGCAAGAGGGCTGGTCAAATCCTACAGCGGCCGTACAGTGGTCTCAGATGTGGATCTGGACGTCCATATGGGGGAGGTGGTGGGGCTTCTGGGCCCCAACGGAGCCGGCAAGACCACCACTTTTTATATGATAGTGGGGCTGATCAGGCCCGAGGCGGGTTCTGTAACCATCGACTCAAGGGAGCTTACATCCCTGCCGGTCTACCGCCGGGCCCGCATGGGAGTAGGGTATCTGCCCCAGGAGGCCTCCGTGTTCAGAAATCTGACCGTGAGGCAAAATCTGGAGCTTGTCCTCCAGGAAAACCCGCCGCCGGGGGAATCCTCCAAAAACGTTGTGGAAAGGCTCATCGAGGATTTCGGCCTTCAGAAGATAGCCAATGTCCACGGCTACTCCCTGAGCGGAGGGGAGCGGCGCAGGGTGGAGATAGCCAGGAGTCTGGCCATCCTGCCTGATTTTCTGCTTCTGGACGAGCCCTTCAGCGGAATTGACCCCATAGCGGTCTACGACATCCAGCAGATAATACTTACCTTGCAGAGAAAGGGATTCGGCATTCTCCTGACGGATCACAACGTCAGGGACACCCTTGCAATCACTGACAGGGCTTACGTAATCCACCAGGGAAAAATAATGATCGAGGGGCCGCCGGACGAGGTGGCGGACAGCGAGGTAGCCAGAAAATTCTACCTTGGGGACAGATTCTCCTGGTAGCCCTCGATCCCGTACTCCTCGCCCTGCCGGAGGACGTGGGCCACTTTTTTGACGGCCTCTGATACCTCCGGTGACAGCTCTTCTCCAAGGCCTCTTGCTGCGGGCTGGATGCCGATTACAATGATCTCCGTCCGGCCTTTCAGAGGCTCAAGAAGCAGATGCAGAGGAATGCCGTGGCTGCTGAAAGAAACGCTGCCTGAGCCGGCAAGATCCACCCGGCGGACGGATCCGGGGGGCAGGCCCATCTCGGCGGCATCTACCACCACCAGACGGCCGGGAGGGTTTTTAACAAGAGGGCCTAGATAGTTTTCCGGGGTCGTCTCGCAGTTTACGGGAAGAATATGGTGGGCAGGGTCGTCTGAAAGAGCCCTGAAAAGGGCGGGTCCCGCTCCGTCGTCGGCCATGATTGAACTTCCCACGCACCAAAGAACTGTTTCAGTCAAAAAACTCACACTCCATTCGCGCCCCTTTTCGGGGCAGGCGGATCGTTCGGGGAGGCTGCCTTAAATGGCAAAATCAACATCCACCATGGTTCGCCACGCTCTCTTCATGATGGCGGGCACCCTGGCAAGCAGAGTTCTGGGCCTTGTCAGAGAGATCGTTACCGCCGCATGGTTCGGGGCGTCGGGGGTGCTTGATGCCTTCAACGTGGCCTTTACCCTGGCAAATCTCGCCCGGCAGCTGTTGGCAGAGGGAGCCCTTTCCGCCTCCTTCGTTCCGGTGTTTACCAGAGTTCTGGGCGACCGGGGCCTCAGGGAAGCAGAAAACCTTGCCCGGCAGGCCTTTACCGTACTTCTGGCTGCCACGGGCATCGCCCTTGCCGCCGGAGTCTTCTTCTCTCCTCTCCTGGTGGGCATTATGGCCCCGGGGTTTGATCCTGTCAAAGCCCAACTTGCCGTTTCCCTTACAAAATGGATGTTCCCCTTCCTGATGTTCGTCTCCCTGGCAGCGCTGGCCATGGGCGTGCTCAACAGCATGGGGTCTTTCCTCGTGCCGGCCCTGGCTCCGGCGCTTAGCAATCTGGTGTATATAATCATCGTGCTGTTTCTGGCATCATCCTGGGAAGTCTGGGGGCTCGTCCTGGCCGTCCTGACCGGCGGTCTCTGCCAGTTTGCCCTTCAGTGGGGCTGGACGGGCAGACTGGGCATAACCCTCCTTCCGGGGAGGCCTGACTTCGGCAATCCCGACCTCCGGAAAATGCTCTCCCTGTTTCTCCCCTATGCGGCGGGGCTGTCCCTCAACCAGGTCAACCCCGTGATCAGCAGGATGCTGGCGTCCTTTCTTCATGAAGGGTCCATTTCAGTGCTTAACTACGCCAACAGAATAATTCAGCTTCCCCTGGGCCTCTTTGTCATAGCTGTATCCCAGGCGGTGCTGCCCCAGCTGTCCCGGTGCCCCTACGACCGGGTGGACGAGTTCAGGGAGACCATGGCAGAATCCCTCCGGTTTGCCCTGTTCATAGTTCTGCCCGTAACCCTGGGGATGATGCTCCTGTCCCGGGAAATAGTCCACCTGCTGTTTTACAGGGGAGCCTTCGGCGATTGGGCGTGGGGGGGGACCAGCGTCTCCCTTGCCATGTATTCAGCGGGACTGCCCGGCATGGCCTGCTCCACGGTGGTGATGAGGGGGCTCTATGCCCGCAGCCTTCCCCGGGAGGCCCTCCGGGTTACCCTTACGAGCGTGGCAGCCACAGCCCTCTTCTCCCTGGCCCTGATGAAGCCCCTGGGCTTTGGGGGCCTTGCCCTGGCTACCTCCCTCTCCTTTTCCCTGTCGGGCTGGGTGGGAATCAGGCTGCTGTCAGCCAATCTCGGCCTGAGGCTTGGAGCAGTCTCCCTCTCCTGGGCCCTGAAGATGGGAGTATCCCTTCTGGCTACAGCGGCGGGAGCGTTGCTGTACAATTGGCTTTGGTCCTACCCGGCAGAAGTGGGCCTGCTTTTCCGTTCTGCCTGGATCTCCGGTATCTTCCTGGCCTCCTGTGCCATCTACGGCAGCGCTACGGCTGCCTTGAGGTTTCAGGAGTGGCGGTGGCTACGGGATGCTTTTTTCAGAAAAAAGAGGAGGAGTGAACAGTGAGACTAAAAATATGTGCGGCATTTTTTGCCCTGGCACTGATCTGCGCCCTTGCAACTCCTGGCGCCGCCCAAGACCTTCAGGACCTCTTGAATGACAGAACAGAGGCAGTCTGGTACGAGGGGGAGCCCCTGGGAGATCTGATAATCGGCGCAAGGGCCCAGTTTGCCTTTATCTTCGTGGACGGAAAGCTGGCAGAGGCAGCCTGGTCTGACTCCCTGGCCCCGGAGTGGCTCAAGGCCAATACCGGCTTCTACGGCAGCAGGGAGACCAGAAAAAAGGTGCTTTTCATAATAAGAGTCAGGGCCATAAAAAACCTCTCCCTCGAACTCCCCATGATCTCCATCGGCGACCGGCAGCTTGCCCCGGAGGACCTTCTCACCAATAAGCACTTTGCTCCCCTGGGAGACCTGCCTGCAGGCATCACCGCCGAAATGGCCGTGGCCGTTCCCCGGTCGGCGGTAAAGGGGCGCAAAATCCGCCTGTCGGTGGGGGAGTACGAGGGCTGGCTGGAGATGCCCAGATGACGGCAGGCAAGGACAAAAATCTTTTAACCCTGGGCATTGAGAGCAGCTGCGACGACTCCGCTGTTGCCCTCCTGCGGGGCCAGCGGGACGTAAAGGCCGAACTCCTTTCGAGCCAGATAAAAGCTCACAGCCCCTTCGGGGGAGTAATACCTGAATTTGCGGCCAGAATGCACCTCTCCGCCTTTCTGCCTCTGATAAAAGAAGCCTTTGCCAGGGCTGAAATTACCGACCCGGCAAAAGAGATAGACCTCATCGCCGTTACCGCAGGCCCCGGCCTCATGGGCTCCCTCATAGTGGGCGTCATGGCCGCCAAGGCGCTCGCTATGGCGTGGGATATCCCCCTGATGCCCGTAAATCACCTTGAGGGACATATGTTTGCCAACGTCGTATCCTTCCCTGACCTGGAGCCCCCTTTTCTGTGCATGATTGTATCCGGCGGACATACGGAGATTGTGCTGGCAGAAGATTACGGAAAATACACCTTTCTCGGAGGCACCAGGGACGACGCCGCCGGGGAGGCCTTCGACAAGACCGCCAAAGTCCTGGGCCTGCCCTATCCGGGAGGGCCGGAGGTGGACCGGCTGGCAAAGTCGGGCAATCCCCGGGCCTTCGACTTTCCAGTACCGCTGAAGGGCCGCCCTGAGATCGCCTTCAGCTTCAGCGGCCTTAAGACGGCGGCAATGACGGAGATAAACAGGCTTGCCGCGGCGGGAAAGCCTCTTCCCGTGGCGGACATCTGCGCCTCCTTTCAGCGGGCGGTGGTGGACTCCCTTGTCGGGAAGCTCGCTCTGGCAGTTAAAAAAACCGGCGTCAAAACCATCGCCCTGTCGGGCGGAGTGGCGGCCAACAGCGCATTAAGAGCCGCCCTGAAGGCCAAGAAGGCCTGGAAGGTCTATCTGCCTCCCCCCAATCGCTGCACTGACAACGCCGTAATGATTGCTGCGGCAGGGTATAGCGCCTTTATGCGGGGAGAGCAGCCCACCCTGTCCTTTGCCCCTGATCCCTCCTGGGAGCCGTGGTAGAAAGAAGGGCGAACATCCCTTATTCAAAAAATGCCGAAATAAGAAGTAAACCCCCATCTTTTGGCGAATAATCCCTATCAAAAGGCATTAATCCCCCTTATTCGGAGTTGAGATTCTTCCTCTCCATCCGTAATATCTATTCCGGTCATTTAGCACTCGACTCATTGGAGTGCTAGCAACCTGTAAAACATTTTTTTAGGAGGGATTTGTTCCATGAATCTGAAACCGCTTGGAGACAGAATTGTAGTCAAGGTCATCAGCCATGAGGAGAAGACCAAGGGAGGAATCGTTCTTCCCGACACCGCCAAAGAAAAGCCCACCGAGGGCGAAGTAATGGCCATCGGAACCGGCAAGGTGCTTGAGAACGGACAGAAGCTTCCCCTTGAGGTAAAAGTCGGCGACAGGATTATCTTCAGCAAGTATGCCGGCACAGAAGTGAAGCTTGACGGCGAAGAGTACGTCATTTTCAGCGAGCGGGATGTGCTCGCCATCATCGAAAAGTAGATCCACTTTAAACCAGGAGGTAGAAGATAATGGCTAAAATTCTTATTTTCGGAGAAGAAGCCCGCCGCGCCATGCTTCGCGGTATCGATAAAGTAGCGGACACCGTAGGCGTCACCCTTGGCCCCAAGGGCCGCAACGTAGTGCTTGAGAAGAAGTTCGGCTCTCCCACCATCACCAACGACGGCGTTACCATTGCCAAAGAGCTTGAGCTTGAGGACGTATACGAGAATACCGGCGCCCAGCTTCTTAAGGAAGTGGCTTCCAAGACCAACGACATCGCTGGCGACGGCACCACCACCGCCACCGTCTTTGCCCGCTCCATCATCGCCGAGGGAATGAAGAACGTTGCCGCCGGCGCCAACGGAATGCTTATGCGCTCCGGCATCGAAAGGGCCATCGACCTCGTCGTCGAGGAGCTCAAGAAAAAGGCAATTCCCGTAAAGGACAGAGCCAAGATTGCCCAGGTAGCGGCCATCTCAGCTAATGACAACGCTGTAGGACAGCTTATCGCCGAGGCCATGGACAAGGTCGGCGAGGACGGCGTCATCACCGTTGAGGACAGCCAGACCGTAGGCACCACCCTTGAAATGGTGGAAGGCCTTCAGTTCGACAAAGGCTACATCAGCCCCTACATGGTAACCGACCCCGAGAGGATGGAAGTTGCCCTCGACGACGCCTACATCCTTATCCACGACGGCAAAATCAGCAACATCAAGGATCTGCTTCCCACCCTTGAGAAGGTCGTCCAGACCGGCAAGCCCCTCCTCATCATTGCAGAGGACGTAGAAGGCGAAGCTCTTGCCACCCTCGTAGTCAACAAGCTCAGAGGCGTAATGCAGGTAGCCGCCGTCAAGGCTCCCGGATTCGGCGACCGCCGCAAGGCCATGCTTCAGGATATCGCCATCGTCACCGGCGGCCAGGTTATCAGCGAAGAAGTGGGCATCAAGCTTGAGAGCGCTGAACTCACCATGCTCGGCAAGGCCAAGAAGGTCCGCATCAACAAGGAAGAGACCACCATCGTTGAAGGCGCCGGCGACTCTGACGAGATCAGAAAGCGTTCCTCCCAGATCAAGAAAGAGATCGAGGACTCCACCTCCGAGTACGACAAGGAGAAGCTCCAGGAGCGCCTTGCCAAGCTTGTGGGCGGCGTAGCCGTGATCCAGGTCGGCTCTGCCACCGAGACCGAGCAGAAGGAGCTCAAACACCGCATTGAGGACGCCCTCAACGCAACCCGGGCAGCAGTGGAAGAAGGCATCGTGTCCGGCGGCGGCGTAGCCCCCGTAAACTGCATCGAGGCCCTTGAGAAGTTTACCGAATCCCTCTCCGGCGATGAGCGCACCGGCGCATCCATCGTGCTGAAGGCCCTTACTGCTCCCATGCACCTTATCTCCGAAAATGCCGGCTACCAGGGCGACGTAGTAGTGGAGAAGATCCGCGGCCTGAAGGCCGGCCACGGACTGAACGCAGTTACCGGCGAGTACGTGGACATGGTCGAGGCAGGCATCATCGACCCCGTAAAGGTCACCAGAAGCGCCCTTCAGAACGCAGGCTCCATCGCAGCCATGGTCCTCACCACTGAGGCTATCGTTGCCGACAAGCCCGAGAAGAAGGACGCCGGCATGCCCAGAGGCGGCATGGGCGGAATGGGCGGCATGGAGGACATGTACTAGAATCCATCCCCCAGCGGTAAGAAAGAAATGGTATAGTGAAGCCTCCCGGAGGAATCCGGGAGGCTTTTTTCATGTGTGCCCGGAAAGGATGTGGAATTCTTGAAAGAACCGGCTGCGGACGAAGGTCCCGGAATGACGGCTCAGGGAAGAGACGGCCAGACCCTTCCTTTTTTCGGCATCCTGGCGGCTGTGGCCTCCCTTGCCATCGCGGTGGTTTTCCCGCTGATCAAGCCGCTGGCATGGTCAGTGCTCCTTTCCTTCTCGGTCTATCCCTTGTTCGGAAAAATGAGGGAGGGTCCGTTCCGAAAGCGGTCCGACGATTTTTCCGCCGCCGCAACCACGGGGATAATCGTCCTGTTCGCCGTCCTTCCCTGCATCTTAGCTGTTGTCATGGCCCTGCGGGAGGGCGTCCGCCTTTATGAATTCGTCCTCGAGGTGCTGGCAGCCATGGAATCCACGGGCGAGGGGGCCCTCGCCACCCTCCTTCCGGAATGGCTCGTGGAGCATATCCGTCCCTGGATGGTCCGGTATCCGGCGATCCGGAGCTGGGTCCGGGAGACGGCGGCCCGGGGGGCAGTGGAGGCTGTGTCCGCGGCGGGAGACGCGGCCCTGTTTCTTTACTACGTTTCCATTATCACCGTGTCCTGTTTTTTCCTTCTCCGGGACGGAAGGTACATTGTCTCCTACCTGCGGGAAATCGTACCCCTTCCTCCGGACCAGGCCGCAGCCCTTTTCGACCGGGGGAAAAGGACTCTTCAGGCCGTGGTGTACGGCGTTCTGCTCACGTCCCTTGTTCAGGGTGCGGCGGGAGGGCTCGGGTGGCTGATCGCGGGCCTGCCCAACCCTATGTTCTTCGGCGCTCTCATGGCGTTTTTCGCCCTGATTCCCTTCCTCGGGACCGCCTTCGTCTGGCTTCCCGGAGCGGCATACCTGCTGGCGGTTTCGGACTGGACCAGCGGCCTCATACTGCTTGGATGGGGTGTTCTCGTGGTCGGCACCGTCGGCCGGGTACTGAAGGCCCTTTTCATTTCCGGGGGAGGGAAGATCCACTTCTTCGTGGTCTTCGTGGGCATCGTGGGCGGCCTTGCCGCCTGGGGGATCCTCGGTCTCTTCATCGGACCGCCGGTTATGAGCCTCTTTCTGTTTCTTCTTGAAAACTACAGGATCATGCGAAAAACCCGAAATCTGCAGCGGTCAGCCCCTGCCGGAGCGGATATGGTTCTCACCAATGAGGCCATCGCTGCCGACAAGCCCGAGAAGAAGGACGCCGGCATGGAGGACATGTACTAGAGCCGGACTTAGGGTCCAGCCAGATTAAAAATAAAGGCCTCCCGGCTTTACCGGGGGCCTTTGTACTAGCTGTGGATACTTTGCCCCGGCAGGTGTATGATTTAGCCGAACAGAAGCGGAGGGTCTGCATGAAGGAGCGAACGAAAAAACTTGCTGATCAATTCTTTGAGGAAAATCCCGGCCTGAAATCCTCTGAAAAAGCAATTATGGAGAGCGCCGCTCTTCTTACAGACTGCTTCAAAAGAGGCGGCAAGCTTCTTGCCTGCGGCAACGGCGGCAGCTGCGCCGATGGCGACCACATAGCAGGCGAGCTTATGAAGGGCTTTCTGCTGAGGCGGCCCCTTCCCTCCTCGAAGCGGCAAAAATTTGCCGAACTCTTCGGCGAGGAGGGAGAGGCTCTGGCCGCCAGACTTCAGGAGGGCCTTCCCGCCATCTCCCTCGGTGCGCAGAATGCCCTCATAACGGCAATCGCCAATGACTGCGGCTACGGCATGGTCTTTGCCCAGCAGGTGATGGGCTACGCCCTTCCCGGGGACGTCCTTATGGGAATATCCACCTCAGGCAATGCTGAAAATATAAAAGCAGCCCTTATGGCCGCAAAAGCCCTGGGAGCTGCATCCATAGCACTCACAGGCCGGGGAGGAGGACAAATAGCCGCCCTGGCAGATGTCTGGCTCCCTGTGCCTGATGACCGCACCTTCCGGGTGCAGGAGTACCACGCAGCGGTCTATCACCTCCTCTGTGCCTGTGCCGAATCAGAACTCTTTGATGAATAGCTTCTTGCCCCTGTAAGGGCAAAAGGGCGGGGAACCTTTCTCAGGCCTTAAAACACCACTGCTGTGCAATGCCCTATCTGTGCCGTATCGAACAAAGGAGGGGGCTGCCTTTAGCATAAATCCTTATGAAATCCGGATCCCTCGCGACATCTCACTCTCACCTTTAGCCCCGTAGAAGCCGCCAATTCTATCTGTTAAGATAAACCTGCACTTAAATCCCCTTGCGATCAGGGAGGAATGCCTCTTGGATAAAATAATTGTTATCGACGCTGACCACCGCCACACCCGAAACATCGCCCGGGATGTCCGGGCCCTAAAGGTCTACAGCGAAATACTGCCTGCAGATACGACCTCTGAAGAAATAAAGGCCGCCGCTCCTTCGGGGGTTATCTCATCAGGAAGGCCCGACAAACCCCTTGACTGGAAGGGTCCCTTTCTTGTAGTCGATGGAGAGCTTGAGACAGAAAAGCTTTCGGACTTTCTCTTTAAAGAATGCCGCTGCCAGCCCCAGTGGGATATGAAAAACTGGGTCGATGCCACCACCGAGGAAATCCGTAAGACTGTCGGCGGCGAACGGGTAGTATGCGGCCTCTCCGGCGGAGTGGACTCCTCAGTAGCGGCCGTTGTCACCGCCAGAGCAATAGGCGGCCGCCTGGACTGCATCTTCGTAAACAACGGCCTGCTGAGGCTGAACGAGGCGGAAGAGGTGCTGGGGCTTTACGAGCAGCTCAAGCTGAAGGTCCACTATGTGGACGCCTCTGATGAATTCCTTAACGGCCTTGCGGGCGTAGACGACCCTGAAAAGAAAAGAAAGATCATCGGCGAGACCTTCATCCGGGTATTCGAACGGGAGGCCTCCCGCCTTGGCGACGCCCCCTGGCTGCTGCAGGGTACCGTCTACCCCGACGTTATTGAAAGCGGAGGAAAGGGCGGCCGCCTAGTAAAAAGTCACCACAACGTAGGAGGCCTGCCGGAGGACATGAAGCTCAAGGTCCTGGAGCCCCTAAGAAACCTCTTCAAGGACGAAGTCCGGGAGGCGGGGCGCATAATGGGCGTTCCGGAGGCCATAGTATCCAGACAGCCCTTTCCCGGTCCGGGCCTTGCCGTGCGGTGCCTCGGCGCTATAGACAGAGAAAGACTGGACATCCTACGCCGGGCCGACGCCATCTTCAGGCAGGAGCTGTCAGCCTGGGAGGACAGCCACTGCGTATGGCAGTCCTTCGCCGTGCTTCTGCCCGTAAAAACAGTGGGCGTGTCCGGTGGCGCCAGAACATATTTTTCCACTGTAGCCCTCAGGGCGGTGGAATCCATCGACGGCATGGCCGCCGACTGGGTAAGAATTCCCTACGAAATAGTAGGCCGGGCGTCCGCCCGCATATGCGAGGAAGTGGAGGGAGTCAACCGGGTGGTACTGGACGTGACGGGCAAACCGCCCTCAACTATTGAGTGGGAGTAAATGGAGCTATCTCGGAAACTTGCTATTTGAGCGGCTTTCCGGGATTTTTTGTCTTTTGATAACAGAAGTATTTTAGGGTTTATTCTCTTTGTACTTGTTTGCAATGAAATGAGTATAAGCACCTTGATAACACAGCATCGAGGATATCTACGAAAACTGAAGGCATTTAAAAAAGCAGTATCTTCGCATTGTGAATATATGGGATATATAGGGGATGACGTTCATAACAAGATCTTTACCTAAAACACCATTGTTTGAGGAAAATTCTGTCTAGCGGAGGTATACCCCTATGCCAAAACAAGTGAAATCAACTATAACCGCAAAAACCGCAAAAGGTCTCGAAATATCAGTGTTGACGGCGGCGCAAGCTGATTATATTAGCATTACCGATATAGCGCGCTATAAAAGCGATGATCCAACAGCTGTTATACAAAATTGGATGTGAAATCGTGAGCTGACCAGCTAAATGGGCTGGAATGGCCGATACGGAAGGATCAGAAGCAAGCAAAAGAGATGGTTGGGGAAAAACGCTTTGAAAGGGGATGACATTTGCCAATGGGGAATGAAAGCAAAACGGAAAAATGCATCATAAAAAAAGAAGATGCGATAGATATTTTAGATAGAATCATTGGCTTCGTTAATAATTGCGATAGCAAATCTTCTATCATTTTAGGTGTTTTTGGCGCTGTTATTACATTGGTGTTTTCCACAGATGGAATAGCAGAGATTAGAAGAATATTTGAGACGGCATTTATTAA
>JBMNVK010000014.1:0-27108 GCA_050946755.1 Aminivibrio sp. | reverse complement strand
GGGAAAAGACTCTTCCTGTACTCTTTTGGCATAATCCTCTGCCTCTTCGGGCTGAGCATCGAGTCCCCTGCGGAGATAATGAAGGGCCTTTGGAAAATAATCATAGAGCCCGACTACCTCGTCACCGACTACATGGAGGTGGGAGGGATGGGAGCCGCTTTCCTGAACAGCGGGCTGCTCGCCATTATGTTTACCTCCATTCTTGTATTCCTTAAAATCCACATCAGGGGCATCTCCATCGCGGCCATCTTCACCATGGCGGGGTTTTCCTTTTTCGGCAAAAACATTCTCAACGTCTGGTTCATAATGGCGGGGGTGTGGCTATACTCAAAAAGCCGCAGGGAGCCCTTCTACAGGTCCATCTACATAGCCTTCTTCGGCACCGCCCTGGCGCCCCTGGTGAGCCAGCTCATGTTCGGATTTCATTTCCCCCCGGTCTACAGAATCTTCATGGGCGCGGCGGCAGGCCTTTCTGCAGGCTTCATCCTCCCGCCCCTGGCTACGGCCTTTTTATCGGTACACTACGGCTTCAACCTCTACAATGTGGGATTTACCGCCGGCATGGTGGGTACTCTTTTCGTCTCCCTCTTCAAAAGCCACGGCTTTGTCGTGGCAAGGAGGGTGCTGTGGGCTACGGGGCACAACGGCCTTCTGGCCCCGGCCTGCGCCGTCTTCTTCATCTCTCTGGTGATCCTGGGGCTGCTGCTGGGCGCTTCCTTCCGGGATGACCTGAAGTTTCTGTGGAAAAACACGGGAAGGCTGCTGGCTGATTTCGTGGACCTCTACGACCTGCCGGCCACCCTGGTCAACATGGGGCTTACGGGCCTTATTCCGGTGGCCTACCTGTGGCTGATCGGGGGGGATTTCAACGGTCCTACCGTCGGAGGTCTTCTTACCATTGCCGGCTTCAGCGCCATGGGAAAGACGCCTCTTAACATAACCCCCATCATTATGGGGGTCGTCCTCGGAGGGGTCACCAAGGACTGGAGTCTTGTCTACCCGCCCGTGCAGCTTGCGGCCCTCTTCGGCACCACTTTGGCCCCCATTGCGGGAGAGTTCGGCTGGGCTGCCGGGATGCTGGCAGGGTACGTCCACTCCTCCATAGTGCTTTACGTAGGGGTTCTTCATGCGGGGTTCAACCTTTACAATAACGGTTTTGCCGGGGGACTGGTCGCCGCTATTATCGTTCCCCTTATAGAGACATTCAGAAGGAGGGAGAGGAGAGGATGAGGCTCGAGCGACACGTGGTTTCCCGGATTGTGAGTGAGCTTATGAACTTCTTTTTTTCCCTGGGCGCCAGGGATTTCCAGGCAGGGGTCTCCCGGTCCGAGGAGGGGCATGAGATCTTCATAGAGTCGGACTACGGCCCCGGCCAGGGCGGAAAGCTCAGGGAGATGGCCCGGCTTCTCAGAATGCCCAGAGCAAGAGAGATGGAGGAGTACTCCTGGTCCCTCTCCGGAGATATCAGCACAGGCCAGGAGATCTACCTGGTGGGAATTCTTACCGATACTGTCTCGGTAGACCACGACGAAGAGGCGGGAAAGGTCAGAATATCTCTTTTTCGCAAATGGAACTGATGGTGAGGTGAAATTGCATGGCAAAGACTGAACTTACCAGGGAGATTCTTGAGGCCATGATCCTGGGGGGCTCTCTTCTGGGCGGAGGAGGAAGAGGCACGACAGATGAAGCCCTGGAAGTGGCGGAGATGGCCCTTAAGTTCGGCCCCCTGTACATGACTGATCCGGAGGACATGGACCCCGGCGGCATTGCTGTTACCTGTTCGGCGGTTACCTGCCCCCACAGGAAGGATTTCTTCATCCCTCCCAAGGCCAGAATACGCTCCCTGGAGCTGCTGCTTGAAAGCGGCATCGCCCGTCCGGCAGGGCTGATCCCCAGCGAGTGCAGCAGCATGGGCGTAGTCAACGGACTTCTTGAAAGCGCTGTTCTCGGTATTCCTCTGGTGGACGTTGCGTGCAACGGAAGGGGCCATCCCACGCCGGAAATGGGATCCATGGGCCTTCACCTTGATCCCGGCTATGTGTCCTCCCAGGCTTTTGCCGGCGGCAATGAGTTCAAAAAGACGTACATTGAAGGAGTCCTGAGGGGAGATGTGGGTACCGTCTCGAACCTCATCCGGCACAATGCCTGCGAAGTGAGGGGGGTGCTGGCTGCGGCAAGGAACCCTGTGAACTTCTCCTTTGTGATGGAAAACGGCGCGCCGGGGGCCCTGAAGCAGGCCATACGCATAGGCAAAGCCATGAGAGAGGCAGGAGATAAGGGTCCGGAAGCCCTGATAGAGGCAGCGGCAGAGCTTCTTTCCGCGGAAGTCGTATACTGCGGCGAGGCGGAGACGGTGGACCGGTTCACTGCGGGAGGCTTTGATTCGGGGACGGCCGTCTTCGGAGACCTGGAGCTCTCCTTCTGGAATGAGTACATGGTCCTTGAGAGAGGGGAGGAGCGGCTGGCCACCTTCCCGGACCTTATAACCGTCCTGGACTGCGATACGGGGGCAATCATCCCCAGTGATGCCCTGAAGCCGGGGATGAGGGCGGCCCTTTTCACCGCTTCCCGGCGGGAGCTGAAGCTGGGGGGCGGCATGAGATCCCCTGAGCTTTACGAACACGCTGAAAAAATAATAGGAAAGCCGATTCTGCCCTTCCTCTACGACTAACTGGTGGAAGATAGCTGCAAAAGCGGCCCCAGGGGCCGCTTTTTTCATGGTCAGATGGCAGGTTTCGGCGAATTAATATTTGACATGATATATTTTTATGCTAATCTTTAATAGTGCATTTTTGCCCTTTTAACATTCGGGCATACTAAATTGGAGGTGTATGAATGGGACATAAAGACCGGGTCCTGACCGGCGTCCATTTCATGCAGGGAAACTACGCTGCGGTGGAGGGCGCCATTGCGGCGGGCTGTGACTTCTTCGCCGGCTACCCCATAACCCCTGCTAATGAAATTTCTGAGGGAATGGCGAGAAGACTGCCTGCAGTGGGCGGAGCCTTTTTTCAGGGAGAGGATGAACTCTGCTCAATCTACGCCATATCTGCGGCGTCCCTTGCCGGCGCCAAGGCCATGACAGCTACCGCCAGCGCAGGCTTTGACTACATGCAGGAGGGCATCGAGTATGCGGTAGCTATTGAAGCCCCTATCGTAGTGGCGGATGTAATGAGGTGCCGGGGCGAAAATTTCGCCACCCACGCAGACATAATGCAGGTTCGCTGGGCTGCTGCCGGCGACCATGAGATGATTGTGCTGGCCCCCTCCACCGTGCAGGAGACCTTTGACTTCACCGTCAGGGCCTTCAATCTGGCCGAGGAGTACCGCACCCCTGTCATTGTGATTTCCGAAATGTCCCTGGCTCTCATGAGGGAGAGGCTTGAAATTCCGGAGGCCTCGGCCCTGGAGATAGTCAACAGAAAGCGCACCACCAAGGCCCCCTCCGACTACCTTCCTTTCCAGGCGGACGGAGAGTTTGGTGTGCCGGAGTTTGCCGAGCTGGGCACGGGCTACAGGGTCATTCACTCCATCAACCCTCACGATGAGCGGGGGGACATTGAGTGGGATCCTAAGGCCTTCGAGCGCCTCTATAAAAGAATAACGGGCAAGGTCAGGGAGAACCGCAAAAAAATCTCCACGGTGCAGAAGTTCCATATGGATGATGCCGATATCGCCCTGGTGGCCTACGGCAGTGAGGTACGCCCCGCTCTTGATGCCGCCCTAATGGCTCGGGAGAAAGGCATTAAAGTCGGGGTAACGAAGCTTGACGTCCCCTGGCCCTTCCCTGAGGAAGAGATCGCCGATCTGCCCTCAGCTGTGGGCGCCGTAATTACTGTTGAGATGAACATGGGCAAGTACGCCGGTGAGATTGAGCGGGCTGTCTGCGGCAGATGCCGCACCGCCAGGGCTACCAAAAACCTTGGGGAGCCCCACACTCCGGAGGAGATACTGGCCGTCATAGAGGAGGTGCGGGCATGAGCGCCCCTGAACTGCATGTGGGAGGAAATCCCCTTCTTAAATACATGAGGCAGGACAAGCTGCCCCATTTCTTCTGCCCCGGCTGCGGCTGCGGCCAGGTAATTACTGCTTTTCTCAAGGCCGCCGAATCTCTGGACCTTGACCTCGGCGCCATGGTGGGCATCGGCGGGGTAGGATGCACCGCCAGAATGCCCGTCTACATAAATATGGACTGTCTCCACGGAGTCCACGGAAGGACTCTGGCCTGGGCCACGGGCATTAAGCTCCACAAGCCCGAGACTAAAGTAGTGGTCTTCGCCGGCGACGGCGATGCCCTCTCCATCGGAGGGAACCACTTCATCCATGCGGCCAGGCGCAACCTGGACGTCACATTCATAGTGGTAAACAACTTCAACTTTGCCATGACGGGAGGCCAGGTGGCCCCCATGACCCCCGACGGCTCTGTCACCATGACCACCCCCTACGGAAGCAGCGAGCCTCCCTTCGACATGTGCGCCCTGGCGGCGACGGCGGGGGCCACCTATGTGGCCAGAACCCTCACCTCAAACCCCGCCCAGATGACCTCCTTCCTGAAAAACGCCCTGGACCATAAGGGCTTTTCAGTGGTGGAAATCCTGTCCCAGTGCCCCACCCACTTCGGCAGATACGCCCTGGGAACGGGCAGCCCCAAGGTCCTTGTGGACTGGATAAAGGAGCGCTCCGTCCCCGCTGCGGCTGCCGATAAGATGCCGCCGGAGGAAGTGGCCGGAAAGTATCTGCTTGGAGAATTCGTCAACATTGAAAAACCCGTCTTCAGGGGCAGCACGGTCTACCCTGCCGCGGGCGGGGAGGAGGGACGGTAATGAGCCTTAAGCGAACAAGCGTCCGTTTCTGCGGACTGGGAGGGCAGGGGATAATTCTTTCCTCCGTAATTCTTGGAGAGGCGGCAGTTACAAGAGAGGGCATCTACGCCGCCCAGTCCCAGTCCTACGGCTCCGAGGCAAGGGGCGGACAGTGCCAGTCGGAGGTAGTCCTGTCCGAGAAGCCCATCGGCACGCCCACAAGCGAAACTAACGATATCCTCGTCGCCATGGCCCAGAGCGCCTATGAGAGCCATAAACATCAGCTGAAAAAAGGCGGCATACTGTTCGTAGACAGCGGTCTCGTCACGGACCTTGGCGACCTTGATCCCTCCATAACCGTATGGAAGGTGCCGGCCACTGAAAAAGCGGTGGAACTGGGCAGCAGGATGGCGGCCAATATGATAATGCTGGGCTTCATACGGGAGAAGACAGATCTCATATCTGACGAAAACCTGCTTGCCACCATCCGGGGATCGGTCAGGGAAAGATTTGTTGAAATGAACACCGCCGCCTTCTATGAAGGCACAAAAATGGCCCGGGAGGCCTGATCATGAAGCTCTATGAATTTCAGGGAAAGGCCCTGTTTAAGGAGGCCGGCATACCCGTTCCCAGGGGAGCCCTGGTCACCACTGATGACAAGTCAGGCATTTTTGCCCCCTCTGTGGTGAAGGCCCAGGTTCTGTCCGGCGGCCGGGGCAAGGCCGGAGGCATTATCCTTGCCGATACGGTGAATGAGGCCCGGGGGGCCGCCGACTCCATCCTCGCCATGGAGCTGAAAGGTGAGCCGGTGAAGGCCCTTCTGGTAGAGGAAAAAATCGACATCAGGGCTGAGTACTACCTTGCCGTCACCTATGACGGAGAGGCAGGCACCCCGCTGTTCATGGCCAGCGCTGAGGGCGGCATGGACATAGAGGCCGTCGCCGAGAAGGAGCCGGAAAAAATCCTTAAGCTCCCCGTGGATCCCCTTTGGGGCCTTACCGACTACAAGGTCCGCGCCATGGCGGATTTCCTGGGAGTTGAAGATAAAAGGGAGTTTGCCGCCCTTGCCCGGAAGGTATGGGAGCTCTTCAGGCAGAAGGATGCCGTTCTGGTGGAGATCAACCCGCTGGTGCTCACCGGCTCGGGGCTGGTCGCCCTTGACTCCAAGATCGAAATTGACGACGATGCCAGGCCCAGGCTGAAGGCCCTTTTTGAGGAAAAACTTGCCGAACAGGCATCGGTAACGGGCGTGGCAGCGGAAGATGACGCAAGCACTATCACCTACGTACCCCTCGAAGGGGATATAGGCATGATCTCCGACGGAGCAGGGACGGGAATGCTCTCCCTGGACCTGATAAGGGACATGGGAGGAGAGGCGGCGGACTTCTGCGAAATGGGGGGCCTTACCAGTCCTGAGGTAATGTACTCTGCCATGGACCGGGTCTTCTCCGACAAACCTCATATTAAAAGCCTTCTGGTGGTGCTCATCGGCGGCTTCAACCGCATGGACGAGATGGCGGAGGGCATTGTATCCTACGTAAAGGATCACAAGGTCTCCATCCCTCTGGTGGTACGCCTCTGCGGCACCATGGAGGAAGAGGGCAACGCCATAATGAAAGAGGCCGGGTTGCCGGTCTACGACGATCTTTTGACCGCTGTATCAGACGCTGTGCGGTTTGCCGGGGAGGTTAGTTAAAATGGCGATTCTGGCCGATCGGAATACAAAGGTCATAGTCCAGGGGATAACCGGCAGATCGGGAGTTCTCCAGACCAGATCCCTCATCGAATACGGAACTGTGGTCACGGCGGGGGTTACCCCGGGAAAAGCGGGCATGGTGATTGAAGGCGTTCCCGTCTTCAACTCCGTAGCAGAGGCCATGGCGGAGAAGGAGGCAAACGCTGCCATCAGCTTTGTGCCTCCCCTGTTTGCCAAGGATGCGGCCATGGAGGCCATGGAGGCGGGCATCAAACTTATAGTGCTTACTATGGAGGGAATTCCCGACCACGACGTGCTTGACATTCTGGCCTACGCCTCCGGCAGGGGGGTGCGGGTTCTGGGCCCGGGCACGGCGGGGATAATCTCTCCTGGCAAGTGCAAGCTGGGCGCCCATCCCGCCCGGATGTACATGGAAGGAAAGGTGGGGGTGGTCTCAAAGAGCGGCGCCCTCTCCTATGAGGTGGGCAAAACCCTCACCGATGCAGGCATTGGCCAGTCCACAGTGGTCGCCCTGGGGGGCGGTCCCATCTGGGGGACTACCCAGCTTGACGTCATCAGCCTCTTCAATGAGGATCCTGAGACTGAGATAATAGTTCTGCTGGGCGAAATTGGCGGCGGCACAGAGGTGGCGGCGGCTGAATTTATCGCGGCATCAGTCCAAAAGCCGGTGGTGGCCCTGATTGTGGGACGGGCCGCTCCCGAGGGTAAGTCCCTGGGCCATGCAGGCGCTATAATCAGGGGCAACGTAGGAACTGCCGAGTCAAAGATGAAGGCCCTGGAGGAAGCGGGAGCCATGGTGGCTACCACGCCCGCCCAGGTTGTGGAACTAATCCGGAAGCTGGGGTGAGATCATGGCTGTACATGTAAACAAAACTCTCTGCAAAGGCTGCGGCCTCTGCATTACGGTCTGTCCCAAAAATGTTTACGAGATTACCTCCGAGACCAACCGAAAGGGATTTAACGTAGTAGCGGCGGTAAGGGAATCGGACTGCATAAAATGCAGGCGGTGCGAGGTAACCTGTCCTGATATGGCACTGTGGATAGAGGATTAAAAATAGGGGGGCGGATCAGACCGCCCCTTTTCAATACAGATTAAAGCGCCGGGTGCGCAGGGAGGCTAGTGACACACAATGGCAAAAATAACGGGACTTGAAGATATTAAAAAAGCTGCGAAACGAATTGAGGGGAAAGTGCGGCGAACTCCCCTGCTGCGGGAGGACAGGCTTGACGAGCTCTTTGGGGCGGAAGTCTATCTCAAGCCGGAAAACCTGCAGGTTACGGGGTCTTTCAAAATCCGGGGAGCTACAAACAAGATTCTTTCTCTGACCGAAGAAGAGCGCTCCCGGGGGATTATTGCGTCTTCCTCGGGAAATCACGCCCAGGGCGTGGCCTATGCCGCAAAAACGCTGGGCATAAAGGCCACTCTCGTCCTTCCCGAGAATGCCCCTAAATCCAAGGTGGAGGGCAGCAAAAAGCTTGGCGCCGAGGTTATTCTGCACGGCTTTGACTCCATTGAGCGCTACAAAAAACTTTACGAAATCCAGGAGGAAAAAGGGTACACCCTGGTCCACTCCTATAACGACCCTGACCTCATTGCCGGGCAGGGAACATCGGGGCTGGAAATTATGGAGGATCTGCCGGATGTTGATACGGTAGTGGTCCCCCTGGGAGGCGGAGGCCTCCTCGCAGGCGTTGCCGCCGCAGTTAAGGAGACCCGTCCTTCGGTGCGGGTAATCGGAGTGGAGCCTGCCAATATCCAGCGCTATGCTGAAAGCCGCAAAGCAGGAAAGCCCGTACAGGTTGAAATGGGTCCTACCCTCGCTGATGGCCTCATGATCACTGTTACTGGAGAGAACAACTACCCCCTCATCGACAAGTATGTGGACGAGATAGTGCCTGCCTCGGATGACTTTATCTACAGGGCTCTCATGGAGGTAGTCTTCAGAGGCAAGGTTCTTATCGAGCCGTCAGCGTCCGTAGGCGTGGCGGCGGCGCTGGAGGGCAGCTTCAAGGTTAAGCCGGGGGAGAAAATATGTTTCTTCCTCTCCGGAGGCAATATCGACCCCGAAAAGCTGGCCGACTTCATAGCCCACGGTATGGCGTAGCAAGAGTGAGCCGCCGGCATGCCGGCGGCTTTTTCAAATAATGAAAGGAGGCCCACTATGGAGTTTGATCTTGTTATTTCAGGCGGGGAAATTGTCTCCGGCAAGGGTACTTTCAGGGGATCGGTGGGGATAAGCAGCGGCCGGGTGGCAGCACTGGCCGTAGAGGGTACGGAGCTCAGGGGCAGGGTGACGGTGAACGCCGAAGGCCTCATGGTCCTGCCCGGCCTTATCGATGCCCACTCTCATGCCGGCCACGGCGACCCTGACAGAGAAAATTTTGCAGCCTTCAGCCGGGCCTGTGCCGCCGGAGGAATTACCACCTTCATAGATATGTCCCTGTCCAACCCATCCACCCTAACCGTTCAGACCGTCAGGCAAAAAATTGAAACCTCAGGAGCGATAAGCCATGTGGACTATGCCCTGTACGGGGGAGTGGTTCCCGGCTATCTCGACCATATAGAGTCCATGGTGAAAGAGGGCGTGGGGGCGTTCAAATCCTTCACCTGCCGATGCTCAAACTACCCCATGACTGACGACGGCACCCTCCTTCAGGGCATGAAGATTCTTGAGAAAACAGGAGGCATCCTGTCGGTTCACGCCGAGAACGACACCCTCATCCAAAATCTTGTGGACCGCCTTATGGCCGAGGGAAAGAACGGCCCCCGGGCCTACCTGGACTCCCACCCTCCCTACTCGGAGCTTGAGGCAGTGCAGAGGGTCTTCTTCCTTGCAGCCCAGGCTCCCTTGTGCAGAGTACACATAGCCCACGTGAGCATCCCCGAGGGCATGGAGCTTATGAGAAGGCTGCGGGGCGAGGGGATGAACAATATCTCGGCGGAGACCTGCCCCCAGTATCTTGGCATGAACGAGGAGGATCTGGAGGCCGTAGGAGCCTTTGCAAAGTGCGATCCCCCCGTCCGTACTGCGGAGGCAGTTGAGCGGATGTGGGAGCTGGTCATAGACGGCACGGTGGACATCATTGCCAGCGACCATTCCCCCCACCCCCTGTCCAAAAAGACGGAGGTAGAGGCCGATTTCTGGAAGGTAGCAGAAGGCTGCACGGGCGTCCAGACCATGTTCCCCGTAGTACTGACTGAAGGCCGGAAGAGGGGGCTTTCCTGGGAGAGGCTTGTACAGCTGATGGCAGAGCGGCCGGCAGGACTCTTCGGCCTGTCCGGCCGCAAGGGCAGTCTCATGCCGGGCATGGATGGGGACGTCCTTCTCGTGGACCCGGAAAAAGAGTGGGTCCTGGAGGAAAAGGACCTTCAGCATCTGGTAAAGCACAGCCCCTTCACAGGCAGAACGTTCAGGGGCCGGGTAGTCAGGACCTACGTCCGGGGAGAGCTGGTCTACGACGATAATGCGCCGGAGAAGATCGTAAACAGACAGGGATGGGGCAAATACTGCCCCGCGGAGGTGTATCCGTGAAAATATTAGTGATTAATCCAAACTCCGACAGAGAGTTCACCCGGCTGATAGAAGAGTCTGCAATGAAGGCCGCCTCTCCCGGCACGGAGATAATTTGCGAAAATGCTCCCGGAGGACCTCCTTTTATCGAGACTCACAAGGACGAAGCCCTCTGCGCACCGGGCATGATGGAGCTCGTAACCCGCCACTCTGACGCCGACGGATTTGTCATAGCCTGTACCTGCGACCCTAATCTGGACGTGCTTAGGGAGATGACCGACAGCCCCGTGATCGGAGCGGGGGAGGCTTCCATGCTCTTTGCCCTGCCCCTGGGAGCCTGCTTTTCCGTGATTCAGATCACCGATGGGTCAGTACAGGCCAAACGGGAGCTGGTGCGGCGCTACGGCCTTCAGGACCGGTGCGCCTCGGTGCGCTCCATCCGGATGGAGGGAGAAGAATCCAGGGAGGATAAGCTTCTTGAGGCCGCCCGTCTTGCAAGGGACTGCGACGGGGCCGAGGTGATCACCCTCGGCTGCGCATGCCTGGCAGGGCTGGACGAAAGGCTTCAAAAAGCTCTGGAGGTTCCCGTGGTGGACGGCATCTCCGCCGGAGTGCGTCTTGCCGAAGCCCTGGCCCGAGGCGGCGCCTTTACGAGCAGACGGGGAAAATACCGTGGCTGGTAGAGAAGGGGACGGGAGGAAGAGCTATGTTTGATGCAGTCATCAGGGGGGCAATGGTGGCCGATGGGACGGGAAGAGACCTCTTCAGGGCCGACGTTGCCATAAAGGACGGCCGCATCGCCAGCATCGGAACGGACCTTGGCGGGGCCGCTGAAATAATAGACGGCACAGGGCAGGTCCTCAGCCCGGGCTTCATAGACATGCACACCCACATGGATCTGGAGCTCCTGAGGGAAAAAAAGCCTGACGCCAAGATCCGTCAGGGGGTGACTACGGACCTGATCGGTCAGGACGGCCTGGGCGCCGCTCCTGTATCTCCCCGGAACAGAAAGCTTCTGGCGGACATACTCTCCGGTCTTAACGGAGTAATTGATGACGAAAAATGGTCCTGGAGCTCCTTTGGAGAGTACCTGAATGTCCTTGACGGAGCAGGCCTTCCCAACAACGTGGCGGCCCTGATCAGCCAGGGGCCGGTGAGAATTGAGGCCATGGGCATGGATGAGCGCCCTCCCACGGACCGGGAGCTGGATGTTCAGCGGGCTCTCGTCCGGGAGGCCATGGAGGAGGGGGCCTTCGGCCTGTCCTCGGGCCTGATCTATCCGCCCTGTCCCTATGCGGATGAGTCGGAGCTGACAGAGATAAACAGAGAGGTCGCCGCTTTTGACGGCATCTTCGTGGTGCACCAGAGGGATGAAGGCTACTATCTGTCCCGGTCCTTCGACGAGGTATGTGAAATTTCAAGGCGGTCGGGAGCCCGTCTCCACGTCTCTCACCTTCAGGCGTACGGTCAGGTAAACTGGCCCATTATGGATGAAGTGCTTGCCAAGGCAGACGCCTTCCTTGAGGAAGGGGGAAAGGTCACATGGGACAGATATCCCTATCTCGCAGGGTGCACTACGCTGACGGCCGTCCTTCCTACCTGGACGTTCAACGAGGGAACTGATGCCCTCATTGCGAACCTCACAGACCCCGCCTACAGGAAGAAAATTCATGACGACTTTGCCCTGGGACTGGACGTATGGCATAACAGGCAGATTTCGGTGGGCTGGGAGAACATCATCGTTACGGCCGTGCGGCTGGACCGCAACAAGTGGATGGAAGGACTCTCCTGCCAGGCCATTGCCGACAGACAGGGAAAAAATCCTGTGGATGCAGTGTGCGACCTGCTGGCGGAGGAAAAACTGGCGGTTACCATGATCAGCTTCTACGGTTCTGAGGACGTGCTGCGCAATGTCCTCTCTCATCCCTGCGCCACGGTGGGAAGCGACGGCATCTACGGAGGCCGCCCCCACCCAAGGCTTTTTGGCTCCTACCCAAAGTATCTGAGGGAATATGTTCGGGAAAACAAGACCTTCACACTGGAAGAGGCAGTGAGGAAAATTACGTCCTTCCCCGCCGAAATACTGGGCATCCCGGACCGGGGGGTTATTAAAGAGAGCGTCTGGGCTGATCTGGTCCTCTTCGACCCTGAAAAAATAGGGGACAGAGCTACCTACGAAGAGCCGGAACAGTATCCTGAGGGCATATCCTATGTATTTGTCAACGGAGTGGAGGTCGTAAACCCCGAAGGGACCTCCGGCACCCTCCCGGGCAGGGTACTCAGGAAGGGAAAGAGGCAGTAAGGGCAGAAAAAATGCCCTAAGGTTGACGAAATGAGAGAAACAACATAGCATTGATAAGGAAGTTCATATCATTCACCAGGAGGGATTTTGATGAAAAAGAGCTTCAGGATATTCGCATTGTTCGCATTCGTACTGGTTTTCACGGCTTCGGCGGCAATTGGTGCAGAGCAGCTTACCATGGGTACCGGCGGAACGGCCGGAACCTACTATCCTCTGGGAGGAGCCATATCTCAGATCGTCAGCGACAACTCTGAGGGCAAGGTAAACATTACTGCCCAGGCCACCGGCGCCTCCGTGGAGAACATCAACCTTCTCAACATGGGCGACGTGGACCTCATCCTGGTCCAGAACGACCTGACCCACTACGCAGTGCACGGAGAAGAGGCCTTCAAGGGCAGAAAAATCGACAACATCCAGGTCATAGCCCGCCTCTACCCCGAGACCATTCACATCGTGGCCTCCACCGAGAGCGGAATTAAGGATATCACTGATTTCAAGGGCAAGAACGTCTCCGTGGGCGCCCCCGGCAGCGGAAACGAAGCCAATGCCCGGCAGATCTTCGATATCTACGGCCTTACCTATGACGATATCAAGCCCCACTTCATCTCCTACGCTGAGACGACGGACCATTTCAAGGACCGCCTCGTGGATGCTTTCATCTACACCACCGGCGTGCCGAACCCCTCAATTCAGGACATCAGCACTCTCCAGGATCTTTTCTTTGTCACCATTGAAGGTGAGAGAAGAGAGCAGCTTATCGAAAAGTATCCCTTCTTTGCAAAGGCCACCCTTCCCGCAGGTTCCTACCGTGGACTGGAAGAGCCTGTAGAGACGGTGGCGGTACAGTGCATCCTGGCTGCCAGGGCCGATCTCTCTGAGGACACGGTCTACACCATCACCAAAACCATGTTCTCAAATCTGGAGGCTATAGGCAACGCTCACTCCGCGGGAAAGATCATCAAGATCACAGAAGCTCTTGACGGCATTTCCACTCCCCTTCATCCGGGAGCAGAGAAATTCTATAAGGAGTTCGGGCTTATCAAGTAGCCTGCGTGCAGCTTTGATAGGGGAGGCCTTTGCAGGCCTCCCTTTGAATCATGATAGGAGGTTCAACCCCTGACCGGAAGACTCAGACGGTACCCGTTCTTTTTTCCTGCCCTCATTATCGTTGTACTGCTGTGCTCTCCTATCCATTTCCTCACCATCCGGGACGGAGACGGAAAGGTAGTTGGACGGTACAGCCTCATGAGCGGAGAAATGTATTCCGTAAGGTATATCCATTCCGTTCAAAAAACCCCCGTCCTTGAACTGTTCAGGGCAGACTTCAGAGAGGGCATCGAGCTAAGGGAGACGCTTTACCAGGATTTCGGAGCGGGGCTTCCCTTCATGATGGAAGGGGGAGCGGCTATGGAAACGCAGGGCGGGTGGGTACGCATACACGGCATAAACAGACATCTCTCCGGCATCGGCTACCGGGTGGCCCGCTTTGCCGACTTCACTCTTCTGCTCAGAGGCAGGGAATTTCCCTTTACTGAATATGAAAAACCAGGCCGTCCTCTCCATTTTACCGGCGAGAGACTGCCGTACTTATTATCATTTTTTTGATGATCTCCCTAAGAAGGAGGAAGCTTTATGGTCGACAGCAGCGAAATCAGACATGACGACGGGGTCATCGACTCCACTGTAGCCGAGCAGACATCGGAAAAGATGGACGTAGAAAGCATCCTGGAAAAGTACGACAAGGAATCCACCACCAGGACGCTGACTCCCATGTGGGAAAATCTGGTCAGGGCTATCTGCATCCTCTTCTCCCTTTTCCAGCTCTTTACAGCCGCCTTCGGCGTGTACGAGGCCCAGATCCAGAGGTCCATACACCTTGCTTTTGTCCTGGTGCTGGTCTATCTTCTCTACCCTGCAAGGGTAAGCCAGAGAAAAGACGGCATGAAGATAGTAGACGTAGGGCTTGCGGTGCTTGGGCTCGCAGTCGGCGTCTATGTGGTGTATGAATATGTTGATCTTATGATGAGGGCCGGTCTGCCCACCCAGTACGACATAATCTTCGGCGCCATATGCCTGCTTCTGGTGCTTGAGGCATCCAGAAGAGTGGTGGGCCTTCCCATTACTCTGGTGGCAATTGTCTTCCTGGCCTACGCCTACTGGGGCCCCTACTTCCCCGGCATGTTCGGGCACCGGGGCTTTACCCTGAAAAGGATAATAGCCCACATGTATGTAACCACCGAGGGAATCCTGGGCACGCCTCTGGGAGTGGCCTCCACCTTCGTCTATCTCTTCATCCTCTTCGGGGCCTTTCTGCACAAAACCGGTCTTGGGAAGTTCTTTATCGACCTGGCTCTGGCAGCCACCGGTCACACCGTGGGCGGTCCCGCAAAGGTCGCTGTTTTGGCTAGCGGCCTCTTCGGCACCATATCGGGAAGCTCCGTGGCCAATGTGGTGACCACCGGAACCTTCACCATACCCCTGATGAAGAGCATCGGCTACAAGTCCGAGTTTGCGGCGGCCGTTGAGGCGGCTGCGTCCACCGGAGGGCAGCTCATGCCTCCCATTATGGGTGCCGCAGCCTTTGTCATGTCCCAGTTCATAGGCGTAGCCTATATTCATATCGCCATTGCCGCTGCCCTGCCGGCTATTCTTTACTATCTGGCTGTTGGCTTCATGGTTCACTACGAGGCAAAGCGGCTGAGCCTGCAGGGAATCCCCAAAGAGCGGCTTCCGGACGTAAAAAAAGTGCTTGCCGCCGGCTGGCACCTTCTTCTTCCCCTCTTTGTCATAGTCTATCTGCTTGTAAGGGGTTACACGCCTCTGCGGGCGGCCTTTGTCTGCATCATTGTCACAGTCGTGGTGGCCATGATGAGAAAGAGTACAAGGCTGAATATCAAGGATATCTTTGAGGCCCTTGAAGACGGCGCCCGGTCGGCAGTAGGCGTATCGGCGGCCTGCGCCTGCGCCGGCGTCATCATCGGTGTCGTGACCCTTTCAGGCGTGGGGCTCAAAATAGCAAACGGCATAGTGGTCCTTTCCGGCGGAAGCTTCTTCATGACTCTGTTCCTTACCATGATAGCCTCCATAATTCTGGGCATGGGCCTGCCCACCACCGCCAAGTACATAGTGCTCGCCTCCATGGCCGCGCCTGCCATCATGAAGTTCGGCGTACCCATAATGGCGGCTCACCTGTTCATCTTCTACTTTGGCATAATCGCCGACCTCACACCTCCGGTGGCTCTGGCAGCCTACGCAGGTGCAGGCATTGCAGGGGCAGATCCGTTCAAGACGGGAATGACAGGCCTCAAGCTTGCCATGGCAGGCTTCATGGTTCCCTACATTTTTGCCTATAACCCTGCGCTGCTGCTCATTGACACAAACGTAGCGGAGATTCTGGTAATAATCGTATCCTCTCTGCTGGGAGCCTTTGCCCTGGCCCTGGCCGGCTCAGGCTTCTGGATGAGAAGGCTCAACATGATAGAGCGTGTCCTCTTCCTTGCAGCAGCCGTTACCCTTATCTTCCCCGGACTCATAACCGACAGCATAGGCCTGGCGATACTGGTTGGTCTGTGGTTCCTGCAGAAGCAGGGACAAAAAGGAACGCTGGCGTGATTTTGTAGGACAGGCATTCTGAAAGAACGTTAGACTGCATATAACATAAAAGCGCTCCCCTTTTAGACAAAGGGGAGCGCTTTTATGTCATTAATTTCAGATAGACATATCCGCGATCCATGGTATAGCAATCTATTCGGATTTCAATAATGCATTTTGCATATTGCTTTTATATCTGAACCAGTTTAAAATATATTTGGTAAAAAATGCTTCTTTTGTCTTTATCCTATTTTCGAAGGAGGGGCCCATGGAAGAAAAGTTTGACTCCGCCGAATGCGGACCGGAGGTCAGCGGGGACGACGTATTGAGGGAAGCCGCCCGCGAGTGCGCCTACCGGACGGAAATGACGCCTTTTTGGTCAAAATCCATAGTAATTCTTTCCTGCGTTTTTGTTCTTTATCATATTATTACCTCAAGATTTGGAATGCCGCCCATGTTCAAGCACCGGGCCGTGCACCTCGGGTTTGTTCTCTGCCTGGTCTGGCTATACTATCCTGCGTCAAAAAAATCTGCAAAAACACGCCCAACCTCCCTCGACCTCTTTCTGGCAATGGCTTCCGTAGTCGTTTGCGGCTATACGGTGCTGAACGTGGACGCTTTTGCCCTAAGGGGTGGAGTAGCCCTCCCAAGGGATTATGTTTTTGGACTGGCGGCAATCTTTCTTGTCCTCGAGGCCTGCAGGCGGGTGGCCGGCAGGGGACTGCTGATCTTAGCCATTATATTTATACTCTATGCCCTTTTTGGCCGCTACATCCCGGGGGTCCTTTCCCACAGAGGCTATACGCTGCAAAGAGTAATCTACCAGATGTACCTCACCACCGAGGGGATTTACGGTCAGCCCATAGGAATCGCGGCGACTTACCTTGTCCTGTTTATAGTCTTTTCTTCGTTTTTGGAGAAAAGCGGCCTTGGCAACCTTTTTAACGATATCTCCCTTGCCCTTGGAGGCAGGCTGGTCGGAGGTCCCGCCAAAGTTGCTGTCATCGGAAGCGCTCTCGTCGGCACCATAAGCGGAAGCGCCGCTACCAATGTGGCCACCTCCGGGGCCTTTACTATTCCCCTTATGAAGAAGATAGGCTATAAGCCCTATTTCGCAGGGGCGGTAGAGGCAGCCGCCTCCACCGGAGGTCAGATCATGCCTCCGATCATGGGCACCGGAGCCTTTATTATGGCGGAGTTCCTGGGAATCCCCTACATATCCATCGCGGCAGCGGCGGTCATCCCTGCCATCCTGTACTTTGCCGCCGTGTACTTTCAGGTTGACCTGAGAGCCCGGAAGATAGGCCTGAAGGGTTTGCCGAAAGAAGAAATCCCGGACGCGTGGAAGACCATTATGAGGTACGGTCATATGTTCGTGCCGATAATAATTTTGGTCGTCCTTCTGATGCAGCATTTCACGCCGCTTTACTCTGCGTTTTACGCTATTCTGTCCACATGGATTCTCTCATTCCTCCGGAAGGAGACGCGAATGGGGCCGAGCAAACTTATCCCTATTGCCGTGGCGTCAGCCAGATCGTGTCTTAGCCTCAGCGTGGCCATGGCCAACGCCGGATTTGTGGTAGCAGTGCTGTCCATGACCGGCATAGGCATTATCCTTGCGGACAACATTGTGGCCCTGTCCCACGGAAGCCTCTTTGCAACTCTCGTCCTGTGCATGGTTGTATCCATCGTTTTGGGCATGGGGCTTCCAACCAGCGCATGCTACATCATCGCCGCCACCATAGCAGTTCCGATACTGCGGGAAATGAACGTGCCCGGCCTGCAGGCTCACTTTTTCGTATTCTATTTTGCATGTCTTTCAACCGTCACACCGCCCGTAGCGCTTGCATCCTATGTGGCCGCCGGAATGTCGGGCTCGGGAACCAATCAGGTCGGCTGGGCTGCTTTTAAACTTGCCCTTGCGGGCTTCATCGTGCCCTTTTTCTTTATCTATGCTCCGGCGATAATCCTGGTGGCGGACAGCTCGGTTACCATAGTTTGGGCCGCCGTCTCAGGGCTTGCCGGGACGGCGCTTCTTGCCGCAGCTATTGAAGGGTATCTGTTCGGCGTTCTTTCCTGGCCTTTGAGACTGCTATTTTTCTGCGCCGCTCTTGGGATGATGGCCCCCGGCGTATATTCAGACCTTGTGGGGCTGGGCCTGGCCACCATTGCTATCGCCGGCTCCTTTATTTTAAGAAAGAGGAGGGTAGTTTGCCAGAAAGGATGAACTTTTGAAGGAAGTCCTGCTGTTGAATGGAAGAAAACAAAAGGACTCCGACTCGGGAGGAGGATAAAAATGTTCAGAGGTAGAAGAAGCGCAATTCTGGCAACAGGTGTAATCCTTGCGATGCTTTCAGCAGGCGCGGCATTTGCGGTGACTCACATCACCATGGGTACCGCAGGAGTAGGCGGCATGAACTACCCGGTTGGCATGGCCATGGCGAAAGTCTGGAACGCTAACGTCAAGGATGTGAAAGCTGTAGCTATCGCAACTGCGGGCGCGGTACAGAACATTGACATGATCAGGACCGAGGATATTGAAGTGGCGGTATGCAGGGCCAACGAAGCCTACAGGGCCTTCAACGGCATTGAGAAGTACGAGGGTAAGCCTCACTCCTGGCTTCGCTCTCTTACGGGAGGCGTCATGTTTGACGCCAAGACGGTGGTAGCCCTTAAAGGCAAGGGCATCAATACCATTGACGATTTCAAGGGCAAGAGAATAGCGGTAGGCCCGGTGGGCAGCGGCGGTGAGCTGGATTCCCGGGAAATTCTGGCGGCCTACGGTCTGACCTACAAGGATATAACTCCTGAGTATGTGGAGGCCAGCCAGGCGGTGGACATGATGTCCGATGGTCTGGTTGAAGGAGCGATTCTCGGATTTACCCCCGGCGCCTCAGCTATCAGCGAGCTTATGCTCACCGGCAAAGTGGTCATCCTTCCCATAGACGAGGACGGCTACCAGGCGCTCAAGAAAATCAACCCTCTGGTAGACAAGAGAGTTCTCAAGGCCAACACCTACCCGAACCAGGACTATGACGTGGAGACCTGCGGCGACCCCGCTGACCTGATAATCACCAGGGAAGAGCTGCCGGAGGAGCTGGTCTATCAGATGACCAAATCGCTGTATGAGAACCTTGAGGACGTCAGGAGCGTGGCGGCGGCAGTCCGGGGCTTCGGTCCCGAGCTGGTGGCGCCCCCCGAAGAGATGCTGATCCCTTATCACGACGGTGCACTGCGCTATTTCAAAGAGGCCGGAATCCTGAAGTAACGGAGCTATGCGGGCTGGGCTGATTTTCTGAAAGGCCCGCCCGGTTTTAAAGGAGATTCAGCAAAAGTAATCCGCGGATGGGCTGGGAAGAATTCAGCCGTCCGCGGATTTTTTGTTCCTCTGGTATGATCTTTCCCGTCTGCGGTTTGGGTCCGCCTTTGCGATTAGTTCTCCCTACCGGTCTTCCCTCCCCGCTTTACAAAATCCTCCCGGATCTCCTCATCCCAATTGTCCGCCATGGCGCCCGTCTCCCGGAAGGATGCGATGGTTCTTGCCACCGTGCGGTAGTTGATCTCAATGCCTGCGCTGTCTCTGTGGAAGTTCTGGGCCCTGCTCCTGTCGATGCCCAGTCGCTCCGCCTCCGCTGCGGCGTCGATATTGGCGCCCAGAAAGATAAATTCCCAGCCCCAGCGGTTTTTCTGATGTTCTATCATGCTTTTAACTTTGGCGCCCGAGTACTCCCGGCTGGAATTCTCCTGGCCGTCGGTGATGATTACGAATATCACCTTATCGGCCCTGTACTCTTCTGCGGTGCGTTTTTGAGCGTTGCCGATTTTTTGGATGGTCCTTCCCACGGCGTCAAATAGAGCCGTGGTGCCCCCTGCGAAATACTCCCTGTCAGTGATGGGGTTGATCGCCCTGATGTCGATGCGGTCGTGAAGCAGTTCGTACTTGCTGTCAAAGAGAGCGGTAGTTACCAGACATTCCCCTTCAACTTCCTTCTGCTTTTCCAGCATGGAGTTGTACCCGCCGATGGTATCGGACTCAAGCCCAGCCATGGATCCGCTCTTATCGATAATGAACGCGACCTCCGTCAAACCTTTTTTCATCCCCGTTCCCTCCCCATGTTTTATTCAACACGAGGATAACCTTTCAGCCCGGGCAAATGGTCGCCTTAAAAGCGACAAATTATACGGGGAAAAAGAAAGGTTGCCCGTTCATGCTCCAAGAAGCTGCTGGCCGAATTTGAACAACACTTCGTTGATCTCGAAGATGTCGTACCTGCCGTTGACTATGAAGTACTCCGCAATAACGTCAAACTTGCTGCTCCGGGATAAGGCGTACCCCGCCCGCCTCAGAAGGTCCGCCGTCTCCTCAAGGGAGAGCTCCAGGGCGATGGACAGGGCTATTATTGTGGGCTTGCCTGGAGTGTAGCCTTTGCCCGTCCGGATTTTAGAGAAATGTCTCCGGTCCAGGTTGGCTTTTTTATAAACCTCTGCGTCTGACTTTCCCCTTGCGTCTATTAGCTTGAACAGCTTCACTGAAAAAGGGTCTTCCAGGCTGTCGATGGCCTTGTCCAGATAGCGGGCATCGAGGATTTCCTCCTTCGCCATGGGCCGGGATTCCGAGACGAACTCTGTTTTATGAAACGGCCTGAGTTCAGAAAGGCGGTCCCGTCCCCGCTCTTTTTCAAGGCGTTCTTCGGCATACTTTTCGTCGATATAGCTTTGAACCTCACCCAGAAGCTTCTCGCTCACGACGAAGGCCGCCCTGTCGAACACGGCCAGAAAGACGTCCATATCCCGGGTCTCCAGAAAGGAGCGGATCGCCTCTGTGGCAACTCTCAGAGCTTCTTCCTTGGGATAGCCGTAGATACCGCTTGAGATCAGGGGAAAGGCGATGCTTTCGCACCCCTTTTCCGCCGCCAGCTCCAGGCTGTTGAGGTAGGCCGACCGGAGAAGGGACTCCTCGCCGCTTCTGCCGTCCCTGTAGATCGGCCCCGCCGTGTGGATGACGTATTTTGCGGGAAGGCGGAACCCCGGAGTAATTACGGCCTCTCCCGTCCTTATGGGGGCGAGTTCGTCGCAGGCAGCCTGGAGCTCAGAGGCCCCGGCGGCTGAAAAGATGGCGCCGCAAACGCCGCCGCCCATCTTGAGCTCAGTATTGGCCGCATTGACAATCGCATCCACATCCATTTTCGTAATGTCCTGCCGGACTATGGTAAAAGGCATGGCTTCCTCCTTTTTGTGTGCTTCCTGCAGGCGTTTGCCAACAGGGGTTAGGGCACTGCACCTGTTCCCGACTATAAGTTCTTAGGCATGGGGAGCATAAGGTATTGGCGCGTTCTGCCAGGGTGTTTACAGATATTGCTTTTGAAAGCATTAATTGTCGTTGTCCTTCGCTAATTATCAGTCCACATCTCGCACTGCCCGATAACAGTGGCGATGGCGTCTTCCATGCCCTCCGGCGGATATTTATGCTTTCTAAGTAGTTTCTTCACCATTCGCCGCATTCCGGCACGGGCCGACTCTTTCTTCTGCCAGTCGATAGTGCGGTTTTTCCGCAGCATATCTGTGAGCTCCTGAGTCATTGCGACGAGTTCTTCATTTTCATAGAAATCCTTCACAGCTTCGGGGCGAGTCAGTGCATCGTAGAAGGCCAACTCCTCAACGGTGAGCCCCATAGCGTCGCCTTCGACTTGTGAATTCGCCATGTCCTTAGCCATTTTAATCAGTTCGGCGATGACTTCCTCGTTGGAAAGCATGCCGTTAAGGTACGCCTTCATGGCACGGGACAACATCTCTGAAAACTTCTCGCTTTTTACGAGGTTTGTTTTTCGATAGAGCCCCATCTGCTCTGCAAGCAACTTCTTTAAAATCTCGACGGCGAGGTTTTTTTCCTTCATTTTGGCGATTTCGTCGAGGAACTTCGGGTCGAACAGAGAGAAGCCCTTGTCCACGTCCGAGAAGAGGTTTATAACACCCTCGCTCTGTATGCTCGCCTTCAACAGCTCATTGATTCGGCCGTTTATTTCTTTAAGAGACAGCGGCCTGCCTTCGCCAGTAATGCGGGTGAGCATCGTCCTTACTGCCTCGAAATAGGCGGCTTCATACCGCTGTTCCTGCGTAATGAGCGAACGGCAGAGGGACAAGGCCTGACGCAGCAACATCGCCTCTTTGACGAAAGAACCTTTGCGGTCTGCAGCTCCGCCGTAGCTGTCCGACGGCCTGGCAACCCTTGGAAGGGGCTGCATGTCCCCCAAAGCATAGAGAGCAGGTTTTGAATCAACAGCCGTCAGAAAGTTCACCCCGCCGCTGATGGCTTGGGCGCGGGAGAGATCGGTAGCGTCTGCCCTCATAAAGCCAGAGTAGTCAAAACCGTGAAGCAGGCTGCGGCAGACCTCCAGTTTCTCAATGAATTTCGGCAGGGCGGTCCTGGCGATATCAGTGTCGCCATAGTTGTTTTTGTCGCGGTTGGTATAGTCGTTCATCGCTTGCTTAAGTGCAGAGGCAATGCCGACATAATCTACCACCAGCCCTCCTTCTTTGTCCTTGTAAACTCGATTGACGCGGGCGATAGCCTGCATAAGATTATGTCCAGACATGGGCTTGTAAATATACATTGTGGCTAGCGACGGCACATCAAAGCCCGTCAGCCACATATCAACTACGATGGCTATTTTCAAGGGGTCGTCGTTATCCTTGAACCGTTTTGCCAGTTCTTCGCGGCGGCGCTTGTTGCCAATGACTCTGTGCCAATCCTCAGGGTCTTTATTGCTCTCGGTCATGACCACTCCGACTTTTTTCTTCCAGCCGGGGTGAAGTTCAAGCAACTTGCGATAAATTGCCATGGCGATGGCCCGGGAATAGCCGACGATCATTGCCTTGCCCGTGAGTTCGTGCTTGCGGTTCTCCTCGTAGTGCTTTACGATGTCCGCGCAAAGGGCTGTGATAGTCTGCTCTGCCCCCAGGATGGATTCCACCCTGCCAAGCTCCTTCTTGCTCTTTTCAATGGTGTAGGCCTCGGCACTCCGAGCCAAAGTGTCGTATTCGGCATCGATCAGTTGCAGTATGTCCTGGTCCAGTTTCAGATGGATGACGCGGCTTTCGTAGTACACAGGACGGGTCGCGCCATCCTCCACGGCCTGGGTCATGTCGTAGATGTCTATATAGTCTCCGAAAACCTCAATGGTCGAGCGGTCTTTGCTGGAAATAGGAGTTCCGGTAAAACCAATATAAGTGGCGTTCGGGAGACTTTCTCGGATGATCAGGCCAAAGGACTTATGGATGCGTCCTGTTTTGCTGTCCACCCGCTCGTCTATGAACTGGCTGCGGTGAGCTTCGTCTGCTATAACAACTATGTTGCGACGGTCGGAAAGACACTCTGAACTTTCCTCAAATTTCTGCGCCGTGGTGAAGATGATGCCGTTTGCCTGCCGTCCCGCAAGGAGTTTTTTTAAGTGAGCGCGACTTTCGGCTTGTTGCGGTATTTGGCGCAGGAAATCTGAACACTTGGCGAACTGTCCGAAAAGCTGGTCGTCAAGGTCGTTTCGGTCGGTCAGCACAACAATGGTCGGCGAGTCCAAAGCCTCATGCAGTAAACGGGCATAGAACACCATGGATAATGATTTGCCGCTGCCCTGAGTGTGCCAGAATACGCCGCCCTTGCCGTCCGTGACGGTCGCGTTAGCGGTAGAAGAGACAGCTTTTCGCACGGCAAAATACTGGTGATACGCCCCAAGAATTTTAACGTCGCCGGAGAAGCATATGAAATTCTTTATAATGTCAAGCAGCCGCGCCTTGTCGAATATCCCTTCAATAAAAGTATCAAACTGGGCGTACTGCGTATTTTCGTAACTCCCGTCCTTTGTCTTCCACTCCATAAAGCGGTCTTCACCCGCCGTGATTGTTCCCGCCTTGGAAACGGCTAGGTCGCTCATTACAAGAAAAGCGTTGTAGACGAAAAGAGACGGAATCTCGTGCATATAGTTCCGCAGTTGCAAAAACGCCTCGGAAGCGTCGGTCTCTTCACGGGATGGGGATTTTAGTTCAAAGATGACCAGGGGCAGACCGTTCAGAAAAACAATGACGTCGGGCCGCTTTTCGCTGTTTTCGACAATTGTCCACTGGTTGGCTACGGTGAAAGCGTTGCGGCCGATGTTCTTATAGTCCACCAGGTGTACCAGCGCCGCTCGCTGTTCGTCCTTGTAATGGTAGTTGACGGATATGCCGTTTTGAAGGTAGTCCATGAACTGGACGTTCTTCTGCAGCATTGAGTCGCCTTCAAAATTGCACAGCTTATAGACCGCCTCGTTGAGGGCCGCTTCCGGCAGATTGGGGTTCACCCGGCGCAGAGCGGGCAAAAGCTCGTCCATATACAATGGGTTAGCGTAGTCGCGCGCCAAGTCAGGGGCGTAGGCGTAGTGGTATCCCAGCGTATCACGGAACACCTCAATTACCGCATTTTCATAGTTAGCCTCGGTATATGCCACAAAGGTCACCCCCTTTTGTCCTATTGTAACGCCTCAAGGCGGTTTATTTGCTAGTATTCAGTTAAATCATCATTTATTGGCTTGAACCTTGAAAACTTCATACTGCCTTTTCTGAGCCCTTTACAGCTTTCAACGAATACAATGCTTGACGATGAGACAGAAAATCAGATATTAAGTCGCTATATTAAATATACGGATATTTCTTATAATAATCAAGGGTCTGTGCTTCAAGATCCAGTACGGGGCGGAGCATCAAATGGGATTTTCAAATCCTTATTCATCGAACGCCATCTCCTCTGAGATTTCACCGGTTATTAGCTTGGGAAGCAAAGAATCCCTCAACTGTGACAGCTTGCGGTTCTCAATCCGATTGTTGATAACCTGTTCATAAAGTGGAGCGAGCAAACCGCCGATTTGACGGTAGCTGACCTCATCAGGAATGATGACCTTAGCTTTTTCCAAAGCTTCACGCTTAATGTGCCCCATTGTGGTTGCCTTGTCAGCCGCCATTGCTATGAACTGACCGAGGTGATGATGCGTCCAAACGTAGTAAAACCACTTATCGTATTTTCGAGACGTAACCTTGAAAAGATGTTGATTAAGACCACAGTCACCACCACACCAGAAGTCAACAAGAAGGCTACCAGACCATGAGAAAATCACGTCGCCGTCATTTACGACATAGTTTGAGTGAATATTGGGTGAACAGAGTTCGCTTAGCGAGTCACATGAACCTTGGCGCAGTTCTTTGATTTTGAGGACAGGCAGCCCAACTTCACCCACGGCGGGTCTGAACCGTTGCATCGTCAAACCGTTGGTGTAGTCGGCAATTTCTGTCAGATTGCCGTTTTGCCATTCGGATGGTTGCTCTCCGCCGAATGATTCAAAGTCGACGAACCACGACTTAAAAATAGCCTGCGCCATCTGCTCTAAATGATGATTTATCTTCTTGTTTCCAGCAATTCGCGCGTCAAGTACAGAGAGTGTGTCGGCAATTATAATTTGAGTATCAATCGGAACATCGGGAACAGCGTATCTCATTATTGCGACTTTGTCTCCTCGCGGCATCTTGGTTCCTTTGGCCGTTGCTGTAGCGTAGTCAAAAAAATTGTTATCAGAAAGTAGATAGTAAAGGAAGCGCGGATTGCAGTTCTCTTTTGATCTAAGGACAAGAACATCATTCGAGCAGCCGCCGTCGCGGTCGGCAAACCATATCTTGCGGAAATAAGGGCGTATATTTGAAACTAATACATCCTCTGTTTTGTAAGCCTGCGTCCGGTTCACAGAAGGCAATCCTGCGGAGCGGACTACGCCTTCCTTGTTTGGTAGCATGTTCTCAGTGGAGATATAGGTGTCCAAATCCAAGTCGGCAACAGCGACTCGTTCGTCTACGTAATTGCAGAGGTGAGATAGCGTTTGTTTCATCCGTCGCCACCTCCCGCCTTCAGTTTCTTCTGCATATCAAGCAGTGTATCGAGGTAAGCTTTTTCGACGTCCGTTAAGATATCAGGCAAGGCCGCCCGATAGGCATCGTATTCTCGGTGCGCCTTTTCAATTGCCGCCTTGTGGGTTACTGTGCCGGAATTCTCCAGAACCCCCACGCCGAAATCCCCGGAGAATTTATCCAGCGTCTCCAGCCAGTCGCGCATATACATCGGTTCGTGCATTTCAGCCTTGAGTTCAGCCATATCGAAAAAGGCGTTGACCATGCGCCGTAAGGCAAACAGTTCCTTTTCAGTCATGTAGTTTTTGGCTACGGACACCTCGCTTTTAACGGGTCGCTTGCCTTTGAAGACAGTCAAGCCCATAAAGGGCAATTCAGCGTTAACCCGGTCAAAAATGATTTCGCTTGCTGTGCGTCCGCTTACGGCATAATGCAGTTTATTTTGTACGATTTTAAAGAATTTCAGTGTTTCCGGTACAGTAGGATTGTAATCCAGGCTGGTTGCGTATAGATCAAGGATCTGGCGATACATGACCTTTTCGCTGGCGCGGATGTCGCGAATACGTTCCAAGAGCTCTTTCCAGTACAGTCCGCCGCCCATATTCTTTAAAAAGTCATCATTCATGCTGAAGCCTTTTTGAAGGTACTCGCGCAACACGGTTGTAGCCCATTGACGGAACTGTGTTCCTCGCGGCGACTTTACCCGATAACCAACGGCAAGAATCATGTCAAGGGAGTAGTGCATTACTTTACGCTCTTGAGTTTTTCCCTCTACTGCACCGTGCGGAGTGGTTGTTGCATATTTTGCAACAACCACTCCTTCATCAAGTTCACCTTCACTCAAAATATTATTGATATGGCGGCTTATTACAGATTTATGTCGTCCGAAAAGCTCCACCATCTGCAATTGGGTCAACCATACGGTCTCGCCCTGCATCCGCACGTCAATTTTGGCTTTGCCATCGGCAGATTGGTAGATGATGATTTCAGATTTCTCCGGCGTCGATGAATGTTTATTTGCGTCAGATGTCATACCCAATAACCCCCAGTCTTTTGCGGATTTCGTCCTCCAGTTCGTGGGAGCGTCTGAACATCTCGGAAAGCTCGCCGGTCAGCCGCGCCATCTTTTCTTCAAAGGGTTCTCCGTCGTCTTCCTGCTCCTCGATGCCGACGTATGCCCTTCCCCCTATTTGATAGACAGTATGAAGAGACGATATACTGTAGATCAGAGAGGGGTTGCAGAGTATGGGTAAATATTAC
>JBMNVK010000013.1:0-27362 GCA_050946755.1 Aminivibrio sp. | reverse complement strand
CGCTCGTCCTCCTCGTGGATCTTGTAGTCCTGCCCGGGAAAGACTGGACCAAAGGCCACCACATTGGGCATGGTCTTGGCATAGGTCCCCCCGCCGATGGCCAGCAGGGTCGCCTCCTGCCCCGTCTCCTCTGCGTAGACCTTCTGAAGGGCTTTTATCAGCCTGGATTCGGGAGGCATGTACAGGGGCAGGCTTTTTGACACGGATTCCACCGCCATGTCCGCCCCTCTGAAGGTCTCCTCAAAGGGGCCGGTAATATCTTGCTCCTTCGCCGTCACGGGGTACCGCATATTGATGGTGAAGCTCACCCTGCCCTTTTCTGCCTTCACCACCCCTACACAGGCGGTAAGAGGGCCGGAGACTTCGTCCTCCATGGCGACAGCCAGAGATTTCCCGTCCGTCTCAAAGCCCACCCTGCTGTTAAAGGCGCTGAAGAACTCCCCCTGCTCTCCCTTCAGGCGGACCTCCTTCATGAAGTCAGCGAGGCAGGCCAGGGCGTTTATGCCCTTCTCCGGGGTGCTTCCGTGGGCGGGGCGTCCCTTCATCAGCAGCGTTACCCTTTCTCCCTCCTCCGAGGCGGAGAGGGAGCTGCCCTCAGGGCCCTTCCAGGCCCCGGCGGCGGCCAGAATGCGGGCCCTGCACTCGGGCCTGGGATCCTCCATGACGGCCGTGACCTCTGCCATCACCACGTTTGCCGCCACTCCTCCCTCCAGGGAGATGATCTTCATGTCTCCTGACGGTGCGAAGGGCATGGAGAGGGTGTAGGTGATTATCCCCTTTTCAGCGTTGATAATGGGATAGTCGGCATCGGGGGTGAAGCCGGTGACGGGAAGCTCTTCGCCCAGCTCCACGTACCGCTTCATGCAGCTGCTGCCCCGCTCCTCGTTGGTGCCGAAGATGATCCGCACCCGGCGCTTCAGCTTCAGCCCGGCATCGAAGAGGGCCTTGGCAGCAAAGAGGGCCGTCATGACGGGGCCCTTGTTGTCCAGGACTCCCCGGCCCCAGACCATACCGTCCTTGAGCTCGCCCCCCCAGGGGTCGACGGTCCAGCCCTTGCCCTCGGGAACTACGTCCAGATGCCCCAGCACCGCCACCATCTCGTCTCCTGCGCCCATCTCGGCCCACCCGGCCACATTGTCTACATTTTTGGTGCGAAAGCCCATCTTGGCCGCAAAATCCAGGGTCCAGTCAAGGGCCTTCCTGGGGCCCTCGCCGTAAGGAGCTCCCTCTGCCGGATCCTCCCCCACGCTCCTGATGCGCAGCGACTCCTGTATGGCCGCCACAAGGTCATCCTTAATTCCGTTTACTTTTTCTGCAAGCAATTTTAATCCTCCCTCCGGGGCTTATTCCATGTCCATTTTTCCAAGCAGGCTTCTGCCGGCGATCTGAACCGGGTCCCAGACCAGCGAAAAGGGAGGGGCGTAGCCCAGATCAAGATCTATAAGCTCTTTCAGGGTCATCCCCGCCGTCAGGGCCGTTGCCAGGATGTCCACCCGCTTCGCCGACCCCTGGCCTCCCACTATCTGACCCCCGAGAAGCTTGCCCGTCTCCGCCTCAGCCACCAGCTTTACGTGCATTACCTCGGCGCCGGGGTAGTAGCCCGCCCTGGTCCTGGTCTTGATCAGCGTCGACACGTAATCGTACCCGTGCTCCACGGCCTCCTTTTCCGAAAGGCCCGTTCTGGCCACCTCAAAGTCGCAGTGCTTGCTCATGGCCGTGCCCAGCACGCCGCTGAAGGAGGCCTTCCCGCCTCCCATGGATATGCCCGCTACCCTTCCCATACGGTTGGCTACCGTTCCCAGGGCCACCCAGAAGGGCTTGCCGGTGATGAGATGAGCGGTGGAGGCGCAGTCTCCCGCCGCCCAGATTTGGGGATGGGAGGTGGCCATGGCCTGATCCGCCCTGATGGAGTCCCGGACCGAGAGCTCCAGTCCCGCATCCCTGGCCAGAGCGGTGTTGGGCCGGACACCAAGACCCATGATCACCATGTCCGTCTCTATCTCGCCCCTTTCGGTTATAACCGTCCTCACCCGGCCGTCCTTCACTCCAAAGGCGACAAGCCCTTCTCCGAGGCGCAGCTCCGTGCCCACGTCCCTGATGGCATGGGCCATGAATTCCGCCATGTCCGGGTCGAAGGTGTTCATCACCTGGGGTGATTTGTCCAGCAGGGTCACCTTGAGCCCTCTGACGCAGGAAAAGGCCTCCGCCATCTCAAGGCCGATATAGCCTCCGCCTATGACGGTAATCCGCTGGGGACGCTCTTCATCAGCAAATCGTCTTGCGGCTATGCCCGAATCCAGGGTGCTCAGGGAGAAGATCCCTTCGGCATCCGCTCCTTCCACGGGAGGAATGGCCGGCACTGCCCCGGTGGCAAAGAGCAGCTTGTCGTAATGGTCTCCGAACTCCCGGCCCGACTCAAGATCCCTTACTAGGAGGGATGATGCCCCGGGGTCCACGGAGATCACTTCGCACCTGGTGCGGACAAGGATGTTCTGTCCTTCCAGAAACTGTTCCGGCGTACGGGCAATCAGCCTGGACTCAGCATCCACCAGGCCCGCCACATAGTAGGGAATTCCGCAGGCCGCATAGGATGAATGGCTGCTCCGTTCGTAGGCCGTAATATCCGAGTCGGGAAGCAGCTTTCGTATCCGCCCGGCGGCGGACATTCCCGCTGCGTCGGCTCCAATTATAACTATCCGTTCTTTTACCAATTTGACCACCTCCGGAAAATGGCAAGTCCTGGATTCTTTTTTCTGTATTATATCCTTGCGGGGCAAAAGTGGCTTAAAGGAGTCCTTTCTCTTTATAGACCGACTCCGACAGGGCCCACATGGCAGGCCAGGCCCTGAGAAGGGCCACTCCTATGAAAAAGCTTATGATTCCTCCCGCAAACAGGGTCGCCGGAGCGCCCAGATACCCTGCGATCCAGCCGGCGTTGAGGCTGCCCAGGGGGCTTATTCCCATAGAGGAGATAGTAAACAGGCTCATAACCCTGTTCCGCTTGTCCTCGTCCACCAGGTTTTGCACCAGGGTATTGCACGAGACGTGGATAGTAACCATGAAGAATCCCAGGCTGGCCATGAGTATCATAGAAAGGGGCAAGAAGCGGGAGAGGGACAAGGCCGCCATGGTCAGCCCCAGGGAGATGGCCGCCAGGGCCATAATGCGGCCCAGGCCCACCGGGGATTTTCTCCTGGCCAGCATCACCGAGCCTGCCAGGGCTCCCAGCCCTGATGCTCCCATGAGGAAGCCCAGGGTGGAGGGGCCCCCTCCCAGGATCTCCCTTGCGAAGATGGGCATCAGTACCATATAGGGAAAGGCAAAGAAGCTCACAAGAGCGATTGTAGCCAGATAGTTCCTGATGGGCACAAAGGATGCAGCATAGCGGACTCCTTCCTTCATCCCCTCAAGGACATTTTTGCGGACCTGTTCGGTGACCAGAGGCTTGCGGAAGCGCATCAGGAAGAGGGCCGCCAGCGTAGCTGAGTAGGCCATGCTGTTCATCAGGAAGCAGATCCCCTCTCCCACTGCGGCGATGACTATGCCGGCAATGGAGGGGCCCAGTAGTCTGCTGACATTGAAGAGGCTCGATGTGAGGGCGATGCCGTTGCCCAGATCCTGCTCGTCCTCCACCAGGCGGATGGTAAAGCCCTGCCTGGCGGGCACCTCGAAGGAGTCGGAAGTGCCCACAATAGCGGCCAGTATCAGAATATGCCAGTACTCCACTCTTCCTGTAAGGGTCAGGATGGCCAGGGTGAGGGCGTGGAGCATGCTTATGGTCTGGCAGATCATGATAACCCTCCGCAGATTCCGCCCCTCTAGAAAGGCCCCCGTGAAGGAGCCCAGGAGCAGCACCGGGATCTGGGTCATGAAGTCCACCGTTCCCAGCAGCAGGGCCGAGCCGGTGATCCTGTATACCAGCCAGTTCATGGCCACTCTCTGCATCCACAGCCCCGACAGGGAGACGATCTGCCCCATGTAGAAGAGGCGGAAATTCCTGTGACGGAAGGCCCTAAACATGACAGACCGTTCCCATCTGGACATGGCGGGGTCTATCCTCTCCAGATAACGCGGTATTTTTTGAGGAATTTTACGGGATTGTAGGACTCCTTGGCCTGCCGGAGGCCCTCCTGCCCCATGTCCTGCTCTCTGTTGACCCACTCAAAGCGGCTGCAGGACTTCTCCAGAAAGGTCTGGTTAATGGCCTGGTAGACTCCTTTATAGTCCGCCAGCCCCTTCTCAAAGTGGATGACCGTCATATCGTCCCCCATGGGCTCCCCCACTGAATAGGCCACCATGTTCTCGCCCACGTAAATTGCCCCGCAGATCAGCTCTGGGAAATGGTCCCAGTTCTTCAGAACTCTGTAGATAGCGTGGTTCTCCGCTCTGAAGCCCGGCACGTCATCGCAGTTCTTCCACTCGCACCAGAGCTGCTGCATCTCCAGAATATTATCCGCATCAGCGGCGCCCAGCTCTCTGTAAGCCGAATCGTAGCCCCGGTAGAACTGCCTCCACAGGTTCTTCTTCTTGTGAAAGCGGTTCCCCCGCAGGTTTATGAGCTCCTCCACGGAGTAGATATACTCCCATTCTGACCGCTGATCCTCCATGGTCACCCGGTCGCCGAACCGGTCCGCCCAGAGCAAAGCCAGCTCCTCAGGCACTCTCTCAAACTCTGCTCCCTCAGGAAACAGGCCGGGAAGGATCGCCTCCCAGTCGGCGGACACCCAGTCGCCCACCGGCGCCCAAAGGGCAGGGGATGAGCCTCCTGTTCTGGGCCAGAACATGTCGTAGGCCAGGGCCATCTCGTACTGGCGGTCGTCAGACCACGCCCAGATGTTAACAAAAGTATAGTCAGAGGTTCTGCCCGGGCAGAGATCAAACAGAGCGTTATAATCCCCCTGAACCTCCAGGGACAAAGGCTTAAAATTCAAAACCATCGGTTCACCTCCGAAAAATTCCAGCCAAGTATAACCGCAAAAAAGCCTGCGGGCAATTGAAAATCACCCGCAGGCCTCTGTCTTTTGCGCCGGCATAACCTCACCGGCTGTTTTTATCCATCCCTCCCGGGGACGGGATTAAAACCCTCAGCCCCCGCTGCCGGAGCCATCAACGAACTCCGCGTCTACCACGTCGTCGTCGTTCCTGGCCGATGATGCGGGCTGCGGATCCGCCCCCTGGGCAGAGGAGGAAAGGATCTGTATCATCTGTTTTACATCCGATGCCGCTACTTTCAGGGATTCAAGGGAGGCATCGTGATTTGCCAGCGCCTCTTTGCCCTCGTCTATGAGGGATCTTGCCCGGGCTTTTTCGTTCTCCGGCGCTCCCGCTGCGCTCTGTTCGAGAGTTTTTTCCAGCTGGTATACGGAGGCCTCCAGCTCGTTTCTGGCCTCAGCCATCTCTTTCTTCTTTCTGTCCTCTGAGGAGTGCTCCTGGGCCTCCCTGATCATCCGGTCCACTTCGCTCTTGTCGAGGCTGGTGGAGCCGTCGATGGTGATGTGCTGCTCCTTGCCCGTGTCCCTGTCCCGGGCACTGACCTCCAGGATGCCGTTTGCGTCCACATCGAAGGTCACCTCTATCTGGGGAAGCCCTCTGGGCGCCTGCCGGATGCCCTCAAGCTTGAAATTACCCAGTATTCTGTTGTCGGAGGCCATCTCCCTCTCTCCCTGCAGGACTACTATGTCCACCGCAGGCTGATTGTCCGCCGCTGTGGAGAAGACCTCCGTCTTTTTGCAGGGAATAGTGGTGTTCTTTTCTATGAGCTTCGTCATCACGCCGCCCATGGTCTCCACTCCCAGGGAAAGGGGAATCACGTCCAGGAGGAGGACGTCCTTCATCTCTCCGCTTAAAATCCCCGCCTGAACCGCCGCCCCCACCGATACCACTTCATCAGGGTTGACGGACATGTTGGGCTGCTTGCCTCCGGTGAGCTTCTTTACCAGCTCCTGCACGGCGGGAATCCTCGTAGAGCCGCCCACCAGCACCACTTCGTCGATCTCGTTCTCTCCAAGCTTGGCGGAGGCGAGGGCATCCTTTACCGGCCCCACGCACCGCTCCACCAGAGAGGCGGTCAGCTGCTCAAACTTGGCCCTGGTCACCGTCATGCCCAGATGCTTTGGTCCGTTGGCGTCGGCGGTGATGAAGGGCAGGCTGATCTCCGTGGAAGTGCGGGAGGACAGCTCGCACTTCGCCTTCTCCGCTCCCTCGTAGAGCCTCTGAAGAGCCTGCTTGTCGTTCCTCAGGTCGATGCCGTTCTCCTTTTTGAACTCATCGGCCACCCAGTCCACCAGGGCCTTGTCAAAATCGTCCCCTCCCAGGTGAGTATCTCCCGATGTGGCCAGGACCTCCACTACCCCGTCGCCTATGTCCAGGATGGACACGTCAAAAGTTCCGCCGCCCAGGTCGAATACCATTATCTTCTGCTCTTCCTGCTTCTCAAGCCCGTAGGCCAGAGCCGCCGCAGTGGGCTCATTTACCACCCTGAGCACGTTAAGCCCTGCGATGGTCCCTGCATCCTTGGTGGCCTGCCTCTGGGCATCGTTGAAATAGGCGGGCACCGTAATCACCACATCGGTGATCTTCTCGCCCAGATAGGCGGATGCGTCTGCCACGAGCTTTTTAAGGATGGAGGCGCTTATCTCCTCCGGAGCATACTCTTTTCCGCTGACGGAAAATCGTACGGCGCCGTTGTCCCCCTCGATCACCTTGAAGGGAACTATCTTCATCTCCGAGCCCACTTCGCTGAACTTCCTGCCCACAAACCTTTTTACCGAGAAGAGAGTTCCCTCAGGGTTCAGGGTGGCCTGCCTCTTGGCCAGAGAGCCTACCAGCCTGTCTCCGTCCTTAGTAAAGGCCACAACTGACGGAGTGGTCCTCCCTCCCTCGGCGTTTGCCACTACATCGGGCGTACCGCCCTCAATCACTGCTATGACCGAGTTTGTTGTACCCAGATCTATTCCTACTGCTTTTTTCATCTTTATTTCCCCCCTGCGTTCACTGACTAATGCTGACCAATAGAATTATACTCTATTTCCCCCATATGTCAACATTGGTCAGAATAAAGAGCGGCGTTAGGTCTGTCCTTGATAAGCCCCCAACTGCCCTTAAAATATTTCCATTTTCTTATCAAAACCCTAAAAATAGAACTATTTATATCAACACGCCTCTTCACTCCCTTGACTAACAGGGGGCAATGGAATAATATTTATAACATTAAATGAGGTAAGGACAGCTCAATTTGGAAAGGAGAAGCCAACTTTATGAAGAAGCTCAACGAACTTTTGCTCTCCCGGCTCGGACCGGCAATTACAGGAGGAGTGGTCGGGGCATTGGCTGCGGTTTTGGTTTATTTTGGCAATCCGGGAAATATGGGTATTTGCGTGGCGTGCTTCACGAGGGATATCGCCGGCGCTTTAGGGCTGCACAGAGCCGGGGTGGTCCAGTATCTTCGTCCTGAAATTCCTGGTTTTATTCTCGGGGCCTTTCTGTCGGCCTTCCTGGCAAAAGAATATCGCCCCCGCTCCGGGTCCTCCCCCGTCATCCGCTTCTTTCTGGGATTCTTTGCAATGATAGGGGCTCTTATATTTCTGGGCTGCCCCTGGAGGGCCTACGCCCGTCTCGCCGGAGGGGACTGGAACGCTCTGGCAGGCATCGCCGGGCTTATCGTCGGAGTGGGCATAGGCATAGTCTTTCTTTGGCGGGGCTTTAACCTCGGCAAGGCGGAAAAATCGCCCCCCTGGGCAGGAAGCGCCTTTGTCCTTACCGCAATTGCCCTGCTCGCCCTGCTTTTTTACAGGCCCCTTTTCGGCCCCGACAGCACGGGCCCTATCTTTTTCTCCGAATCCGGGCCGGGCTCTGCAGCGGCGCCAATAGCCCTGTCCCTGGGGGCGGGGCTGCTCATCGGATGGCTGGGGCAAAAGAGCAGATTCTGCACTGTAGGCGCCATCCGGGATCTTTTTATGCTGAAGGATGCCCATCTGTTCAACGGAGTAGCCACATTTATCCTTGCTGCCTTTGCGGTTAACTATCTGCTGGGACAGTTTAACCCGGGATTTGAAAACCAGCCTGTGGCTCACACCAATCAGCTGTGGAGCTTCCTGGGTATGGTGCTCTCCGGGCTTGCCTTCACCCTCGCAGGGGGATGCCCGGGGCGGCAGTTCATCATGTCCGGCGAAGGGGATGGAGACGCCTCCATCTTCATTATAGGCATGCTTGTTGGGGCAGGATTTGCCCATAACTTCTCCCTTGCAAGCTCCGGCGCAGGGGTAACTGCCTACGGAACGACCGCAACAATTATCGGGATGGTCTTCTGCCTTGGGGTGGGGTTGCTTTTCCGCATTAAGCTTGATTAATTATTAGGGGGATTGAAATGTCAGATACCGTTTTTATCGATGCCCGGGGACTTTCATGTCCTCAGCCGGTTCTGGTCACAAAAAAAGCGATTGAAAAACTGACCGGAGGAAGGGTGGAAATTCGGGTTGATACTGTAACGTCCAGGGAAAATGTGGCCCGCTTTGGAAAAAGCCGGGGCTGGACAGTAGAGACCAAGGAGCAGGAATCCGATTTTTGCGTAGTACTTACTAAAAAAAGCTCGTAATTTATAAGGTGCGGAGGTTTCCCCCAATTGCAGGAGGTCCTCCGCACCTTCTGGTTAGTAGTGCCCCGCCCTCTTTTCCTGCGCATGGAGCGCAGATTGTGGGCTCTCCTTTTTATTTATTCAAGACGTTTTTACCGGTGCAGCATCTCCCACACGAGGCCGTGACGGAGCCCCCGGTCGGTGGCCGTATAGGAGGGAGCGTCCCAGGCCCTTAAAAGGGCCGTTATTATGCAGGTACCCGCCAGGATGATTTCTGCCCGCTCCGGCGCCAGCCCCCTCAGCTTTTTTCTTTCCTCCAGGGGCGTGGACGCAAACAGACCGGCCATCTCCTCCAGGTCCGAAAGGGTCACCACAGTCCCCCGGACCGCATGGGGATCGTACTTCTCAAGGCGAAGCTTTACCGAGGCCAGAGTTGTGGCCGCTCCCCCCACTCCTGCCACTCTTCCCTCCGCTCTGGCCACTCCCCCCGCCTTCAGGACCTCCCTGAGTTTTATCAGGGCCCCGGCTGCAGCCTCCGTCCCGGGAGGGTCGGAGGCAAAAAACTCCTCCGTTACTCGGGCTGCGCCCAGGGGCAGGCTCATGCGCCGGACCTCCTCCCCCTTCCTCTCGAGGATGAGCTCCGTACTGCCGCCGCCCGTGTCAAATACGGTCAGATCTCCCTCTATGGGACTGGGCCCTGTGCGGACTGCGAGACAGGCCAGCCTGGCCTCCTCATCGCCGGAGATTATCCTGGGCTCCAGGCCTGTCAGCCTTCTTATCCTGGCAACAAAAGCAGGTCCGTTAGCGGAGCTTCTCATGGCCATGGTGCCCACTATCTCAGGAGTAATGCCCATCTCCCGGGCCCGGGCCGCAAAGCGGGCTGCAGCCGATGCCGTCCGCTCCATGGCTTCATCGGTCATCAGCCCTGTCTTCCCCATGCCCTGACCCAGCCGGGTGATCTCCATCTCATCCGCCAGGGGAGCTTCCCCTCCGTCCCGGTTTTTTTGGGCGGCGTAAAATTTTACGGAGTTGGTCCCTATATCAATTGCCGCAGCCTTATCCATAGGAAATCCGCTCCCTCCTCCTAGGAAGTGTAGTATTTTATTACCTTGCTGTACTCCTTCATTATATTCTGCAGTATGTCTCCATCCTTAAAGTCGTCCTGGTAGAGGATATTTATCTCCCGGATCATGCTCAGATTCTCTATGGGCAGCACTGTGATCTTGCCCTTCTTCAGCTCGTCCAGACAGACGCTCCGGGATAGTATGGATACTCCGATATCCCTTCTTATAAGATCCTTAATGGTGGCGATATTGTCTACCTCCAGGATGACGTTGAATTCATCCAGGGACATATTCTGACTCTCCAGGTGGGCCTTGAAAAGGTTTCTTGTCCCTGAGGAAGGTCTCCTCAATATAAGGGGCTCTTTTTTCAGTTCTCCGATGGTAACGGCCGTTTTGCCGGCCAAAGGATGGTTGTTTGACAGGACCAGGAGAAGGGAGTCTGTATCCAAAAGCAGGGAGTTGATGGCGCTGTCCTTGATCTTTCCCTCCACAACGGCTAAGTCCAGCTCGTAATTCTTGAGCATCTGATAAAGGTTATTTATTGTTCCAGTAATAATCGTTATGATAGTTCCGGGGTTGTTGGAGCTGTATTTTCCCAGCACCTCCGCCACTGCATTGCTCTCAGCGGTGTGAGTTACTCCCACCGTAAGCCGCCTCATGCTGTGCTTTCCGTCCAGGATGCCCTGTTTCATCGATTGAAAAAGCGCTATGCTGCGCCTTGCATATTGAATAAGGATTTCTCCCTCATTCGTGGGCTTTATGCTGTTGCCCACCCGGTTAAATACCTTGATTTTTAGCTCTCTTTCCAATTGCTTGATATGCTGAGTAACTGCGGGCTGCGTTAGAGAGAGACTCTCCGCAGCCCTCGTAAAATTGCCCAACTCCACTACCGCCAGCAGGGAGTACAGCTTGGGATCAATCATCTTGACTACCTCTCATTATTTTGTTATTTTATTATAGGTCAATATATGATAATTTTACTTTATAAAATTTCCCACTACACTATTACGTTACACTACCATTAGTACCCCGGGCGCCAGGGGCGGCGCAAGGCGCCTGAAAAGAAGGGGTATGCAGGGCTTTCCGGCGGGCAAGGGCTGCTGCCGGAAATGGCTGCATATACAGACGCCGGTTTTGCAGAGGAGCGCACAGCCATGGAACAAATCTTCAGCCATTTTAACGGAACGACCACCATACTCCTGTCCCTGTCGGCCATCCTGCTCGCAGGCTTTCTGCTTACGCGGATTACGAAGCCTGCAAGGCTGCCCAATGTGACAGGCTACATCCTGGCCGGCATCGTAATAGGCCCCCACGGGCTCAACATCATTCCCCACGATCTTATTGAAAACATGGGGTTTGTGAGCGATATCGCCCTTGCCTTCATTGCCTTTGCGGTGGGCCGCTTCTTCAAGAAGGAGTCCTTCCGAGAGACGGGGCTGGGGGTAGTCGCCATAACCCTTATGGAATCCCTTCTTCCCGGAGTGCTTGTAACTCTGTCCATGAGATATCTCTTCGGCCTGAACTGGAATATCTGCCTTCTGCTGGGAGCCATTGCCACCGCCACTTCCCCGGCGAGCACTATGGCCACGATCCGCCAGTACAATGCCAAAGGCCCCTTCGTTAACATGCTGCTTCATGTGGTGGCCTTTGATGCCGCCATATGCCTCATTGCCTTCAGCATAGTCATTGCCATGATAAATGCAAGCGCGTCGGCAAAACTGGCAGTCTCCGACATAGCCCTGCCCCTGTTTTATAATCTGGTGGCCCTTGCCATTGGCTTTATAAGCGGAGTCATACTCAGCAAACTCATGACCCCGAGGCGCAGCGAGGACAACAGGCTCATCCTGACCATCTCCCTGCTGCTGGGGATAGCGGGGCTCTGCGCCGCCGTGGACATCTCTCCCCTGCTCTCCTGCATGCTCTATGGTACCACCTACATAAATATGACCAGGGACAAGGAGCTGTACAGACAGGTGGAGAGATTCACTCCTCCCATTCTATCCCTGTTCTTTGTCGTTTCGGGCATGAACCTCGACATAACCTCCTTTGGCACCCTGGGCGTCATAGGAGCCGCCTACTTCGTCATACGGATTATCGGCAAGTACCTGGGGGCCTGCCTGGGGGCCGTGATGGTGAATACCAGCAAATCCATAAGAAACTATTTGGGGCTAGCCCTGATCCCCCAGGCAGGAGTGGCCATCGGACTGGCCTTCCTGGGCAAGAGGGTGCTGCCTGAAGATCTGGGAAATATTCTCCTCACCATAATCCTCTCCTCCTCTGTCCTTTACGAACTGGTGGGTCCGGCGTCGGCGAAGATTGCCCTCTTTTACTCCGGATCCATAAAAACAAAGCAGGACAAGGACCTGCCGGAACAGAAAATCCCTGAAGAAGAGGCTACCCCGGGCGAGGTCCCCATCCTCACTCCCGAACTGGTGGAGAGCATCAAGGAGACCATTCTGTGATCTTCCACGGAAAGCAATATACTTGATGACCTAACCAGCTTCTTCAGGAATAAAATCGATATAAATTATTCCATAAAAGAATTTACCTCCCCCTTTTTTAGCCAAAAAACGCACGAAATTGAATACTTTCCTTGACAAATGCCGGATATTGCGTTTTAATCGGCTACGTTTTTGGCGCCATCGGGCATACGTCATGTATTTGATGCGAGTTTCATTACATATTCCGCTTTGTGTGCCCAATCTATTCCAGGAGGTGTTTGCATGAAAATGCGAACCGTGTTTGCTAATGCTTTAGCTGCGCTGTGTCTATTAGCCGTCCTTTCCGGTGCGGCGGACGCCCGTCCCGTCACCATAGTTGATTTCAGCTGGGACAGCGTTCAGGTCCATAACCGCATTGCCGCCTATGTGATCGAAAAGGGTTTTGGAAAGAAGACAGATTTCATCTTCGCTGAATCCCTCCCCGGCTTCATGGGAATGGAGCGGGGAGATGCGGATTTTTCCATGGAGGGCTGGATCGATAACCTTCTAGAGGTCTGGGAGCGGGTCACCGGCAACGGAAAGATGGTAAGCCTTGGGGCCAACTATCCCGACGCCCCCCAGGGGTGGTATGTGCCCACCTATTTGATAAAGGGAGACAGAGACAGGGGCATAGAGGCCGCTGCTCCCGACCTGAAATCAGTGACGGATCTGCCCAAATACAAAGACTTATTCAAAGATCCGGAGGATCCCGGAAAGGGGCGGCTTCTCAACGGCCCCGCCGGATGGCGGATCACCTCCATAAACGAGATGAAGGTCCGGGGCTACGGGCTGGAAAAGGATATAAACCCCTTTTCGGCAGGCTCCGAGACGGCCCTGGCCGCCTCCATCAAAAGGGCCTACGAGCGGGGCGAGCCGGTGCTTGCCTACTACTGGGAGCCCACCTGGGTCATGGGACTTTACGACATGACCATGCTGGAGGAGCCTCCCTACGACGAGGCAAAGTGGGATGAGGACAATCTTTTCGCCTGCGCCACCCCCTCCGTCCGGGTGCTCGTGGTGGCCAACACGAAATTTGTGGAGGAAAATCCGGAGATCGCCGATTTTCTTAAAAACTACACCACTACCCTTGAGCAGAACAACAGAGTCCTTGCCTTCATGGATGAGACAGGAGCGGACGCCGCAGGGGCGGCCCTGTGGTTTCTTAAAAACTACGGAGACGTCTGGAAGCCCTGGCTGTCCCCTGAGACAGCCGAAAAAGTTGCGGCGGCCCTCGGGAAGGAGGGGACTTAGCCTTGGCTGCCTCCGGCAATGATACGGGGGCCATTCAGATCAGGGACCTCTGGAAGATTTATCCCCAGAAGGACGGCCTCTCCGTATCGTCTGAGGACGTGGAAAACGAGGAGCTGGTGGAAGAGCTGGACAGGGGGGACGACGCCGTGGTAGCCATGAAGGACGTCTCCCTTACCATAAAAGAGGGAGAGACCTTCATCATCATGGGCCTGTCAGGAAGCGGCAAATCCACCCTTATCCGTTGTCTGCTGCGCCTGGTGGAGCCCACCTCCGGTGAGATTATAATCAACGGCGAAAACGTCACCGCCATGAATAAAAAACAGCTGGTGGCCTTTCGGAGGGAAAAGATCGCCATGGTCTTTCAACACTACGGACTGCTTCCCCACAGGACTGTCCTTGAAAATGTGGCCTTTGGGCTCAGCCTCAGAGGCGAGGACAAGAAGGCAAGGCTGGAAAAGGCTCGGGACGCCATCGGCAAGGTGGGCCTCAAGGATTGGGGCGACTACTACCCCGCCTCTCTCAGCGGAGGAATGAGACAGAGGGTGGGAATTGCAAGGGCCCTGGTGATGGACGCTCCCATCCTTCTGATGGATGAGCCCTTCAGCGGTCTGGATCCCCTCATAAGGAGGCAGCTCCAGGACGAGATGCTCCACCTTCAAAAGGTCATGAACAAGACCATCTTTTTCGTAACCCACGACCTCTCTGAGGCCCTCAGAATGGGAGACCGGATGGCCATTATGAGAAGGGGAAAGATCGTCCAGGTGGGCTCTCCCGACGAGGTAGTCGCCAATCCTGCCGACAGGTACGTGACCAGATTCGTCATGGATGAGCGGGAGAATATGAGGCGGGCGGAAGAGCTCCTCAAGAAGAGAGCCGCCGAAGGAAAGGAGGCGGTCAGTCGTGTTTCCTGAGTCGCTGCAGTTCCATGTGGCCGGAGGCGTAAACAGGTTTGTCAACGGCCTGATCGAGGACCACGCCCCGGTGTTCGATTCCATCTCCGCGGGCATACTCTCCTTTCTGCTGGGAGTGCACTCACTCCTTGCCGCCATTCCCTGGTGGGCCTACATGGTGGGGATATTTATCCTCTGCTGGCACTTCTCCAGGAAGATCGCCGGCCCGGCGGTGCTGGCCATACTGCCCTTTTTCATCGGAGTATTCGGCCTGTGGGCCATGGCTATTGAGACTCTGTCCGTAATAGTAACGGCAGTCGTGCTGGCGCTCATCTTCGGCCTGCCCCTGGGAGTGCTCATGGCGGAGCTGAAGGCAGTGGCCTTTGTGCTTCGGCCCGTGCTGGACGGAATGCAGACCATGCCCAGCTTTGTTTATCTGATCCCGGCCATGATGCTCTTCGGCCTGGGAAAGGTTCCTGCAGTGCTGGCCACCCTTATCTACGCCCTGCCACCCGTGATCCGGCTGACGGCCCTGGGCCTTAACCAGGTGCCCGAGTCAGTGGAGGAGGCCGCCATTGCTTACGGCGCCACGAGATGGCAGCTTCTGAAGGAGGTGCGGCTGCCCCTGGCCATGCCGAGCATACTGGCTGGGGTGAACCAGACCACCATGATGGCCCTGGCCATGGTGGTGATCTCATCCATGATAGGAGCCAGAGGCCTTGGACAGGAGGTGCTGCTCTCCATCAACCGCATCGACGTGGGCAGGGGCTTCGAGGCGGGCATGAGCGTGGTCTTCCTGGCCATAGTCATCGACCGGCTCACCCAGAGCATGGCAAAGCGGTGGGAGCCGCCCCAGGGATAAAGGATAAGTCGCAAGCTGAGAATGAACCATACCAGAGGGGCCCGGCAGTTCTGCCGGACCCCTTTTGTATATGTCTTTTTCCCGGAGAGATTAGCCGGTAAGCTTTTTAAGGACTTCCACATAGTCCTCTTTTGTCATTATTTTGGGGTTTGAGGGATTTGAGCCGTTCTGCTCCGACTTCTCCCCGATCTCCTCAAAGTCCTCCTCCTTTACTCCGAAGGCGGAGAGGGTGGGCAGTTCAAGATCCAGGGCCATTTTCTTTACCTCTTCCACCGCTTTTTCCGCTCCCTCCAGGTCAGTGGAAAAAGCAAGGCCCAGGCACGAAGCAACCCTGGCATACCGCTCCACCGCGGCGTCCATGGAGAACTCCATCACCACCGGCAGGGCAATGGCGTTGCAGGCTCCGTGAGGGGCGTCGTACAGGGCGCCCAGGGCCTCTGCCAGACAGTGGACCGACGCCACGTCGGAGTGGCTGAAGGCCACCCCCGCGAGCAGGCTGCCCAGGAGCATCCCCTCCCTCGCCTCCATATCGGAGCCGTCTGTCCAGGCCCTGCGCAGATATCTGCCTATCAGCTCCACGGCCACGATGGCGGGGGCGTCGGAGAAGGGCGTAGACACCCGGCACGTATAGGCCTCAATGGCGTGAGTCAGGGCGTCCATGCCTGTAAAGGCCGTAAGGCTTTTGGGCATAGTGGCCGTCATTTCCGGGTCCGCCAGGGCCACTTTGGGAGCAATGAGAGGGCTTTTGACCGTAAACTTAAATTTTGCCTCCGTATCGGTGATGACAGCGCCGAAGGTCAGCTCGCTGGCCGTGCCCGCCGTGGTGGGAACGGCTATGACGGGCAGCAGGGGCGCCTCCGTCTTAAACCGTCCCTCATAGTCCCTCACCCTGCCTCCCGCAGCGGCCACTACCGCCGTGGCCTTGGCGCAGTCTATGGGGCTGCCCCCTCCCACTGCGACAATGCAGTCCGCCTTGAATTCCCGGGCCTCAGCGGCGGCGGCCATCACGTTCCGGTCCTTGGGGTTGGGCTCCACGTCGGCAAAGAGCCTCCAGAGAACTGAAGCAGCATCCAGGCTTTCCGTCACTCTGTCCAGCAGGCCTGCGCCGGCCACGCCCCCATCGGAGATGAGCAGCACCCTGGCGCCTCCCGTCCTCCTCACCTCTTCGCCCGCCCTCCGGGCGGCCCCTCTGCCGAACTCCACCCTCGTGGGCATTTCGTAGCTGAACGATGGAAACACAGTCTTCATCCTCTCATCCCCCAATTGCCGGCAGCGGCTCCGTAATGGTCCCGTCAGCACCGCCTTCATACTTATTTCCGCACCTTTATCTTGCCCGTTGTCCCGGAGGCTCCCGGGGTGCTGTTCGTCCCGGCGTCCTCCAAAACAGAATTATAGTACGAAAAATACCTCCTTTCAAATTAAGCCCCTTGATATCTGCCTCCGGCGATTCTACAATCATCTCAGGTAAAAAGGAGTGATGGACCTGATGGACACTTCTTACGGGATGGACTGCGATATTCTCATAATAGGCGGCGGAGCCGCCGGGACTGCCGCGGCCTGGGCCGCCGCCAAAACTGGCCTCAGGGTGGTGCTTGCGGAGAAGACCGGACGGCTGGGAGGAGCGGCCACCAACGGCCTTGTAAGTACTCTCTGCGGGTGCTACTCCTCTTCCGGCGAGATGAGAAAAATTTCGGGCGGAGCCAGGGACGCCCTGGCGGAAGAGCTTAAAGGCCTGGGCGGCATGGACGAGGGCGTCCGTCGGGACACCCACAGAAGCGACATTTGCGATCCGGAGCTTCTGGCGGTAGCCATGGACAGAATAGCAATGGGCAGAGGGGCCGAACTTCTGCTCTCCTTCTGCATAACCGATGCCCGTTTTGACGGAAAGAGGCTGGAGGAGGTCAGAGGGATAAACCTTGAATCGGGAGGGGCGGCTGCGATAAAGCCCCTTATCGCCGTGGACGCCTCGGGGAGAGCCCTTCTTGCCTCCCTGGCGCCGGAGGGATCCGTCCTGCCCTCTGAGGGAGGAGGGCTTCAGGCGGCGACCATGGTCTTTCGCATGGACGGCGTGGACGGCGAAAGAGCCAGGGCAGTGGACAAGGCCCGGGTGGCGGCCTTCATGGCGGAGGCCATAAAAAGGGGCGACATAACCCAGGAGCGGGACAACGGAGTGCATACGGTGCTGCCCTGCGGTACGGCAGCCATTGTGAACGCCAACTGGGTAGCGGCCGATCCGGCGGACCTGCCCAGCCTGTCCGCCGGGCTGACCGGGGGCAGAGAGAAGGTCCTTGAAAACGCCCGGTTCTACCGCAAATACATCCCCGGGTTTGAAAAGGCCGTCCTTTCCGCCATAGCACCCGCTCTGGGTATAAGAGAGAGCACCAGGACCGAAGGGGAGGCCCTCCTCACCGGGGACGACATAGGAGCGGCCCGCGCTTTTCCGGACGCCGTCTGCCTGGGATCCTGGCCCATGGAGCATCACGACGGGGAGAGAAACCGCCTTGTCTACCGCTGGAGCGACGGAGACTACGCCATTCCCTACGGATGTCTGCTGCCGATGGGCATGGAGAACGTCCTCACGGCGGGGAGAAACATCTCCGTCACCAGGGCCGCCTACGCCTCCGCCAGGGTCATGGGCCAGTGCCTTGCCCTGGGCCAGGCCGCAGGGACCGCCGCCCGGCTGACGGTGGAGGCCGGAACGTCCCCAAGGCTCATCGACCGGGGGCTGCTTAGGAAAACTCTTCTGGCGGAGGGGGCAATACTGGAGTAGGACGGCTGCGGGGCGTCCCTGACGGGGTCCCCGGCGTTATTTCCTTCCCAACATGGAGAGAGCGCCCCTCGCCACGGCTCCCATCCGCTCCTTCACCGCCGGAATCGCCGCCAGAACAGAGATGACGACCAGCGCCGAGAGGATAAGCGACGAAGGGCGGCCGAAGAGCTCCATAAACATATTATCCCCCGCCATGGCCATGTTGATCGCCCGCCGAAGGTTGGAATCCATCATCTCCCCCAGCACAAGCCCCAGCACCAGGGGGGCGGCGGGATACCCCCGGGTCCTCATCAGAAATCCTGCAAGCCCGAAAAGGAACATCAGCGTAACGTCAAACATGCTGGAGTTTACGGCGTAAGTCCCCACAACGCAGAGCACGGAAACCACGGGCAGAAGGATCTTTCTGGGCACGAGCACCACTCCCGCCATGCGGGGAACTACCGTCACCCCCAGCAGCAGCAGCGCAAAACATGCGATGAAGCCTCCCGCCAGCACCGTGGCAAAGAGCTCCGGAGTGCGGACGAACAGCAGGGGCCCCGGCTGGAGGCCATGGACATAGAAGGCCGCCAGCATTACCGCCGTCACCGCGTCTCCGGGGACGGCCAGGGTGAGCATGGGAATCAGGGCGCCGCCGATGCAGGCGTTGTTGGCGGCCTCGCTGGCGATCACCCCTTCGATGGCTCCCTCTCCGAAGGGCCGGGTGGGGTTTTTAACGGTTTTTTTGGCGTGATCGTAGGCAATGATGGAGGCCACCGGTCCTCCCGCTCCGGGCAGGGCGCCGATGAAAGTTCCTATGACGGAGGAGCGGATCGAAAGAGGCAGGTACGCCATCATCTGCCGGACGGAGAACTTTACCTTGCCGGCCTTTCCGGCGATGGCCTCCATGGCCCCTCTGGCCACCTGGTCCAGAACTTCGGCAAACCCGAACAGTCCAATCAGGGCGGCTATCAGAGGGATTCCCCCCTGAAGATCGATGATGCCGAAAGAAAACCGGGCGGCGCCCGTAAAGGGATCGATGCCCACCACGCTCAGCAGCAGGCCTCCAATTGCGCAGATCCCTCCCTTGACGTAGTTTTTGGCCGTCAGGGTACCGATGGTGGTAAGGCCGAAGAGGGCCAGCAGAAAGTAGTCCATGGCGGTGAAGGTGAGGGCAAAATCCGTCATGGGCTTTGCCACAAACATTAGCACCAGAAAGCCGAAAACGCTTCCCACAAAGGAGTGAAAAGTAGCCGCCCACAGCGCCAGCCCCGCCTCCCCCCTCCGGGCCATGGGGTAGCCGTCAAGGGTAGTCACCACCGACGATGGAGCCCCTGGGATATTTATAAGGATGGCCGATACCGCCCCCGCGTAGACCCCCGAGACAAAAACGCCAAGAATCACCGCCAGCGCGTTTTTTACCGACCAGGTGAAGGTAATGGAGACGAGCAGAGCAGTGGCCATGGTTACTGAAAGGCCGGGAATGGCCCCCACAAAAAGCCCGGCCACGGAGCCGGCGAAGACCAGGGCCAAAAACGCCCCGTCCACCTGCGAAAACATGACCATAAACAGATTCATCCCTTCACCACCCCTTTAAGGAAGAATAACGCTCAGGCCCCAGCTAAAGACCAGCCAGACCGCCAGGGGCGAGAGCACCGAAACGGCGGCCACCATCAGAGGGCGGCGTTCTCCCGTAAGAAGGCAGAAAAGGGCCAGGAAGAGGGTCGTTGTAGGGATAAAGCCCCCGAAGGGCAGTACTGACCCGTAGAGAAGGCACAGCGAAAAGACAAGGGCTGTCCTGCCGAAGGACAGGGCCGGTTCACCCATGCCCTCCCCTTCACCCCTTTCCGACCTGGTGCGGAGGACTCCCTGGCCCATGAGGATAAGGGAAAGAACGGCCAGGCCCGAGGACAGGATCACGGGGAAAAGGGCAGGGGAGAGGCTCCACTGCCCCCCGTCATGGAGGGCATAGCCGTGGCGGCCCAAAAATGCGGACAGCGCAAGAAAAAAAACCCCGTCCCGGATATTTCCGGCCCGGGGTGAGAGAAAAGCTTTCATGCCACCCTTCCTTTCGTGTCAGGGCTTCCGAGGCCGCCTTTGCAAGGGGCCCCGGAAGCCCGTGAGGGAGCTACGGCCTCGGAATTCCGAACTCCTCGGGGTTTTTCTTAGCCACTCCCGCGTCCTGCAGAACCCAGCCCACCACAGAAGCCCACTTGTCCCAGTAGTCCAGCATGTGGGCGCCTCTTACGGAATCCATGCCCACGTACCAGTTATTCTCAAGGAACTCCTGCCACTTGGGGTCGGCCGCCGCTTTTGATGCAGCATCGGCAATGACTGCCACCACGTCTTCCGGAGTGCCCTTTTTTACAATCAGACAGTTGGGGTAGTCCAGCGGCAGGTAGGATTCAATTTCAGGTATGGCGTCCGTAATGGGGGGCAGCTCCGGCATATAGGCGCTGGGCTTTCTGTCAAATACCGCAAGGGCCCGGAGTTTTCCCGCCGCTATGTAGTCCTTCACCGTGCCTATGTTGGGGGAGGTGAAGTCCACCTGCCCTCCGAGCACTGCCAGCAGCCCCTCGTTGCCGCCTCCAAAGGGAGTAGCTGAGAAATCCAGCCCGCCCTTCTGCTGCATCAGCAGCCCCTGCACGTGGCCGCTGGCTCCGGCGCCGCTGTAGGAAAAGCGGACTTTTCCCGGCCTGGCCTTTATGTCCTTTACCAGGTCCGCCAGGGTTTCGTAGGGTGACTCCGGGGCGACGGCTATAATCTTCTCCGAGTGGGACATAAGCATAATGGGCTCAAAGTCGTGAAAGGAGAGCTTGCTTACATCCATGATCCTGAATGAAGCCGGGGTCTCCGCAGAGAATATGACAGTATATCCGTCGGCGGGCCTTGCGTTGGCATACTCCGTACCGATGGCCCCCGATGCGCCCGGCCGGTTGAGGATCACCACGGGCACGCCGAGATACTTCTCAAAAAGGGGCGTGAACACTCTTGCCGCCACATCCGTGACTCCCCCCGCCCCCCAGGGGACCACCAGGGTAACCCCTTTTTCAGGGTAGCCGGCGCCCTGGGCCGTCAGGGGGGCCATAAGCACAAAAGCCAGGATAAAAACTGACAAACTCCACTTCATTTTCCGTGACATTACACTACACCTCTTCTCTTTATTTGCGGCGGAGGCCGCGGGCCGGTCCGCCCGGTTAAGGATGATTGGAGGGATTATACCACTCCCCGGTCTGTCTGCAAATTTATTCAAACAACCTTCTAAATGTGAGGCTAAGCCGCCCTTTTCTTTACTCTTCAGCCTGCCGCCAGAAGGTAAGGAATCTGGCCTTCTCGTCCCCTTCAGGGCCTACAATGGAGTGGTGGTACTCCTCTGCCCCGCCTTTGGACCCCCGCCGGACGGTCCGTACCCGGATGTCCCCCTGTCCCTCCGTGGGGCGCAGGTACTCCGCCTCAGCCCTAAACAGAATTCCTGCGGCTGCCGTCTCCTCCGGCACCGCCTCGGCAGCCCAGGAGAAGTAGACTGCATTGTTTACGTGGTTATTTCTGTCCAGATCCCACCGCCGCACAGAAAAGGGGCGTTCGTCATCCCATTCCGTCAGGGACGGTATGTCCGGGAACTCCATCTTCATAGTGCGGGACTCCTCCCCGTATAGAGGAGTGGAGTGACGGTCGAGCCGCAGAGGTCTTCCCCGTTTAAGGTCTATAAGAATCCAGCTTGTATCCGCCGACGCCACAGGGCCTTTCTCGTCCCACACAGTGAAGGACCGCACCGAATGGAGGTTTCTCACCGGCCCGTGCCAGGTCCTGATGGTAAAATCGCTGCCGAACTCCGGGTATCTTTCAATAGTTACGGAATAAAGCCGGAGAACCCAGCTTATCCCCCTGGGCAGAAGGTCCGACACGGTCATGCCCATTCTTCTGGCGTCCCGGTCCGCCATGTCCTGCAGGGCGTCCAGCAGCACGGGCAGCTTCATACGGCCGTCGGGGCCTATGCCGGCGTAAGGTATTGAGTAGGATGCCTCAAACATCAGATCATCTCTTTCTTTATCTTTATTTCACAAACTTCAGGTTTCCGTCGTCCAGAGTGTGGTAGCCGGGCCAGTTCATATGCCTGGCCATCCTGGCCTCCGGGTTTAGGGTCACCCCCTCGAGGACCGCCTCCCGGAAGACGGGGAATCCTGTTCTGTCCACTATGTAGCCTATATGCTCCTTGGTCAGGCTCCTCAGAATATGCCTGTCCACGTAGTCCATGGTGTTTTTGATCACCTTGAGCACCACTTCCTCCGTCACCCTGTCCAGAAAGGGCATGGCCAGCCGGGGGTTTTTCTTTCCTGTGCGGCCCATAATAACCAGCCGGTAGAGGCTCCCCGGCCTCCTGGTCCAGGCGCTTACCGGGCACGCCAGGACGCACTCTCCGCATCCTATGCACCGCCGGTCGTCCTTTATCACCTTGCCGTCCTTCATGGACAGAGCTCCCGTGACCTTCTGCCTGCAGGCGTCCACGCAGGCCTCGCAGCCTATGCACCGGCTGTAGTCGTACTCAGGAGTACAGATGGAGATTATGCCGAAGTCCTGGGTATGGGCCTTGATGCAGTCGTTAGGGCACCCGGTAACGGCGATCTTGGTATGAAAGTCGTTGGGGTAGACCAGGGCCTCAAGCTTTCGGGCCAGGGCGGTGGTGTCGGCGTTGGCGAAGGGGCAGAACCATGCCCCTACGCAGGCGGAGATGTTCCTCATTCCCGCGGCGGGATAGCCCTCCCCGGAGGGGCCGAACTCCACCCCCCAGGGCAGTTCCAGCCGTTCTATGATGGGGGTCAGGGCCTCGTTCACCTCCGCCATGCGCTCAAAGGGGATGTTTGGTATCTCAAACCCCTGGCGGATGGTGATATGGAGATTCCCGTCGCCGAATTTTTCAGCGATGCCGGCAATATCTCTCAGATCCTCCGCCCCCAGGTGTCCGCCGGGAACCCGGATCCTTATGGCGGTGGAGTTTCGCATCTTGGTGATGCGGAAGGCGTTCTTGGCAATTTTTTTTCTGTTCAGGTCGAGGGACATAAAGCTCACCTCTCAGTCTATCAGCCGGGAGGCCTTGGTTAAGTTAAGCACGGGCCCCTCCAGGCAGATGTAGGTAGAATCTATCTTGCAGTGGCCGCACTTGCCCAGGCCGCAGGACATGAGCCGCTCGAAGGAGACCCATATATTCTCCTCCGGCACGCCCAGCAGCCGGGCCTCGGCGCAGGCGAACTTCATCATCACGGGAGGACCCACTATGACGAACTGAACGTCTCCGGGGTCGGCCAGGGCCAGCTTCTTCATATGTTCCGTCACCAGCCCAGCGGGGCCGTCCCATCCCTCCTGAGGCCTGTCGATGGTTATCAGCAGATCGGCCTTCTTTCTCCACAGGTCCCACTCGTAGGAAAAGAGCAGGCTCTCCATATTTTTAAAGCCCGCGATCACCTTAAGCGACCTTAGGGGCAAGGTTCCCTCCGCCGCCTGCCTCATCAGGGGCCTCACCGGGGCTACGCCCGACCCCCCCGCCACAATGACGAGATGGGAGCCCTCCAGGGTCTCCATGGGAAAGCCCGTGCCGTAGGGCCCCCGGATAAAAAGATTCTCCCCCTCCCGCAGGCTCTGCAGTGCGTTTGTAAGCCTCCCCACCGCCCGGACGGTGAACTGGAGCCAATCGTCTCCCCAGGCGCTGACGGAGATGGGGGCCTCGCCGATTTTAGGAAGGGACACCTGGAAGAACTGCCCCGGAGCCATGGGGACGGAACACTCCACGGTGAGGGTGAACTCCTGGTCCGTCTCGGGCGTTATTTTGACTATCCTGGCCCCGAAGGGCCTGAAGGGATTCTCCCTCATTCCGCCCCGCCTCCTTTCAGCGCCGCCGAAACTTTGTTTATGCAGTCGGAGAAGGAGATATATTCAGGGCAGACGTCGTCGCACCGGCCGCACCCCACGCACATGTCGTAGCCGAACCGCTTCCGGAAGTCGTAGATCTTGTGAAAAGTCTTGAACCTCATCCTCTGTCCCTTCCCCTCCCTGTAGGAGCCCCCTCCCGCCACGGTGGTGAAGCCGTCCAGGTGGCAGCCGTCCCAAACCCGGCGCCGCTCGCCGCTGTTGCGGCTGTCGGAGTAGAAGAGGTCGAGGGAGGAGAAGCAGGTGCAGGTGACGCAGGAGGTGTTGCACCGGCCGCAGGCTATGCACCGGTCGTCGTACTCGTCCCACAGGGGCGCGGTGAACATCTCCGGGGGCATTTCGTCCGCCCGGGGCAGCTCCACCTTTTTAAAGTTCTCCCCTACGAACTCCGGGGCAAAGTCAGAGGAGGCGCCATGGGCAAAATACCGGCTGAACCGGCCGTCCTTCACCTGAACCTCAATGCCCTCTCTTCCAAACCGGAAGGCAGCCTTGTAGTTATCCGTCCTGTTGGCGTCCATGGAGACGCAGAAGCAGTTCTCAAAGGACTCCCGGCATTCGATCATGAAAAAGTGGAGCTTCTCCCGTCTTCTTTTATAGAAAAAATCCGGCTCCGGCCCGTTCTCCAGAAAAATGGCGTCAAGCCTCCTGAAGCCGTTGATGTCACAGGGACGGAGAAAGATCACCGTCTCCCGTCCGTCCTCCAGGGGCGGCTCCTCAAACCGGTCGCCCGTAAAATGAAAGAGGGTCTCATCAGGAGGAAAGACCGCTTCCTTGGGAGAGCCGCAGCTCTTTTCTCCCAATTCCAGGTCGCCAAAGGACTCCAGGGGGGCATACCTCACCAGGTCAGTGCCGAAGAACCGTCCCCTTCCGGGGAAGCGCTTCGGCCCCCAGAGGGCGAAATCTCCGGCAAGGGCCTCAAAGGCCCTGCCGAAGTCCGCCTCCGAAAATCTGAAGGAGGGGGCCGTCACTCTCCCTCCCCTCCTCCCCTGCGTTTGCGGAGCACAGCTGAAAGGGCCTCAAAATGGGCGACCTCCTCATGAATAAGCCTGTCCACGGCCTCGGCGTCCATTTCGCGGACCAGAGTCTCCTTGACGGCAGTATAGAAAAAGACAGCGTTTCTCTCCACGGCAATGGCCTTTTCGAGGATATCCTCGTAGCTGTTTTCGTCCTCCCAGTCCTCCGACTCCGTAAAGATGCGCCCTCCTGTAAGGGCCTCCAGATACTGCTCCTTTTCCTCCGTAGGGCCGTTCCCCTCTTCCGGCCTAAGCTCCTCCAGAATTGCCCGGAACTGTCCGGCGTGGTTCAGCTCCATGGACGCAAGTCCGGCGAAGAGCTTGCTCTCCTCACCCTTGAATCTTGAGGCGGCCTGGGCGTAAAACCGGGCCCCTTTCTCCTCCAGCAGGACTGCCGCTCTGAAGATATCCGCGGCGGTAAGCGCTGCGTTCATGGCATTCGCTCCTTCCCTTCCAGCCCCGGCGGGGCTGTTTGGGAGGTATTATACCCCTCCCGCCGCAGAAGAGGCTATAATTAGGGAAAAAGTGCGAAAGGTTGATTGGATGAAGCTTTTTCTTATCCTGCTTATGATGGCGCTCCCCGGTTCCGGATGGGGGGAGGAACTGCCCTTTGTGGTTCATGCGACGGTCGGGGGAGAGACGGTCGCCTCTGTAGCGGCAAAGTACGGCGCCTCCACCGGCGATGTAGCCTCCGCCAACGGCCTGCCGGCAGAGGATAAGCCCCTGGCCGCCGGGCTTACCCTCCTCGTGCCCCGATCCCCCGAGGAGACCCTCTCCACCCTTTACGAGGCAAAGAGACGGGGATTGGGAGGCTGGCCTGCGCCCCGGTATCAGGGGGAATTTCTGGAACCTCTGACGCCTCCCGGACCAAAGGCCGAAGGGACGGCCCCTCCTCTGGAGGCGGAGACCCCCTCAAAAGAGGCTGAAAAGAAGGATCCGGCCCCTGCTGTACGGGAGGAAGGGAAAGAAAATACCTACAGGGTAAAAGAGGGAGACAATCTCTACCGGATCGCCAAAAACGCACAAATTCCCCTTGCCAGCCTCATGGAGGCAAACGGCCTTGATGAAAATTCAATCATAAAAATAGGCGAGGAGCTGGTTATCCCGGGAGTGAAGGGCGATTCCGTCCGGAGCTCCGGACAGGAGGAGAAGCCGGCGGAAAAAGCGCCTCCCCTTTCACCTCAGGAGCCCTCACGGTTTAAAGTCCGCTGGCCCCTGGCAGAGGGCAAAGCCGGCAGAAAGCCCCGGGGGGCGGGCCTTTTCGGCCCCTCCGAGCCGGGGGCTGCCGTCTACGCTCCCGCCGCCGGAACCGTGCTGCACGGAGGCTGGATGAAGGAGTTTGACAATGCCATCTTCATCCGCCACGGCGACGACTTCGCCACCTTCTGCGGAGGGCTTGGAATAATCTATGTAACTCCCGGCCAGCAGGTGACGCCGGAGACCAGGATAGGCCTGGTTGGAGAGATGGTGGACCCCGGCCTGCAGTTCAACATTCTGAAAAAAGGAAAGGCCGTGGACCCTGCTCTCTATCTGGAGTAGGCCCGGGCACACGAACAAAGGGCCGGAGGCTCTGCCTTCAGCCCTTATGCTGATGCCCTTCAGGGAATTTTCCCTCCCGGGGCCGGCGCGCTTAAGCTGAAGGTCACTTCTTGATTCCCGGAGGCTTTGCGACAGGAGGCTTTACCCCAGGGGGCTTTTTAACGGAGGGAAGGGCGGGTTTGCCTCCCGGCTTTGCAGGCTTCACGGGCCGGAGGACGGGAGGCTTGCCCGAGCCCGGCAGAGGCTTCTGAGGGGGTTTTTGCACTGGTTTGGACTCCCCCGAGGGCCCAGCGGAAAATTCAGGCATCTTCTTGGGCTCGGCGTCTGACTTATATACAGGCTTTTGTTCCTCGTAGGCGCCTAAGTCAATCCCCTTGCCGGCGGGCCTGGGCATCCCCCTCTGGTCTACTTTAGGCGCCAGATGAGTGCCTCCTGCGTCTAGGGCGGCGCTTCCCTCCCCAAGGGCGCAGGTGAGAGTTGCGCCGCCGTTGTCCGCCGGATTCTTAAGCCTCGGATTAGCCTTTAAAACTGACGCTCCTCCGGGAAACCCTTCCATGATGATGCTGTAGGAGACGGACGGTATGGCATCAGTGTAGAAACGAATGCGGCCCCCCTCGTCGCCCCACAGTATGCTGTTGAATACCTCCGTCCTCCCTCCGCCTTCGGAGCTTCCTGTGGTGTATAAATCATGGCCAAGGTCTTTTCTTTCGGATCTGTTTTTAAAAAGCGTACAGTTTACAATTCTGGGAGAGCTTTTGAAGGTTGCTATCCCCCCTCCGCCCATTTTTGCGGAGTTGTTAAAAAACGTGGAGTTCACCACCGCCCCCTTGCTATGGGCCACAAAGAGGGCTCCTCCTTCTTTAGACAGGGACTGATTGCTTATAAAGGTGGCATTTTTAAGAAGAATATTTTTGGAACCGTAGTAGCTCAGGCCTCCCCCGAAGCCGGAGGCTCTATTGTACGAAAAAGTGCAGTCCACCACGTTGGGGCTGTCCAGATGAATCGCCATTCCTCCTCCGTCCT
>JBMNVK010000012.1:0-27971 GCA_050946755.1 Aminivibrio sp. | reverse complement strand
TCGGGTCATAATAATCGCACCTCTCTGGTGAAGGTCTGTGTCTTGAACAACACTACCTTAACACTGTTCTATGAACAGTCCAGAGGGGTTTACTGTTTTTTAACCTGCGGATTTAGGGGGATGGAAAATTCCATAACTAATGTTCCGGTTCTCCGTGAAATTCGAGGATAAACCGGGCAAACTCCTCGGCCCAGTAGGGGTCAAACTGGGTTCCGGCCCATCTCCGAATCTCCTCTGCCGCCTCCCGGGGCGCCATGGGAGGGCTGTACGATCTGTCTGCCGTCATGGTCTCATAAGCGTCAATTACAGCCATAATGCGGGCAGCCACAGGAATTGCCTCTCCTCCCTCTCCTTTGGGGTAGCCCTCTCCGTTCCACCAGCGATGATGCAGCAGGATCGATTCCTGCAGATCCTCAAGTTCGGGAAAGAGGGATGCCATGTAAGCGCCTCTCTCCGGGTGCTCTTTTATTATTTCAAACTCCTCGTCGGTGAGAGGGCCCGATTTTTCGAGAATATCCCGGGGGATATCCGAAAATCCGATGTCGTGGTTTTTTGCCAGCCTCACCAGGAAATTTCGCATCTGCGGAGAGAGTCCAGGCCTTGTGCCTGCAAAAATCTCCATAAGGGCCGCGCAGGCCGCCATGTGTCTTTCGGCCCAGCCCTGCCTGCCGGCGGCGATTTTCTCCTCAAGGAATCCCAGGATGTCCTTTCTGGAGTCGCTCCTCTGGGCCACCTTTAATGCATACATTCTTTTGTCGGCCTCATGGATCAGGGATTCCAGACTGTCTTCCGACGCCAGACCTGAGGCTGTACCCCAGGATATGTTGAGGGGCAGCGCATCAGGGGTTTTTCTGTACTCTGCGAGATAGCAGGCGAGCTTTTCCGGGAACTGGATGCAGCCCTCGCCTCCTTTATCCTCAGGCATCAGGACGGCAAATTCATCTCCTCCGATGCGGGCTATGACGTCGCTCTTTCTGAAGCACTTCTTCAGTACCTCTCCGGCGGCTATTATCAGACTGTCTCCGATTTTATGGCCAAAGGTATCGTTGATCAGCTTAAGGCCGTCCACGTCGCATACCACAACTGTTACAGGATCGAATCTGCCTGTGGAGAGCCGCTTTACGGCGTCCTCAAAAAAGCTTCGGTTGTAAAGTCCTGTAAGAATGTCGTGGAAAGACCGGTACTCTATCTCTTCTGTTTTTTTCTTCAGCGACAGGGACATCTCGTTCAGGGCTTTTCCGAGCATTTTTATTTCCACGGGGGCGTTCTCCACGCCATCAATGGGCTCTCCAAGAAAGATTCCCTCCCCTGTTTTTTCCACCTGGGCCAGAAGGCGGCTGAGGGAGTAGTCCACCCTTCTGTACAGGGTTCTTGACAGAAGCAGGGAGGCTATCAGCAGAAGGAGGGAGATGCCGGCAAAGAGGGAGAATCCCTTTAGATAGGGGGCCAGAAACTCCCATAGTTCCATCCGTATTACCAGGGTGAGATCGTGTTCGGCCATGGGCAGCCCTCTGGCGATCCAGTATTTGCCCCGGTTTTTGTAGAAGACGGTATTTCCGGCATCGGACCGTATTTTTTTAAGCACGTCCGGGGCGTCGGCGGGAAGAGTGCTCCCGCCATTGCGATAGAGGTAGAAGCTCCCTGTATTCCTGAAGGGGGTGGTCTCAAGGGCAGTGAGCATTGCGTCAAATGGGATGGAGGCAAAGATAAGCCCGCTGAAAACTCCCCCCTCCATAAGGGGAACAGAGTAGATCATTACAGGTTTGCCTATGGCCTTGCTTATTATGATATCAGCAACGCTTTCCCTTCCTTTTTGGGCCTCAAGATAGTAGGTACGGTCCCTTACCGAGACGCCGGAAAGGCCTTTTCCGTCCCTGTCGCTGCTGAAGGCCACAATTCCGGCGGCATCCACATATACGATGGCGATGAAGTTGGCGTTGCTCTTCACAAAGTTCGAAAAATCCACGTCCATTCTGGCGAAATCCCTGGCCTTCACCGAGGAGAGCCTCGAAATGGAACGGACCGCGTTCTGGTGATAGGTCATCCATTTATTAAGAAAGTCGGCCTCCATGGCAAGAGCCTGGTCCATGTCCCTGCCGACCATGGCCCATGAGTTCCTGAAGCTTAAAACTCCAAAAAAGACAGGAAACAGCGTCAATACGGCCGCAAGCAGCAGTATGTTTAAGTTTAGAACTCCCCTGACGCTTTTAAAGTTGACGGGCATTGTTTTTTCACTCCCTCAGTCTGTTCTGGCAGATAGTATCATAAAATAGGGCCCTTTCGCCATTGTGGAAAAAAATGATAAGAACCATGGACATAAAAATGTAAAAGGGTACACTATTTTCAGTACGATGGATTGGTTTATCCGTTTGAAATTCATTCAACATGGGAGGAATTGACATGAGAAGAGCTGTTATAGCCCTGATTGCGATAATATCTCTGCTTGCTGCAGGAGCAGCCTTTGCCGCTGAAGTCATGCTTACTTCGGTGGGGCAGAGCCCGGATGTGATGATGGTCAGAGTTGTCCTGAGGAAGATGAAGGTCGAGGCCGACAGCGAGCCCCTGCTTAAGGCAGACGGCCTGGGCAGCAGCAAGATACTGGTGGCCGTGGTGGGAGGCAGCTCCAAGGGTCTTGGCGCGGCAGGCATAGATAAGGACCAGGAGCTTGAGAGAGTGGTCTCCGTCCTGAGGGCCGCCCGGGATAAGAAAATGAAGGTCCTCGTCATGCATATAGGAGGAGAGGGCAGGAGAGGCGCTCTGTCCGACGCCTTTATTGAGGCGGCAGCCCCCGAGGCCGACCGGATCATAGTAGTGGACGGCGGCAACGACGACGGCATCTTTGAAAAGATAACAGAGGGCAAAAATATAAAAATAATGACGGCGCCTAACGTCAACGGCACAGCCGCCCCCCTCGGGGAAACTCTCTCGGAGTGGGGAATTGACGCCAGTTAGACGGAGTCCCGGTCATGGACTGGTTCTTTCCTGAAGGAATATATACGGTAGTGATGGTGGGGAGCTTCATAATAGGAGCTTTCGCCCTGAAGCTCCCCATCGCCATCGCTCTGGCAGCGGCGGCGGCTGTAGGCGCCCTCTCCGCCGGGGCCGGATTCCCCGTCAGACATCTTGTCGAAGGCACTTTTGGATACCTGGATACCATCCTCATTATTGCTGCCGCGATGATTTTCATGAAGTCCGTCCAAAAATCTGGGCTGCTTGAAAGTCTTGCGGCCAGGATTATCCGGCTTTTCAGATCCCGTCCGCTTATGCTCAGCATGGGACTCATGGTCATCATCATGATCCCCGGCATGGTCACGGGATCCTCCACTGCAGCGGTCCTTACCACCGGCGCCCTGGTGGCGCCCGTCATGATAAAGCTTGGCGTGCCATCCTTAAAAACGGCCGCAGCCATTGCCATGGGGGCCATCTACGGAATGATTGCCCCGCCGGTGAACGTCCCGGCCATGATCATCGGGGGCGGCATAGATATGCCCTACGTGGGCTTTGCCCTGCCCCTGCTTGTATGTACCGTACCTCTGGCCATATTCTCTGCCCTGCTGCTGGTCTATCCTCACCTGAAAAAAGGGGCCGGGGATGAAGGGGCCCTTGAGGAGGATCTCCGCCGCATGGAAGAGACCCCTCTTTCCGTCGGGCTCCTGATGCCTGTAGTGCTTCTTGCGGTGCTGATGAGCGGCGAACAGTTTCTCCCTGCCGTCTGGCCCGCCCTGGGCATGCCCGTAAACTTTCTGCTGGCGGCCCTGTCTTCCCTGCTGACGGGCAAGAAATATAACTTCCTTGAGGCCTCCCGGGAGGCAGTTAACGATGCCATCCCCGTGCTGGGCATTCTCATGGGAGTGGGCATGTTTATCCAGATAATGACCCTCACCGGGGTACAGGGCTTTATCGTCGTATCCGTGCTTGCCCTGCCTGCCTGGCTCATGTATTTCGGCATGGCCACCTCCATCCCTCTCTTTGGCGCCGTATCCGCCTTCGGATCCGCCTCTGTTCTGGGGGTTCCTTTTTTTCTCGCGATGCTGGGTCATGACGAGATCATGGTAGGTTCGGCACTGAGCCTGCTGGCAGGACTGGGAGACCTCATGCCTCCTACCGCCCTGGCGGGCATCTTCGCTGCCCAGGTAGTGGGGGAGGACAACTATTTCAAGGTGCTGAAGCAGTGTCTGCTGCCGGCGGTGGTTACCGCCGTATGGGCAGTGGTGGTTATGATTAACGCAAACACTATTATGGGCTTTCTGCCGTAGGAGGGGACGGACATGACGTTGGTTTACAGGGCAATTGTCCTATTCATTCTTCTACTGGTAGTCGCCTGCCAGTTTAGGGAGAAGGATTTCTGGAAGCAGACCACGGCGGCACTGGTGATTATTCCCCTGGTCCTTCGGCTTCTGATGATCAAATAGGGGGAACTGAAGATGAAACTTAAGGGAACGCCCCTCACCGCGCTTATTCTTCTGGCTCTTGCCCTTGGCGTATCGGCCTTTGCCGCCTCGGAGTTCATGGAGATGTGGACAGATGACCTGCTTGTCCCTGCGCCGGGGTTCGAAAAACATATGTTGTCAGAGTGGTTTGGGGCCCTGAAGGGCACTCCGGCGGACAATCCCGTCTACATTCAGGAGGGCAGGGAGCCGGGAGGTACGGTGCTCATACTTGGGGGCACTCACCCGACGGAGCCCGCAGGAATGATGGCTGCCCTCCTGTTTCTGGAGCGTGCCAAAGTCACCCGGGGACGTCTGATCGTCATCCCCCAGACCAATATCATGGGCTACACTCACACGTCTCCCCAGGAGGGCCATCCCCAGAGCATCTCCTTCACCGTCGCTGACGGCAGCGAGAGGAGATTCCGTTTCGGCTCCCGGCTGACCAATACGCTTCACGAATGGCCGGCTCCCGATATTTACATTCACCCGGCGTCGGGGCAGCAGCTTCCGGGGAAGGAGCGGGGCAACATTAACAGATGCTATCCGGGCATACCTGACGGCTCTCCCACAGAGCAGCTGGCCTATGCAATCACCGAGCTCATACTCAAGGAGAAGCCTGACCTCTCCTTTGACCTTCACGAGGCATCCCCCGAGTATCCGGTGGTTAATGCCATAGTAGCCCATGAGAGAAGCATGGAGCTGGCCGCAATGACCGTCATGGATCTTGAGGACTACGGCATAGCCATGAGGCTTGAGCCATCCCCTAAAAATTTGAGAGGCCTTACCCACAGGGAGTGGGGAGACTATACGGAGACAATGCCCATTCTCATGGAGACGGGAAATCCCGTTCAGGGGCGGCTTAGGGGTAAGACTGATGCCAGGCTGGCCCTTACGGGGGTGGACAAGGCCTACGTAGTGGCCTCAGACCTGGGCAGGCTTTACATTCCCTACGACGGGAAACAGACCATTGAGTACAGGTCGGGGAGGCATACTCAGTCCATTCTTGTCTTCCTCGATAATCTGGAGCTCCTGTTCGACGACAGGGCAGTTATCGTGGAGGGGGTTCCCGGCCTGAAGGAGCTGGAGGAGAAGGGGCTGGGCTTTTTCCTGACCCCGGCAACGCAGCACTAAAACATTTCCGGTATAATTGAAGGAGAGGTGATCCCGGAAGAGACGGTTGCCCCGGAGAATTTACAACCCATTTCACAGGAGGTGCTTTAAGTGAGAAAAGGAATAGTTGCGCTTGTAGTTTTTGCCTTTGTCCTTGCAGCAGGAGCTGCGGTGGCTGCCGAAGTTCACGAAGTGTACTCGGAAAACGGTATGGTGTCATCGGCCCATGAACTGGCCTCCCAGGCCGGAGTTGAGATTCTGAAAAAGGGCGGAAATGCCATCGATGCGGCTATGGCCACCATGCTGGCCTTGAACGTGGTGGAGCCCAACGCGTCCGGCCTCGGCGGCGGCGGATTTTCGACCATTCGCTTTGCAGAGACCGGTGAAGTTGTGGAGCTGGACTATCGGGAGGTAGCCCCTCTTTCAGCCACTAAGGATATGTACGCCTCGGAGGAGTCGAAAAAGGCCAGAGAATCCGTCCTTGGCGGCAAGTCCGTGGGAGTGCCCGGGATAGTAAAGGGGATTTTCACAGCTCTTGAAATGTACGGAACCATGTCCTTTGCCGAGGTGGCAGCGCCTGCAATCCGCCTCGCAGAAGAGGGCTTTGAAGTGCACCCCATGCAGAACCAGATCATTATCGACCAGTTTGATAAGCTTAGCAGATACAGCCCGAACTGCGCCTTCCTTCCCGACGGCCTTCCCGCTGAAACAGGAACTATCCTGAGACAGCCGGCCCTGGGTTTTGCCTTCAGACTTCTTGGAGAGCAGGGCCCCTCCGTATTCTACGAGGGCGAGATAGGCGAAGCTGTCGTGGCAGCGGTCAATGAGGCAGGAGGCCGCATGTCCATGGAAGATCTCAAGAACTACTCGGTCCTCATCCAGAAGCCGGTGCACGGGACTTACAGGGGCTATTCCATCTTCTCGACTCCTCCTGCGTCCAGCGGCGGAACCCACATCGTACAGCTCCTGAACATTATGGAGAACTTCAACGTGGGGGCTATGAAGCATAACTCCCCTGACTATCTGCACCATATGGCCGAGGCAATGAAGCTGGTCTTCGCCGACAGGCAGAAATACATGGCCGATACAGCCTTTGTCAACGTGCCCCTTAACGGCCTTTCCAGCAAGGATTACGCCAAAGAGCTTGCGGCAAGGATTCGCCGTTACGATGTTATGAAGGACGTCCCGGCGGGAGATCCCTGGCCCTATAATGAGACGGCAAAGCAAGCCTATCTCGGCGGCGCCGGAAATAAACATATTTCCACCAGCTCTTTTTCGGTGGTGGATGCCGAGGGGAACATCGTAGCCTCTACAAACACAGTGAACTTCTTCTTTGGTTCCGGCGTAGTGGTGCCTGAGTTCGGCATCGTGCTGAACAATGAGATGGACGACTTTGCCAAGGATCCTGCGAGCGTGAACGCCCCGGAACCAGGCAAACGCCCCCTCTCCTCCATGTCGCCCACCATCGTTCTTGACCCTGAAGGCAACCCCTTCATGACCATCGGCGCTGCGGGAGCCATGCGCATCATTACTGCGGTCAGCCAGATTATAATGAACGTGGTTGACTTCGGCATGGCCATGGACGAGGCCATAGAGCAGCCCAGAATCTATAACCCTGCAGGCGGCGGAAAGGCCGGCAAGCTGCTTATTGAGGAAGGGATATCCCCCTCCACAGTGGCCTATCTCAAACTCAGGGGACACGACCTCGAAGTGCAGCCCTTCGGCGGCTACTTCGGAACCGCTCAGGGAATCCTGTTCGACCATGCAAGAGGCCGGATGAACGGCGGCGCTGACAGCAGGCGTCTGGGAGTTCCCGTAGGATACTAGGTCCGTAAAATACACAGTAAATCCAATCGTAAAAAAGGCGGAGCCTCCCGAGGCTCCGCCTTTTTAAGTTCAGCGGCCCTCTGCTAGAATAATAGCAACCGGAGGTTTTTTCATGGAAGATACTCTGCCTGTCTGCAAAAAAATTTCTCCCGAACTTTCCGGGCGTCTGCCTGTAAAAATACTGGTCACAGGAAGCAGAGGAAAGAGCTCCATGGTACGCCTCCTGACGGCAGTTCTGACAGACGCCGGACTGGCCGCTGCCGGCAGGATTACGGGAGTGCTTCCCAGGGAGCTTTTGGCCGGGCGGGAGAATCTTATTCTGAGGGCCGGCCCTGGTTCAGTCGGAGAGATGGGATGGTGGCTGCGCACCCTCCCTCCGGAAACGGAGGGAATTGTCCTTGAAAACAGCGCAGTGGCGCCCTCGCTTCAGTACCTGGCTTGGCATTGGCTCAGTCCCTCCTGCTCCGTGCTTACGAATGTGCGCCCCGACCATGAGGACGCCTGGGGCAGGGGGGAGGAAGCAGCCGCCCGGACTCTCTGTCTGGGAATTGATGGCGGCCCGGTCATATTGCCGGAATCGGTGGCGGCCAAAAGAGCAGTTGCAGACCTTCTTACCGCCAGAGGGTGCGAGCTTCGCCCATGCCCTGACGGGAGGGATTTCAGGCAGACCCATCTCTCCCTCGTGGAAGGAGTATGCGGTCTTTTGGGGCTGGATTCAAAAAGAGCCCTTAATGCGGCCCGGAGACTGCCTCCGGACCTGGCAGACTTTCAATTATTCAGCGAAGGCGTCGGCTGGCTGGCCTCCGCCTTTTCAGCCAATGATCCCCAGTCTGCCCTTGATCTCTTCAGGGAGACGGGATGGAGGAGGGGGGAGACGACGGTGCTCTTTAATTCAAGGCAGGACAGGTCAGCAAGGCTCAAGGCCTTCAGAGAAATTCTTTCTGACACCCGCTGGAAGAGGATTGCAGTCACGGGAAGCCGTCCGTTCCCGCTGCCCAGGGGAGCTGATTTTCTGCCCATAAAAAGCCCTGAAGAACTCAGAGCATTTATAGCCTCCGAGGGCAGGGTATTCGGCTGCGGCAATGTTGCAGGCATTCCCCTTGAATATCTCATGGAAAAGCGGGGGGACTTAAGGAGGAGGGAAGAGGGGGTTGAGTGACGGAGTGGTACTGATAGCTCTGGGGATAGCCCTGGGGATGTATTTTTTTTCGAGGACGGGCTACTCTCCCGGGGGGATAATAACTCCCGGCCTTCTTGCCATGGATCTGAACTCGCCGGTCAGGCTCGGGACTATTTTTGCGTGCGCAGCCATGACGGCCTTCCTGCTTTCGGCGGCAATTAAAAGTCTTGGCCTCTACGGGCGTCAGAGGACGGCTGCGGCCATGCTCATAGCCCTGTTGATCAAAGCTCTGCTCGGTGCTTTTTTGCCCCTGTCCCTCCACTGGACGGGATGGGTTGTCCCGGGGCTTATCGGCGCAGACATGGAGCATCAGGGGGCCCTTCCTACCGTAGCCGCATCCCTGGCTGCGGCCTTCGCAACTTCCATGGCAGTTTCCCTTTTATACTCTCTGCCGGGAGGCTGGCTGTGAAAACTACCCTTCTCGAAAAGCAGGGGGATTTTCTTGCCGGCGCCCGGATAAGACTGGTATTGCTGGCTTCCCTTATGGCCCTGCTGTGGTACCTGGGAATGCCGCCCCTGCTCGGGGGTGATGAAAGGGCGTTATGGGAAAAGGTCAGGTCCGCCCAGACCTCGGTTTTTGAGATCAGGGGGGGGGAGGAATATGACGCCGACCCTCAAAAAACCGGGTTTATAGGCGTGGAATGGAGCCCCCTTACTACGACCCTGGGTCCTCTTGAGGCTAAAATAATCTCCGCAAATCCCCTGTGGGCCGTATATGCTCTGCGGCAGCTGCGCCGCCTTGGCATCGCAGCGGGAGACCGGGTGGCTCTCCTGTCCTCCTCCTCCTTTCCCGGTCTGGTGTTTTCAGTGTTGGCGGCGGCGGAGCATAGGGATGCTCATATCCTATGGATCCACTCCCTGGGGTCGTCTACCTGGGGAGCGAACGACCCCGCCTTTTCCTGGCCTGCTCTGGCAACGGCCCTCAGGCAGGGCGGCTTTTTGTCAAAGAAAGCGGACTGGTACACCCTGGGCGGAAAAGCGGAGATGGGCCTTGATCTGCCGGAAGAAGGCAGAAAAATCCTGATTAAAGCGGCTGCCTCGGAGGGGACGCCTCTTTTGGAGGCTCCCTCCCTCCCGGGCATGATTGATTTAAAGTGGGATATGGTTGCCCGGTTTGCACCCAGGATTTTAATCAGCGTGGGCGGGGGGGCGGCTGCGTTTGCAGGAAATCATGCCGACTTTTTGAGGGGCGGCTTCTTCCAGCCTTCAGACCCGGTTCCCCCCGGGGAGGGAGTTCTGCAGAAAGCGCTGGCCTCGGATATCCCTGTACTCCACTTTCTGGATATGAAGGGCATGGCCCGAAGGTCCGGCGTGCCCCTTAGCGGATCCTTTTCCCCCCGGTTCGTATCTTTCGGGGGCAGGGCAGCATCCGGGGCAGGTCTCCTTCTCTTTTTTGTTTTTCTGCTTTTTTTTAAAAGGTGGGACCGATGGAAAGAGTAGAGCTCAGTACTCGCCTAAGACACGCCGGAGCGGCTGTTTTTTTTCTGTTCTTCTGGGGGGCAGCCCAGAGATTTCCGTCTGCCGGTCCTCTGGCTGCCATCAGCCTCCTGGCCGAGACCATGGATGGAGGGGATCTTCTGGCGGCGGCCTCCCTTGTGGTACTCCTCAACAGCGTGAGAGCTGTGCCCCTTTATATCGGCTGGTTTCTGGCGGGGAATGCCCTGGCGGCCTTAAGGCCCTCCCTTCTGTTTTTATCATGGCTGGCGCCTGCTGCGGCCATACCTCTAACCTACTTTTTGTCCCCTGTACTGGGGGAGGGCATTCAGCTTCACTTTGGAATTCCGGCAGTTTTAAGCGTGGGAAGCGTCCTTGTCCTGAGGTATCTCACGAGGAGCATCCACGACTGGGTATATAAATCCATTGCTCTGGCCCTCTTTGTATTTTCTTTTCAGTGGCTGGACGTAATACCTCTTCTGACCCCCTGGGGCGCCGGATGGGGCGAGCTCTCCCTTTCCGTAAAGACAGCGGCGGAAATTCTGGGCAGGGAAAAACTCCTCAACTGGTCCGGCGGCGCGGTCTTTGCGGGGCTCTTCTTTTCCGGGGTCCTTGCAACAGAGCTCATGGTAAGCTACGGGGCAAGGCTTGCATCCATGGAGCTTCTGAGGGACAGAGAGAAAAAAATGGCGGCTCTGAGGGAGGAGGGGCTCAGCAGAAGAAGCCTGCTGGAAATGCAGCAGCTGGTCCACGACCTTAAACGACCCCTGACCACAATTCTGGGCCTGGGAGATGTGATAGTATCCTGCAAGGGAGGGGATCCTGTACGGTACGGTAGGGTGATCTGCGAGGCGGCAAGGTCCATGGAGGATATGGTATCAGAGATATTGAGGGAGGATTTCCGCAGGCCCGTCTCCGTAGGAGATCTTGTGGAGTATGTCCTAACGCAGATCAGCCCTTTCCCCTGGAGGGAGACGGTGTTTCTGAGGTCTGATCCCGATGGGTCGAAGGCAGTTGTGGAAGTCAATGTGGTCCGTTTCTCAAGGGCGCTGGTAAACCTTCTGGATAATGCAAGAAAGGCAAATCTTCAGTCCGGGGGAAGCCGCATCTTTTTATGTATTTGCTCTGCTGATGACAAGGTTATTCTGGCTGTGGAGGATGAAGGGCCCGGGTTTGCCCTAGAGGAGGAGGGCAGCTCGGGATGGAATTCCACCGGACTTGGCCTCAAATACGTTACAATGGTGGTGCTGAATCACGGAGGAACACTGATAAAGGAAAATATGCCTGGCGGCGGGGCCAGAGTTGCCATTACCCTTAGAAGGTCAACGGGAGGAGGTGAGGAGTAGTGCCGCTTCATATTGGCGCTATTGATGACGACAGGTCCATTCTATATACCCTGGAGGCCATGGCCTCCACAGAAGGCTGGAGAATGCTCACTACCAGCGAGCCGGAGGAATGCCTGGAGTGGGTCAGGCTTGACGAGGTGGACATCCTCCTGGTGGACTATCACATGCCGGTGATGAACGGCTATCATGTCATCAAAAAGGCAAGGGAGATATCGTCAAAACTTGTCCTTATTGCCCTCACGGTAGAGGATGGAGGAGAGTTGGCGTCGAAGCTGATCCTGGCAGGCGCCGATGATTTTATTACAAAACCCATTCGTCTGGCTGATTTCACGGCCCGCATCCGGCTTCATGAAAAATTGTTCGCCCACAGGGAACGGCTGAACTGGGAGGAAAGAAAAAAGGGAGTAAGCAAGAACACCATGAGAAAAGTGCTGGAGAAGCTCAAGGAGTTCTCTGCCCCCAAGGATTGTGACGAAGTTGCAGCCGCCTGTGGCCTTGCCTATGTTACAGCCCACAGATACCTGGAGTACCTTGCCGACAGGGGGCTGGTCGTCAGGACCGTAGGGGCTCAGGACGGCCGTCCCGGCAGGCCGAAGGGCTACTATTCCATACCAGGGACCGGAACTGAAGAAAAATAAAAAATTCGGGGGGCGGGATTTTCTGCCCCCCGAATCATCATCTTGTACCGGCTTCTTCAGCCCGGCTTGTCCTCTGTCTTTCCTATTTAAACCACAGTTCCTTCATCTTATCCAGCTCGCCGCTCTCCTCAAGCTCCTTGAGGGCGCCGTTGACGGCCTCTAAAAAGGGCGTCTCACCAAGATTCATGGCCATGGCCTTGCCTGACCCGGTGATCTCCTGCTCGAAGGCGATCTTTATCTTCCCGGCAAAATCCTTGTGCTCCACGTAGCTTTTGGTGACAGGCACGTCCATAAGGGTTGCATCTGCCCGTCCCAGAATAACCTCCCTAACGCAGTCGTCAAATTTCTGGAAGGACTTAACCTGGGCCTCAGGAATTGTCTGGGAGTAGGTCTCCTGGACCGTGCCAAGCTGTACAGCGATGACTTTTCCCTTCATATCGTCCACATTCTTGAGGGAGTCGTTGTCTTCTTTCACTATGAAGGCACTTATTGAAATCTCATAGTTATCGGAGAAGGCTACCTTTTTGGCCCTCTCCTCGGTGGCGCTCAGGCCTGCTGCTATTATGTCGATCTTTTTTGCCAGAAGGGACGGGATGAGACTATCGAAGGGCATGTCCACCCACTCTACCTTTTTACCTATCTTGGCGGCGATGGCCTCTACGAGGTCAATATCAAAGCCCTTCAGATTATTGTCCTCATCCCTGAATTCGTAAGGAGGATAGGTGCTCTCCGTGCCGACCAGAATTACGTCCTTGTCCATGACGTTTCCCAAGGCAAACCCGGCTCCCAATACCACGATCGCAAGTGCAAGCATAATTTTTTTCATATCGGTCTCTCCTTTATATTGAACATATGTTTATACTGACCCTTTGGAGTGATATTTATTATAGATAGAATACACTTCTCCATCGGGTATGTCAACACTTTTTTTACCTTTTTTTTCTGAGCCTGTATAATGCTTCTTTAGAGAGAGTGAAATGCCTCTTTTTTTATATACAAAGGGGAATGTAGCATTGGTTACGGAATTTTATCTTGTATTTTCATTGGATAAGAGAAGATACGCCCTCCCGGCTTCGGATGTAGTCCGGGTATCCCTTGCTGCTGAACTGACAGATCCGCCGGCAGAGTTGCGCACCATCAGGGGCGTGGCCAACGTGGGAGGAGAGGCAGCTCCTGTGGCGGACCTGCGCCCCCGGAAGGATGCTCTTTTTCCTGAGATGAAGCTGAGCGACAGGTTTGTATTTTTCAGAGATAAGGGGGTTCTGTGGGGCGTGATTGCAGAAAAGGTGGAGGGCGTTATGGCTCTGTCTACCGCCCTTTTTTCTGCCGAATCTGGAGAGATGAGCTCCGGCGGCGAAGAGGCCTTTGAGATGGCCTTCCCTGACCCGGAAAAACCTGGAATTCTGGTAAGGAATCCAGAGAATATGCTTCTCCTTACTGAAGCAGAGCTTGTGCTTCTGGACTCCATCCTCTCGGGGGAGAGGTGATGCAAGATGACACAAGCCGCCGCAGCGGGGCCTGACCTGAAGACAGGAGAGACCCTTGCCCGGCTAGCAAGAAGAATAGAGGACCGTCTTGGCCTTGTCCATTCGAAAAAAAGAGAGAAGAATATTCTGAAGGCAGCGGAGGATATGGCAAGTAAAGAGTCCCGCCCTTTAATGGATGTGCTCTGCGATCTTGCAGAGCTCCCTGCAGGCGTGTCCTTCCCGGAAAAATTTGTCTCAGCCCTCACAGTGGGGGAGACTTATTTTTTCAGGGAGAGGAAATTTCTAAAAGCCTTTTCGAAGACTGCCCTCAGCGAGATCGTCAGGAGGAAAGAAGACGGCGAGCTCCGCATATGGAGCGCCGGATGCAGCACGGGAGAAGAGGCTTACACTCTTGCCATGATTCTGATGGACTCCCGGATGTTCCCCGGCAAAAAAAGAATTTCCATTATAGGCACAGATATCAATACCGCTGCTCTCGAAAAAGCCAGGAGGGGTGTGTACTCTCCCTGGTCTTTCAGGGGTATGTCGGATATGGAGATTGCCAGCTTTTTTTACAGGGGGAGCGGAGATCTTTTCTCCGTCAAAGAGCCCTACAGGAGAATAGTCAGATTCCACAGCCTTAACCTCGCAGGGGAGAAATGGAGCCTCTGGCCGGATGGAGGCCCCCCTGACGCTATCTTTTGCAGAAATGTACTCATATACTTTTCAGAGGCGAAGAGAAGGGAAGTGGTAAGAAGGTTTTACGATCTTCTTCCCGAAAAGGGATGGCTGGTTCTGGCTCCCTGTGAAACTGCCTCCTACAGCTATGAGGGCTTCTTACCCATCAGCCTGGACGGAGCTACAATCTACAGGAAATCAGAGCAGGGCCGTTCCGGGGCGGTAAAAAAAACTCCTCCCTTCTGCTCCCTGAATTCATTCTTCAGCGGTTCGGATCCCACGGAGGACGAGTCGTTCTTCCCTGGTAAAAGGGCAGTCCTTTCTCCGCCTCATGAAGAAAAACCCTCGTCACCCTCGCCCGGGGCGGACAGGGTCAGGGAGCTGGCAGATGAAGGCAGACTGGAGGAGGCCCTTGAGGAGCTGGAGAAGGCCATGGAAAAAGACAGGGCAAACCCTTCCCTCTTCTATCTTCGCTCCCTTATCCTGCAGGAGCTGAACAACCGGGCCGAAGCTGCTGCCGCCCTGAGGAGCGCCCTGTTTCTTGATCCTGATTTTGTCATGGCCCACTATGCTCTGGGCATCATGTACCTGGGAGATGGCAAAACTGAGGGGGCCGGGAGGCACTTCAGAAATGCGGAAGAGATACTGGGGAGGCTTCCGGGGGATCACCTTCTGCAGGAAGGTGAGGGGCATACGGCGGAGGCAATGCTTGAGACGGTGCGAAGAGTTCGCGCCCGCTCATAGTATGTTTTTTTAGTCTGAGGTGCGGATAATGACTGATTCAGAGGGGGCAATCATGGAAAGACGGGCCAGGATTTTCAGGGAGAGGGCGTTAAAGCTTGCAGCCGTCCCTGAGAGAGAAGAACCTGGCGAATGGCTTGACGTGGTGGAATTTCTTGTAGGAGAAGACCGATACGCCCTTGAGTTTCCCTTTGTGAAAGAGGTTTTTCCTCCTGAGGAGATTACACCCCTGCCCTGCGCGCCTTCTTTTATGGCAGGCGTTGTTAATCTCAGAGGAAAAATCGTGCCTGTAGTGGATATCAAGATCCTGTTCGGCACTTCTGCCCCCTTGCCCTCTTGTCCCCGAGTCATCATCTTGACCGACGGGGAACGAATGCTGGGGCTTCTGGCCGATGAGATATCCGGGATCAGAAGAGTTAAGCGGAATGAGCTCCATCCTCCCCTGCCCAATATGGCCGCCTATGCGGCCGCCTATGCGGCAGGGGTAACGGGCGAAAATCTTACGGTGCTCGACGGAGGAGAGATTCTTAGGGACAGGGGCCTGATCGTTGATGAGGAGCCCTGAAAAAACGTCAGGGAGGTAAGATGCTGTGGTATGGAGCAACCTCAGGATAAGCAGAAAGCTTGCTCTTGGTTTCGGGGCGATAACAGTTATTGCCTTTTTGCTGGGTCCAGCAGGTGTGGCGGGTATCAGCAGGCTTTCCGGAGACCTTAAATATGTGGGTCAGGACAGGATCCCCGATATTATGGCTATTTCGAGGCTCAACTACCTGGAGATGCTCATTCGGGCAGAGAGCCTGGAGGGGCTTCGAACGGAAGGGCGTCACTACGAAGGGGCCAATATAGGCTTTATCCTTGCCCAGAGGAAGCAAGCCTGGGAAGAAGTAGATGAAGCCTGGAAAATTGTCTCAAACTCAAAAAGGCTTTCCAAAAGGGGGGCTCAGCTTTTGGAAATACTCAGAGGGCAGTTTGAGATCTGGAGGAAATACCAGTTACAGCTGGACACCATTCTTGAAAACCTTGATGAGGCGACGTCGGAAAATGCAAGAGGAGAATATTTTCAAAGCTATTCAGAGCTGATGGAAGTCATCATGCCGGTTTCAGATGTTATGGGCAGTACGCTTGAGGATCTTTTAAAAAATATTAAGGAAGAGACCACGGACATAGTTGAAGAGAATCTGGAAAAGGCTTTTTTTCTTGAGCAGCTGTATGTTCTGATCCTCGGTGCAGGGGTGATTGCAGCTATCCTGCTTACTGTAACCATCTCCAGGAGCATAAATAAACCTCTTGAAATTGGAGTTAAGCTCCTGACCAGGATAAGGGAAGGCGACCTGGCAGTAGAGGTGCCTCAGGATCTTCTCTCCCGGAAGGATGAGGCAGGCCTTCTTGCAGGAGCGGTCAATGATCTGTCGGAAGGGCTCAGGGCCCAGATCTCGGGGATAGGGGAGGTAACGTCGGAGCTCACATCGGCAGCAGCCCAGATCTCCGCTTCTGTATCCCAGGTGGCGGCAGGAGCGGAGGAGACATCAGCAGCAGTCGTGGATACCACCGCTGCCATGGAAGAGGTTCGCGTTACTGCAGAGATGACCACCAAAAAAAGCAGAGAGGTGGCAGAGCACTCTCAGCAGGGTCTCATCCTGGTGCAGCAGGGAAGGGCTGTTACTGACGCCCTTTTTGAGGCCATAGACCATATCGGGGAGCAGATGGACTCTATTGCCGATACCATCGTTCAGCTCAGTGAGCAGAGCCAGGAGGTCGGAGAGATCACCGGAACGGTGGAGGACCTGGCGGAGCAGTCCAATCTTCTGGCGGTAAACGCAGCGGTGGAGGCGGCAAAGGCAGGGGAGCAGGGCCGCGGCTTCTCCGTTGTTGCCCGGGAGATAAAGAGCCTGGCAGAGCAGTCAAGACAATCCGCCCGGGAAGTGCAGCGAATCCTCCGGGAGATACAGAAGGTAACGGGGACGACCGTAATGGTTATAGAGCAGGGCTCCAAGGCAGTGGAGAAGGGTAGAAAAGAAGCGCCCCCCTCCAGGGAGTCTATTGCCGCTCTTAGCAGGAGATTCTCAGAGGCAGCCCAGTCAGCCGCTCAGATAGCTGCCGCAAACAACGAGCTTCTCACAGGGGTAGCCCAGGCGGCCAGGGCTATGGAGAGCATTCAGGAGGCGGGAAAATTCAACCTGGCAGGGATGAAGGAAGTGGAGATGGCAGTGGGGCATCTCAGGGATATGGGGCGAAGATTGACCGGCCTTGTAGAAAGGTACAGGCTCTGACCGGGCAGACTCCGGTGCAAAAGCCATGATTAGCCAGAGCGACAGGGAATTTCTGGAAGAACTTAGAAGGGATTTTGTTCCCGAAGCAGAGGAATATCTGCAAACCATGGTATCCGGCCTGCTCGATATGGAGAGGGGCGCCTCGTCAGGAGAGGACCTGGAGGAGATTTACAGAGCGGCCCACAGTCTTAAAGGCGCTGCTCAGGCGGTGCAGATGCCCCGCATTTCTGAGGTCTGCCAGATAATGGAGAGTGTCTTTTCCGAGATAAAAAAAGAAAACCTGGAGCCCTCAGGCCAGGATTTCGATACCCTTCAGAGGGCGGTAGACCTTCTGGCGGATATGGTGGCTGCTGGCGGAGAAGACCGGGGACAGGCGGCAGAGATGAAAAAAAATCTTGAGATGATCCTCCTCCCCCCCTCGCCCTCGGCTCCTCCTCTAACTGTACAGGAGGAAGAGGGGGCGGGCATGCCGGTAGTATCATTTTCTGAGGAGACCTACCCCTCTCTTTCCCTGCCGGAACAGGACGAAGAGCCGCCTTCACCTGCCTCCCCGGCAAGAGGGACAGCACGGGAGACAGTGCGGGTTACCGCCTCTAAGCTCGATGCCCTGGTTCTGGAGGCAGAGGAGCTTATCTCAATAAACCAGAACTTTTCCGCCAGGCTCTCGGAGGTGAGGGACCTCCGCTTTCTGCTGTCGGAGGGGGCAGCGGAGTGGAGCAGAGCCAGGAGCCTTTTAAAAGGGTTTCCGGCGGACAGCCTTCCCGCCAGATTTGAGGAACTTCTTGAGGGGGTAGGAGCCAGGCTGCGCCAGGCAGGCAATTTTGCAGCCGTCATGGAAAAGGCTCTGCAGGAGGGGGGCGAGACAGCCCAATTCCTGATCAGCAATCTTCTGGAGGAGGCCCGGTCGACGGTGATGCTCCCCTTTTCGACTCTTCTGCAGAGCTTCCCCAAAATAGTAAGAGATCTCTCGAAAGGGCTGGAAAAAGAGGCGGATCTTAGGATCAGCGGGGGGGACGTGGAGGTAGACAAAAGGATTCTGGAGGGCCTCAAGGATCCCCTCATCCATCTCGTCAGAAACGCGCTGGATCATGGCCTGGAAAGTTCTGGCGATAGGACGATGGCTGGCAAGAGGGAAAGGGGCGAAATAGTCCTTTCCGTATCCTCGGTGGAGAGGGGAAGAGTCGAAATCACTCTCTCCGACGATGGCAGGGGTATGGACCCCGGGATCCTGAAGGAAAAAGGCGTTGCGTCCGGTGTGGTCTCCGAGGCCGAGGCGAAGCTGCTTTCAGATGAGGCGGCCCTTGCCCTCGTTTTTCAGTCAGGCCTGTCTACCAGCACCATCATAACGGAGGTCTCAGGCCGGGGGCTGGGCATGGCCATTGTCCGGGAGGGGGTAGAGAATCTGGGAGGGAAGATCTCCCTGACCTCCACCCTCGGAAAAGGCACAGCCTTTACTATCTCCCTTCCGGTAACCCTTGCTACCTTCAGAGGAGTAATTGTGGAGGAGTGGGGGCAGCAGTTTGTCTTTCCCACGGCAAACATAAGAAGAGTTTCCAGAATCTTCAGGGCCGATGTGGAAAAAAGGGAAAACTGGGATAGGGTCGTGCTTGACGGACGTCCTTACGGCCTTGTCAGACTTGGGCTGGCTCTGGAGCTCCAGGCTCCGGAGAACAGGGAGACAGGGGATGCCATTCCGGTGGTAGTAGCGGGAACGGGTGATTCCTGCCTTGCCTTTGCAGTGGACAGGGTAGCTGATGAACAGGAGGTAATTCTGAAATCCCTGGGCGAGCAGCTTAAAAGAGTGCGAAATATTGCCGGGGTTACGGTGCTCGGGACAGGGAAAGTCGTCCCGGTGCTTCACTGCGGAGATCTTGTAAAGTCAGCCTCCAAAGAATCCTTCCGGGGCGGGTTGATTCCGGAGGCAAAGGAGGAGAAACCTCTTACAGTCTTGGTGGCGGAGGACTCAATCACGTCAAGAACTCTTCTGAGGAATATTCTGACCTCAGCCGGATACAACGTGCTTACCGCAGCGGACGGGAAGGAGGCCCTGGACACCCTCATGAAAGAAGGGGCAGATCTTGTCGTATCAGACGTGGAGATGCCCCGGATGGACGGCTTCGAGCTTACGTCCCGGATAAGAGCCGGGGAGGGCCTGTCAGATACCCCTGTGATCCTGGTTACATCCATGGAGTCGGCAGAGGACAGGGAGAGGGGAGCGGAGGCGGGGGCAGACGCCTATATCGTAAAAAGCGCCTTCGACCAGGGAGCCCTGCTGGATGTGATAAGAAGACTGACATGAGCTTCAAAAGAGGATGGATATTATGATCAAAGTCCTGGTGGTAGACGATTCCCCCTTCAGCCAGAAAATACTTGCCGAAATTCTTGAGTCAGAGCCGGATATCTCAGTTGAGGGCTTTGCATGCAGCGGAGAAGAGGCCTTGTCCTTTCTTTCACTCCGAAAGGTGGATGTGGTCACCATGGACATTCTGATGAAGGGTATGGACGGGTTTGAGGCAACGAGAAGAATCATGGAGTCAGAGACCCCCGTTCCCATAGTAATAGTCAGCTCCTGGTGGAATCCCGTCGAAGTGGAAAAGACCTTTGAGGCCATGGCCGCCGGAGCGGTGGCTATTCTGGGCAAAGCTGAAAATACGCCTGAAAGGCGGGAAGAATATGGCAGGGAGCTTATCGGCGCAGTCAGGAATGCCGCCGGCGCCAGGGTAAGCCGTCTTAGAAAAAAAACGCTCCCTCCCCCCCGAAAGTGGATCCGTCCTCTGGTGGAGAGGGTCCCTGAGGTGGTGGTTGCCGGCGCATCTACAGGAGGGCCTCAGGCCCTTGTCGCCTTTTTGTCTGCTCTGCCTGATGACTTTCCCTGCCCCGTTGTGATAGTGCAGCATATGGGCGAAGAGTTTACCGCTGGTTTCACCCATTGGCTGGACGGAAAATCCTCTCTGAGGGTAAAGATGGCTCAAGATGGTGAGCTTCTGTCCCCGGGCAGGGTATTCATTGCTCCCGGAGGAACCCATCTGGAGTTCAGGGGGAGAAGCATGCTGAAGCTTGTCGGCGGACAGTCTGAGAATATGGCCTGTCCGTCCGTGTCCCGGTTATTTCGCTCTGCCGTCCGGGGCTATGGCAAAAACACCGCAGCCCTTCTTTTCTCAGGCATGGGATCGGACGGAGTGGAGGAGATGAGGATGTTAAGAGAGCTTGGCGCTGTTACCATGATCCAGAACAGGGATTCGTCAGTGGTATGGGGAATGCCGGGAGAGGCGGCCAAAATTGACGCTGCGGATTTTATAGCCCCCCCTTCGGAGCTGGCAGAAATCCTCGCTGCCCTGGTGTCGGGAAAAGGGCGTCTGCGGCATACTGAACCTGCAGAAAGGGTGTGAAGGATGAAGAATGCTAAAGGTAAGGCTGTAATTCTCGTTGTGGAGGACAGTCTTACTCAGGCAAAAAGACTGGAAAGGCTTCTGCTGGAGAACGATTTCGCAGTTATAACGGCAAGGGACGGCGAGGAGGGCTACAGAGCTGCGGTTGAACATGGGCCGGACATAATCCTTACCGATGTCATGATGCCCAAAATGAATGGGTACGAGATGTGCCGCAGGGTAAAAAATACTGATTCCACAAAGGCCATCCCCGTTATCCTTCTGACTTCCCTGACCGATCCCGGCGATGTCATCCAGGGCCTGCAGTGCGGTGCTGACAACTTTCTTACAAAGCCCTACGACGGACAGCATCTCATCCGGAGGGTCCAGCATGTCCTTACCAATGTCGAACTCAGGAAGACGGGACAGGCCAAAGTCTCGGAGGAGGTATTTTTTGCGGGCCGGTATTTCAAGCTGAACGCGGACAGAATGCAGATTATCGACCTTCTTCTCTCCACTTTCGAGGCGGCGGTTCTGCAGAGCAGCCAGCTTGAAAAACTCGGAGGGGACTACAGAAACGCTATGGAGGAGGTCAAAAAGGTCCAGGCAAACCTTCATACCATTATGGAGACAACTTCAGACGCAATTGTAGTAGTGGGTGAGGAGAACAGGGTAATATATGTAAATCCTGCGGCAGAACTCATGTTTGACAGATTCGCCTCCGATCTCACGGGAAAGCCCTTTCCCATCTCTCTCTCCGAGGAGGGAAGCAGTAGGGAGATAACAATAGAGCGGCCGGGGGGAGAGAAGGTGGTTGCTGATTTCAGGACCGCGAGCTGCACCTGGGACGGAAAACATGTGCGCTTTGCCACGATACGGGATATCACCGAGATGGCCCGCCTCAGAGATCTCCTGAAGGCTGAATCTGTCACGGATTACCTTACAGGACTGTATAATCGGCGGGGCTTTTTTTCACTGGCGGAAAACTCCCTGGAGCTTGCTGCCAGAATGGGCTTCCATGCGACCTGTCTTTATTTTGATCTTGATGGTTTCAAAATTGTGAACGACACCATGGGGCATGAAGAGGGGGACAAGGTTCTGAAGGAGGCGGCCGGGGTTTTGCGGCAGACCTTCAGGGCTTCGGATATCAAAGGCAGAGTCGGGGGAGATGAATTTGCTGTCCTCATGCTTCAGGATGGCAAGGGCGACATGACTAACATCTGTGTCCGGCTTGAAAATGAGATAAACAGGGCTAATGACAGGGGCATCAGAGATTACCGGTTGGCAATGAGCATGGGAAAAAGCGAGTGGGATCCCCAAAGCCCTGTATCGCTGGAAGCTCTGGTAATGGAGGCGGACAGCAGAATGTATGAAAACAAAGAAGCGAGAAAGAAACTGCGGTGCGAAGGGCAAAATTCTGCCTCCTGAGGTTGACGTTCCCGCCTCAGACGGCTATAATGTCCGAAACGAAAAAAAGTAAAGGCAATGATGCAGTATGTTCCGGGGCAGAGGATCGTCGCCAGAGAGGAAGGCTCAGGGGCTGAGAAGCTTTCCCGACGAAGCCAGGAACGCAAAGACTGCGGAGCGGGGACCGAAACGGCGTTTGCGCCGGCAGTACGTCCACGGGTAGCTTCCGTTAAAAAGCTTTGAGCGGAGCGCAGATTTGCGCTCAAGCAGGGTGGTACCGCGAGGATTATGACTCGTCCCTTCACTGGGGCGGGTCTTTTTTTTTTAGGATTTTACTTTATGAAAAAGAGGTGCCGGCACAGTGGCTGAATCAGGTGTCAGCAGAAAAGAAAGCTTTTATTTCGGAGGCTGGGATACAGCAGATCTTGCTGCCAAGTACGGAACTCCCCTGTACGTATATTCCGAGGAGGACATCAGATCCCGGTGCAGGGAGGCAAGGAGCGCCTTTATGGAGCGTTACCCCGGCTCCCTGGTTGTCTACGCAGGCAAGGCTTTTCTGTCCACGGCCATGTGCAAAATAATAGAGTCAGAGGGCATGGGCCTTGATGTGGTTTCAGGGGGAGAGCTCCATACTGCCCTGGCGGCCAACTTCCCCATGGAGAGGGTTTTCTTTCACGGCAACAGCAAGACGGACGAAGAGCTCCGTTACGCGGCTGAGGCAGGAGTGGGGCGTATTGTGGCGGACGGCCCGTCAGAGCTTGAAAGAATAGAAAAAACAGCCGGGCAGACGGGCAAAAAAATGAATGTCCTCCTGAGGGTGACTCCTGGAGTGGATGCCGACACCCACAGGTATATTCTGACAGGCCATGCCGGCTCCAAGTTTGGCTTTCCTCTTTCCGGGGGAGTCCTTGCTGAAACTGTAAAAAAGTATATGGGTTCGGAGTTTATCACACTGAAGGGCTTTCACTTTCATATAGGATCCCAGATTTTTGAGAACAGATCCCATGTCATGGCGGTAGAAATCCTGGTTAAGACCATGGCTGATCTCTACAGCAGCACGGGTTTTGCCGCAGAGGAGCTGAATATGGGCGGGGGGTTCGGAGTTGAATTCGACCCCCGCCAGAATAGCCCGGCCCTCGCCTCTTTTACGGACGCCATGATGGAGGCTCTTGCGTCGGGCTGCAAAAAAGAGGGACTTTCCATTCCCGGCGCGATCATAGAGCCCGGGCGCTGGATTGTCTCCGAGGCGGGGATCACCCTCTACACCGTCCAGGAGGTTAAGCATACCGACGGCATTACTTACGCGGCGGTGGACGGAGGGATGACGGATAATCCGAGGCCGGCTCTTTATGGCGCAAAGTATCACGCTGTGGTGCCGGGAAAGATGGACATGGACCCCTCGGAGACGGTAACTGTGGCAGGAAAGTGCTGCGAGTCGGGGGATATCGTCATCGAAGGCCTTAAATCCCCTCCTCTCTACAGGGGGGATCTGCTTGCAGTGCTGAATACGGGGGCTTATACCTTCTCCATGGCCAGCAGCTACAACAGGCTTCCCAGGCCTGCAGCAGTGCTTGTAAGCCCTGGGAGGGCGGATATTATTGCAAAGCGGCAGACCTGGGACGATATGGTGCGGTGGGACATAATTCCGGAGCATTTGAAGCAGAAGAACTCTTGGAGGTGAAAATCGAATAAAATCAGTAGTCCTTTTCGGCAGTTAATAAAAACAATCAGGAGGTTGAGAGAGAAATGAAGAAAATAGTTTCGATTGCGGTGGTTGTTATGCTGGCCCTTTGCGGAGCGGCTTTCGCCAATGAGACGATTCGCATCGGTCACACCGTGTCCCTTACGGGCGGAGCCTCCATGTGGGGCCAGTCCGAGGCCAGGGCCCTGGATATGCTGGCGGAGAAAATAAACGAAGCGGGCGGAGTCCTTGGCAAAAAAATCGAATTCGTGCGGTACGACAACAGGGCAGACGGTGTTGAGTCGGTCAACGTGGCCCATCGGCTTGTCAGCGATGGTGTGGTGGCCGTCATCGGCCCAGCTCAGAGCGGCAATGCCATAGCCTCGGCTCCTGTGTTTGAAAATGCCGGGATTCCCATGATTGTAAGCACGGCGACAAACCCCTACGTTACCATCGACCAGAGGACGGAAAAAGTACGCTCCTACGCCTTCCGCCCCTGCTTCATCGACCCCTTCCAGGGAACGGTGGCAGCCCGATTTGCAGTGACTGACCTTGGTGCTGAAAAGGGAGCCATCCTCTATGACGTAGGATCTGACTACGGTCAGTGGCTTGCCCGGTACTTCGAGGAGGCTTTCGTGGAAAAGGGCGGAAAGATAGTCGCAAAAGAGGCCTTCAGGACGGAGGAGCTTGACTACAGGGCCCAGCTGGGCAAAATGAAAGAGCTTGACCCCGACGTCATTTTTATTCCCACCTCCCAGAAGGAGGCGGCCATGGCTGCCAAGCAGGCCAGGGACCTTGGCATTGAGGCAACCCTTCTCGGCACGGACAACTGGGGCAGCCCCGACCTTATCGAACTTGGCGGGAGCGCTATCCACGGCGGATACTTTGTGAACCTTACCGATCTGGCCGACCCGGATATTCAGGAGTTTGTAGCGGAATACAAGGCCCTCTTTGGGGAGGAACCGGTCCTTCCCAACCCGGTAATGGCCCAGGATGCCCTCATCATGATCGTGGAGGGACTTAAGGCTGCTGAAACTACTGAGGGCGCCAAGCTTGCAGATGCCATCGCCAATCTGAAGGATATCAAGGTAACAAGCGGACCCCTTACGATGAACCCTGAAGACCATAATCCTCTGGATAAGCCGGCGGTAATTCAGCAGGTGGACGTAGAGGGCAATACCTTCAAATTTGTTAAAAAGTACTTTTCAGTAGAATAGGCAGCTGTCCGGAGGGGGCGGAAATTTTCGCCCCCTCCGCAACCCGACCCTTCTGGCTTGTCCCCTTCCGGGGCCATCCCAAAACGGACAAAGGAAGTGTGATCAGGATTGTTTCTTCAGACACTGATAACGGGCCTCTCCATAGGAGGCATATACGCCCTGATGGCGGTAGGCTATTCCCTCGTCTTCAGCGTGCTTAACTTCAGCAATTTCGCCCACGGCGCCGTCATAATGCTGGGCGCCTACGTTGGGCTTGCCCTTGCATCGAAGTTAAGCCTGGCCTTTGGCCTTGTCCTTGCGGGAAGCATTGTGGGGGCGGGCATTATCGCTGTTTTAAATGAAAAGCTGGCCTATTCGAGCCTCCGAAGAAGAAAGGCGCCGTCCCTTTACCTTATGATAAGCGCCATGGGATGCGCCGTCTTTCTTGAGAACCTGGTATACGCCACCATAGGGTCGAGATTTTACGCCTTCCCTGAATTTTTCAGCCGCCAGGTAATCTCCCTCGGCGGAAGCAGCGTAAGCCTTCTGGATCTGGGGGCCTTCCTCTTCGCTCTGGCTGCCATAACGGGGCTTCATTTTTTCATAACCCGCACCCGCACAGGAATCGCAATAAGAGCCGGAGTCTCTGACATGACCATGTGCTCCCTCATGGGAGTTGACCTGGACAGGCTGATCTCCATAGTCTTCCTTCTGGCAGGGGGGTTTGCCGGGGTGGCGGGAGTCTTCCTGGGGATAAAATACCTGGTTTATCCCACCATGGGGTGGGTGACCAACAAGGCCTATATAGCCGCAGTCATAGGAGGTCTCGGCAGCCTCCCGGGCGCCCTTGCGGGAGGGCTGATTCTGGGAGTGGTGGAGACCTTCGTGTCCTCTTATGTTTCCAGCGTCATGAGGGACGTTTTCAGCTTCACCCTTTTAATTGCATTCCTCGTACTCCGTCCCAACGGCCTTTGGGGTACGGACAGCGAAGAGAAGGTATAAGGTTATGAACTATATTCTTTCTATTGTAATTCTGAGCTGCATAAATATGATAGCTGTTCTGGGCCTGGCCATTTTCACAGGCTTTACGGGGCTCTTCTCATTAGGCCACGCCGCTTTTGTCAGCGTGGGGGCCTATACCTCCTCAATCCTGACCTACTACTACTTTGTCCCCTTCTATATTGCTCTTCCCGCGGGCGCTGCCGCGGCGGGGCTGGTAAGTCTTATAATAGGCATTCCCACCCTCAGGGCAAAGCTGCGAAGCGACTACTTTGCCATAGCCATTCTGGGTTTTGGGGAGGCTCTGCGGGTGCTGCTGGAAAATCTTGAAATTACCAACGGGGCCCGGGGACTTCCCGGCATAGACGGATTTACGACTCTTCCCATCGTGCTTCTCTGCCTTGCGGCCGGAGTGCTGGCGGCCAGGAACTTTCTCAAATCAAGGTGGGGGGCTGCCTGCATCGCCATAAGAGAGGATCCTGTAGCCGCAGAAATGGCAGGGGTGCGCCTGTTCAGAACCAGACTGCTCTCTCTGGCAGTCAGCGCCGTATACTGCGGGCTCTCAGGGGGATTGCTGGCCCACTATCTCTCCTTTATACAGCCGGTGATGTTTACCCTTGTCCAGTCCACCCAGCTTCTGGCAGCGGTTATTGCCGGCGGCATGGGAAGCATTTCCGGACCACTGATTGCCTCCTTTGTGTTCATCGCCCTGCCGGAGGCGCTGAGGGTCGCCGAAATGTGGCGGCTGGTGGCCTACGGACTTCTGCTTGTGCTTATTATGGTGTACCGGCCTCAGGGCCTTATGGGGTACTCCGAAATATCAAGACTATGGAGGCCCCGGTCATGACCGCCGCCGCCCCCCTTCTCCAGGTCAGGGGCCTGTCAAAAGTTTTCGGTGGGATTCAGGCAGTGGACAACTTCTCCTTTGATGTGCAGGAAGGGTCCATTACCGGGATCATTGGTCCCAATGGTGCGGGGAAGACCACTGTTTTTAATCTCATCACGGGTGTGTACCCTCTTTCCGCAGGTGAAATTCTCTTCGGCGGCGAAAGTATCGGAGGGCTGCGCCCTGATGTGATTGTCAGAAAAAGAGTGGCCAGAACCTTTCAGAACATACGCCTGTTCAACAGGCAGACCTGCATCGAGAATGTACTTACTCCCCTGCTTCAGAGAGGAAAGTGCTCCTTTTTTGGGGCTGTTCTCGGCATGCCCGGCGCCCGGCGCATGGAGAGGGAGCTGCATGAAAAAGCCATGGACCTGCTTAAATCCCTGGGCCTGGCAAAGTATGCCGGCTGGCAGGCGGGGAACCTCCCCTACGGACTCCAGCGCAAGCTTGAAATAGCCCGGGCCCTGGCCACCGATCCCAGACTTCTCCTCCTCGATGAGCCGGCAGCGGGGATGAACCCTGAGGAGACCCGCAGCCTGGCGGAGCTTGTATCGGAAATCAGGGATAAGTTCAACCTCACCATCCTCCTGATTGAGCACCATATGGACCTGGTAATGAACATCTGCTCGCCCATTGTGGTGATGAATTTTGGAGCCCTCCTCGCCAGGGGAACGCCGGATGAAATCCGGGCGAACCCGGACGTGGTGGCAGCCTATCTGGGGAAAGGAAAAAAGTCATGAATGCACAGCAGGCTGAAGTACTTAAAGTAGACGACCTGAACGTTCATTACGGTGCGATTCATGCTGTGCAGGGGGTCTCCTTTTCGCTTTGCAGAGGGGAGATTGTCTCCATTGTGGGATCCAACGGGGCCGGAAAATCGACCATTATGTGGGTGCTGGCAGGAGTGGTACCTCCCTCCAGAGGTGGCGTGATGATATACGGCAGGCAAATTCCCGCAAAACCCCACGAAGTAGTCGCAAGGGGATTGGCCCTTGTTCCGGAGAGGCGCCGTCTTTTTACCGCCCTTACCGTGGAGGAAAATCTGATCATGGGCGCCTACCGCCGCAAGATGGACGATGAAGTTAAGAAGGATATGGAGCGGTGTTTCCGTCTGTTTCCCGTGCTGGGGCAGAGGCTCAGACAGAGGTCCGGCACTCTTTCCGGAGGTGAGCAGCAGATGCTCGCCATCTCCAGAGCCCTGATGGGCAGGCCGGGGATTCTGCTGTTGGATGAGCCCTCCCTGGGACTTGCTCCCATCCTTGTGGATGCTTTGATGGAGACGATCTGCCAGATCAGGGATGAGGGCGTCTCCGT
>JBMNVK010000011.1:0-29626 GCA_050946755.1 Aminivibrio sp. | reverse complement strand
CATCCCCTCAGGGGTTCCCTTCGTGGGACACGCCTGCGACGCCCTGAAGGACGGAACCATGAAGCGGGCTATGATCATAGGCAAAGGAAGCCTCTTCCTTGCAAGGCTGACAAACCTTTCAGACGGAGTCTCCTTCCTCATGGAGCCTCCGTCAGGCAAGACGGCCGGAGAGACCGCCGTTTCAAAGGATGACATCAAAACCCTTCTGCTGGAGGTACTCTCCGAACTGTCAGAGAAGATGTAGAGGGGAGGGAAGATCATGACCGATATCAGAAAGCTCATAGGGGAAGCCCTGGGCGAGATAGCCTCTGACGCCCGGTCGGGCGGTCCCCGGATCTCCGTGGGGCTTATGGCTGCCGGGAGTGAGTTGGGCCCCGAAGAGCTGGCCCGGGGCGCCCGGATTGCCATGGAGAATATGCCCCGCCTGGAGGCAGTCATGATAGGTCCGAAAGTGGAAGGCTTTGAGGACCTGTCGTGGATAGAGACTCCCGACTGCGAGGAGGATGTGGCAAAAGCCATGGAGAAGGCCCTCGACGAGGGACGGATTGCAGGAGCCGTGGCCCTGCACTACCCCTTCCCCCTGGGAGTGGCCACCATAGGCAGGGTGCTGACCCCCGGCAGGGGCAAGCCCATGATAATAGCCTCCTCCACGGGTACGACCGCCGTGGGAAGGGTGGAGGCCATGGTGAGAAACGCCATCTACGGGACGGCCGTTGCCAAGTCCATCGGCATCGAAAACCCCACGGTAGGCATACTGAACGTGGACGGCGCCCAGATGGCTTTCAAGGGCCTGGGAACTCTGAAGGAAAAGGGCTATCCCATAAACTTTGGCGCCAGCGTCCGTCAGGACGGCGGCTCCATCCTTCGGGGCAACGATATCCTGGCGGGAGCAGTGGATGTGTGCGTCGCCGATACCCTTACGGGGAACGTGCTCATGAAGATGTTCTCCTCCTTCACCACAGGCGGATCCTACGAATCCATGGGCTGGGGCTACGGCCCCTCCGTGGGAGAGGGGTGGAACAGGATAATTTCCATCATATCAAGAGCCTCCGGCGCTCCGGTGATAGCAGGCGCTCTCGAGTACACCGCCAGAGCGGCCGCAGGCAGACTGTCTGAAAAGGTGGCGGCGGAGATAGCCGAGGCAAAAAAGGCGGGGCTTGATGCCGTGCTGGAGGGCCTGGCTCCCAAGCCTGCCGCCGCAGAAGAGGAGGTAACGGCGCCTCCGGCGGAGTTTACCGACGAAGAGATCGGAGGAGTGGACGTCCTCTCCATTGAGGACGGGGTGAAGGTCCTCTGGAAAGAGGGCATCTATGCAGAGTCCTCCATGGGATGCACCGGGCCCGTAATAAAGGTGGCGGAAAAACATCTCGAACGGGCGGAACAAATACTTAAAGAAGCAGGATACATTTGATATTCCCAGATGGAGGGCCTTTAAAGGCCCTCCATCTGCTTAATAAGATAAAGATTTATGCTATAATTTACACAATGAATATTGTAATTTGAAAATACAGGGGGGTGATGCATGTATCCTTGGCGGCTCAGTTCCTGATTCCGTTGTGCTTGCTGTTTTTGAGGCAATCTTTCCCGGAATGGTCCGGGGGAGAGGGAGTTCACTGAATCTAGTGAGAGGGGGAATCTCGCACTATGCAGGAAGTTATGAGAATCAATGCCATTGTCAATGACCTGGTATGGGGACCTTGGATGCTTACCCTGCTCGTAGGGACGGGAGTCTACTTGACCGTAATCCTCGGCGTGCCCCAGCTTCGCTACTTTTTCCTGATGTTCAAGGAGGTCTTCGGCAACATCGGGTCTAAGAAGGAAGGGGAAGGGGCCATCTCGTCCTTCGCCGCCCTTTCCACAGCTCTTGCCTCCACCATCGGCACGGGAAACATCGCCGGAGTGGCTACAGCCCTCCACCTCGGAGGTCCCGGTGCTCTCTTCTGGATGTTGGTATCCGCCGTATTCGGCATGACCACAAAAATGGCGGAGGTCGTCCTTGCGGTTAGGTTCCGCGAACAGGACAAACTGGGAAACTGGCGGGGAGGTACCATGTACATCCTCGACAAGGGAGCCAACCAAAAATGGCTTGCCTGGCTGTTCGCCCTCTTTGGCTTTCTTGCCTCCTTTGGAATTGGCTGCGCTGTGCAGGCCAACTCAACCGCAGAGGGATTTGAGCTCGGCTTCGGAGTTTCCTGTGTAAGCACCGGTTTCGTCGTGGCCATCCTTACCGGCCTGGTAATCATAGGCGGACTCAAAAGAATTTCCGACGTAACTACCTACCTTGTTCCCTTCATGGCAGTCTTTTATATCATTGGCGGCATAATCGTTCTGGCCAACAATTCGGAGCTTATAATACCCTCCCTGGCCAATGCCGTTAAATATGCGGTGAGCGACCCCATGGCCATGCCGGGTGCACTAGCGGGGTGGGGAGTCAAGGTGGCCCTAACCAAGGGCATTGCCCGGGGCGTCTTCTCCAATGAGGCGGGCCTGGGCTCGGCGCCTATGGTTCACGCCACCGCAGTGGTGGATCACCCTGTCCGCCAGAGCATGTACGGGCTTTTCGAGGTGTTCATCGATACCATCGTGGTCTGCTCCTTCACAGCTCTTGCCATACTTACCAGCGGCGTCATCACATCCCAGCCCGATCTCTCCGGCGCCCAGCTGACCCTATCTGCCTTTGAGGTTACCCTGGGCGGCACGGGCACCATGGTCCTCTCCGTAGGACTTGCCCTGTTCTCCTTCTCCACGATCCTCGGATGGTACTGGTACGGTGAGACCTGCGCCACCTATATCTTTGGAGTCAGAGTCATCCCGGTGATGAAAGTCCTCTGGATTATCGTTATTCTTCTGGGTGCGTCGGGAGGCGTACTGCTCGGAGACGCCATGGGATTCCTTGAGCATCTGTGGGATCTGTCAGATACTCTGAACGGCCTCATGGCTGCGCCCAACCTGGTGGCTCTGCTGCTGCTGTCGGGCGAAGTGCGGAGGCTCGTAAGGGACTTCGATGAAAAGAGGCGCTCGGGCGAACTCAAAGTCTAAATTATACCGTGGATTTTCTTGAGAAAGAGGACGGATGCTTCGTCCTCTTTTTTTGATTGTATAACGCAAGGGTCGAATCTATCGACTTTTGCGTTCTTTTTTGCGCCCGGCGCAGAGCTGTTTTACGGCTTTTTCACCCCGCAATCCGCCCGGCAGCGTTTTTGGAATTTTTTAATTTGACAATCATGGAAAATCAGTGATATAATTCCTAGCGTAACAGTAGAGTATGAGTATAGATGGAAGACGGGGAAGTGTAAAAAGGAGGGGTAAGAGATGAACTCAAGGATAACGAGAAAAATAACGGCGCTGGTCCTGTCGGTTGTTTTAGTGCTGTCCCTGGCCGACGCAGGTGCGGCATTATTTAAGAAGGGGAGCGTAAACGGTACCAATGCCCAAAACGAGCTCGTAAATGCAAATCCCGGTCAAAGGTTTACGGTGCGGGTGACCTCTGAGCAGCCCACAGTAGTGAGTATTATCGGTTTGTCCTATGTCGGAAACAACAAGATGGGGCAAAATGTAGTCAAAAAGAGCGCTGCGGGGACTTACCACTTTCTGGAGCATAGAGCGCCTGACAAACGCCCTGCAAACTCCACCTACTATCAGTACTATGTCAGTATATATACTCCCACCGGCAGATGGGTGGACTACACGCTTGAGATCAATAAGTAGGGCGTGAGCAGGAAAAGACCGGGAGAGGACCTGGAATGGAGGGGGCCGCAGCTCGCCTTACGACGCAGGAGGTCTTCTGAAAAGCAAGTCGGCGCCTCCTTGCGGCTAACGGCCGCGGCCCGGCAAGCTTCCCGGATAAAAATATGCGGTTTCAAACACGAGTCAGGGGAAATTTCCCCTGACTCGTGTTTTTCGCCTCCTTCTTCGGTATAATCGGACCTGGCATATTTCAAGGAGGCGATATGGAAATGACCCTGAATCTTCCCCAGCTCCGGAATTTTCCGGTGGAATCCCTGGACAGCGATGCTTTAGAAGCCCTGAAGGCCGCTGCTGCCAGAGCGAGGATAAATGCCGTGACCATGGTGACCCTGGCGGACAGCGGCCACCCTGCAGGCTCCCTTTCCAGCATGGAGATGTACCTGGCAGTCTACGGAGTGGCCTATCTTACCCCGGACAACTGTTCGGACCTGGACCGAGACTACGTATCCATCAGCCACGGCCACACCTCCCCCGCTGCCTATGCCGCTCTCGCTGAGTGGGGCTTTTTCCCGCCCCTGGAGGCCGTTGCCCATTTCCGCCAGTGCGGTTCTCCTTATCAGGGCCACGTGGAGCGGGACGTTCCGGGTATAGACTGGGGAAGCGGAAATCTCGGCCAGGGGCTCTCCGCCGGCGTGGGCTTCGCTCTTGCCCAGAAGGCCCGGAAGAACGGCAAAAGAACCTATGTCCTCATGGGAGACGGAGGCCAGACCAAGGGACAGACCGCCGAGGCAAGAAGAATGGCTGCAAAGGAGAAACTGGGCAACATCACTGCCCTGGTGGACTGGAACAACATCCAGATCTCCGGCGAACTGGACTCTGTCATGCCCGTGAATATCCCCGCCCTCTGGAAGGCTGACGGATGGGATGTGCTTGAGTGCGACGGCCACTCCTTCAGCGAGCTCTACTCCGCTCTGAGGCAGAGCGCCCTCTCCTCTCGCCCCGTGGTTATTCTGTGCCGCACTCTGATGGGCAAGGGAGTGCCTTACATGGAAAACACCCCTGAATTCCACGGCAAGGCCCCCCGGGGAGAGCTCTATGTGCAGGCGATGAAGGACCTGGGGGGAGACCCGGCGCTGCTTGACGAGGCCCGCCGGGCAAGGGAGTCATCCACGATTCCGGCGGGGAGAACCATAAGTCCTCCCGAGACCGGCCTTGATACGGGCGAACCCTTCACCTACAGGGCAACGGACAAAAAGACGGATAATCGTTCTGCCTTCGGCGCCGCTCTGGCGGATATCGGCGAAAAAAACTACCGGCGGGAGGGAGTGTCTCCTCTGCTTGTATTCGACTGCGACCTGTCCGGCTCTGTAAAGACAGCTGATTTTGCTTCCCGGTGCCCGGACTGGTTCATCCAGGCGGGCATACAGGAGCACTCCACGGCCACTGCCGCCGGCGCAGCCTCCACTGCCGGCGTTTCGGCCCTTTGGGCGGCCTTTGGAGTCTTCGGCCTGTCGGAGGTCTATAATCAGCAGAGGCTGAACGATATAAACATGACGGGCCTTAAGACCTTTCTTACTCACGTAGGCCTGGACGTTGGGGAGGACGGCAAAACTCACCACGCCATCGACTATGTGGGGCTGTTGAGAAATACCTTTGGAACAAAGCTGGTCGTCCCCGGCGACCCGAACCAGACCGACAGGGCGACCAGATGGGCATTGAGCGAGCCCGGAGGCGTGGTCGTGGCCATGGGCAGGAGCCGTCTGGATGTTTTGGCCGATGAACAGGGAGAGCCCTTCTTCGCAGGAGACTATGCTTTTGAGTACGGCAGGGCAGACCTGGTGCGGCCCGGCAAAAACGGCTCCATCTTCGCCCTCGGCGCCATGACGGGCAGGGCCCTTGAGGCCAGAAAAATTCTCATGGAAGATCACGGCCTGGAGGTTGCCGTATGGTGCGTCTCCTGTCCCCTGGTCCCCGACGACGAAGCCCTTAGGGCCGCCGCTGCGGATGGCCCTGTTCTCACCTGCGAGGACCACTCTGTAAACAGCGGCATGGGCTCCATCCTGGCGGCCCGGATGATGGAGCTGGGCCTGTCCGTTCCCTTCAGGGCGGCAGGGGTGCACTCCTACGGCCTGTCAGGCCCCTCTGGGGACATTGTTGCGGCCATGGGCCTGGACGGCCCGTCTCTTGCAGGGGCATTTCTGAAGCTGGCAGGCAAGTAGTTTTGTGAGTAGCCGGCTGCTTCTTCACGCCTGCTGCGCCCCCGACGCCACAGTCCCTCTGGAGGAGCTGGCGGCAGGGGGTTATGATGTATGGCTGTACTGGTACGGCGCCAATATTCATCCGGCGGAAGAAGAGAAAAAAAGGCGGGAGGCTCTGGCCTTTCTGGCCGATGGCCGCCCTCTTTTTATTGAGGACTCCTTTAATCCTCCCTGGATGGAGGCTGCCCTGCCCCTGGCGGGGGAGCCGGAGGGGGGGAAGAGGTGCGGACTCTGCTTCAGACTACAGCTTGAGGGAGCGGCCAGAGCAGCTAAAAGGGAAGGGATTGATCTGCTTTGTACCACCCTGACCATAAGTCCCCACAAAAACGCGGAGCTGATAAACTCCATAGGCGAGCGGACGGCCAAAAAATTTGGCCTGGAATGGCTCAATCGTATCTTCAGGAAAAAGGGAGGCTTCCAGAGATCAGTTGCCCTCTCCAGAAAACTGGAGCTCTACAGACAGTCCTACTGCGGCTGTCTTTTTAGCATTCGAAGAGGTGAAGCAGATGAATCATTCTCCGGTGGGGAAAATCCCCCCGAGCAGGCTTGAGAGCAGCATTTTTCGTTTTTGCGGCGCCCAGAGGCCCGAGGTGCTGATAGGCCCCGGCATAGGGGAGGATGCGGCCCTGATCCAGTGGCCCGAGGGCAAATACGTGGCGGTGGCCTCCGACCCCATTGTGGGGGCCACGACGGGAGCGGGCAAATTTCTCGTCCATATAAATGCCAACGACATTGCCTGCAAGGGAGGGGAGCCGTCCTTCTTTGTAGTCACTCTCCTGGTTCCCTCAAAAGAGGGCATTCCCATGGTGGAAAGCCTCATGGAGGAGATCCACGAGGCCTGCCTGTCCATAGGCGCGGCGGTGGTGGGGGGCCACACGGAGCTCACCGACCGGTACGATCAGCCCGTGCTTGTGGGGACTATGATGGGGCCGACAGAATACGTACATAAGGCCACCGATATCCGCCCCGGTGACAGACTTATCCTCACCAAGCACGCTGGAATTGAGGGGATGGCGATCCTGGCCCAGGACCGCCCTGACCTGCTTGTACCTGCCATCGGCGACGAAGGGGTGGAGGAGGCGGCAGGGTGGCTTGACTCCATCTCCGTACTTCCCGAGTCCCGCATTCTAAGGGGCATGGCCCGGTTTCTCCACGACCCCACCGAGGGAGGCATAGGGGGAGGCATCGCGGAGATCATGAGGCTCAGCGGCCTGGGCGTGGAGCTGGACTACGGCAAAATCAACCTGTCTCCCCTTACGGCGAAGGTAAGGGATCATCTGGAGTTTGACCCCCTTCACCTCATCTCCTCCGGCGTGCTTCTGGCGGTAGTGGCACCCGAGCGGGAAAAAGAGGCCCTCGCCGGCCTTGCGGAGGCCGGGATCACCGCCTCTTCCCCCGGCAGATTTGTGGAGGGGGAAGGAAACTGCCCGGAAAATGTGACAGAGGAGCTTTGGGGCCTCCTCGCTAGGTAGGAAAGCAGCCCATGACGGAGAAAAGAATTGCCGGCAGAATCCAGAGATTAAGAGAGCTCATGACCCGCAGGGGGATTGATGTCTTTGTGCTGGCGGCAATAGAGTCCTACAACGTGGAGTCCATGGCCTATATCAGTGGATTTCAGGGCAGCGCCGGCGCACTGGTCATATCAGCGGAGCGAAAGCTGCTCATCGCCGATGGCCGTTATCTGGTGCAGGCCGGGGAGCAATCTCCCTTCGAAATAGCGCCCGCTGAGGGGGCTCCTCTCATCGCCAAGCTGGCGGAAGTTCTGCGGGAGGGAGGATGGAAGACGGGAGGTTTTGAGGGAGACAGGCTCTCCGTATCCGTCTTCGGCGCTCTGGAGCCGTCCCTCTCCTTCTGGAAGAACTGCTCTGACCTGCTTCCCGCTCTCAGGCGCAAAAAAGACGAGCAGGAGGCGGCCTCCATCAAAAAGGCGGCCCGGATTGCCTACAGCTCCTATCTGGAGGTACTGAACGAAGTTCGGGAGGGCATGACGGAAAAAGAGTTCAACGCTCTTCTGGAGTACCGGCTCAGACGCAACGGCGCCGACTGGGGATGGAAGGGCAGCAGCTTCATCGTGGCGTCCGGCGAGCGGAGCGCTCTTCCTCACGGAGCCCCTACAGACAGACGATTCAGGAGAGGAGATATAGTCACGGTGGATTTCGGCGCCACCGTAGATGGTTATGTCTCGGACATAACCAGGAATTTTTCCATGGGCCCCCTCTCCCCCCAGGGAAGGGATATCCAGTCCGTCCTTATTGAGGCTCACAGAAGGGCCTCCGATGCCCTCAGGCCGGGAGTCGGAGGCAAAGATGTGGACGCAGTGGCAAGGGATGTGATAGCCTCAAGAGGATGGGGCTCATACTTTACCCACGGCCTCGGGCACGGTCTGGGGATGGAGGTTCATGAAGCGCCCAGGCTTTCCCCCCTGTCCGCAGATATTCTTGAGGAGGGGGATGTGGTCACGGTGGAGCCGGGCATATATGTGGAGGGGTGGGGCGGCATGAGGATTGAGGACGACTACCTCATCACCGCCGATGGAGCCCTGTGCCTTTCAGGAGCCGAAGGGCTGGAGGCGCCCTCCCTCTGATGCAAACAGGGCATGGACGCTGCTGTTCGTGCAGGGATTTCAGCGAAAGGTTGCCTTTTTCCTGCATGTGTTGTATATAATGGCCGGAAGCAGTGTGGAAGACAGAAAGGAAGGGGATATTTCATGCAAAAGTATGTGTGCACCGTATGCGGATATGTCTATGATCCCGCAGAAGGCGATCCCGATAACGGAGTAGCCCCCGGAACAACTTTTGACGACGTTCCTGAAGACTGGGTCTGCCCTGTATGCGCAGTAGGCAAGGATATGTTCGAGCCCACGGACTAATCCGCAGGGGACAAAAGACGGGAGGCTCCGGCCTCCCTTTTTTATTGTTCTCTTATTCGGGACGCTATTTCAGCAGGGCGGCGGCCATGCTGATCAGCTCATCCCGGGTAAGGGATGCCGATTCCAGGGTGAGAGTCGTGTCCTCCGTCAGGGCAACTGCAAGAGCCAGGCCCAGGGACGGCACATCTTCAAGCAGGGCGGGCCTTCCCTCCACTGACAGCCCCTCATAGGACGACCCGAAGCCCAGGGGCCTGTCGTCGGATTTGGTTCCCTCAGCAGGCGTCTTCAGCCTTCCGGCCCCGGGCCCCGCCATGAGGGTTGCCTTCACCGTCCGCCCCCGGCCGTCCCGGTAGACTCTGGACAGCCACTGACCGTAGCTGCCCGCCGGCGCCTCCAGGGGGACTGTCTTCATCTCTTCACCCACAAAACCCTCCACATCCGGAAGAGTCTGAGCATAAGCCGCGGCAACCCCGCAGAAAATTACGAAAAAACATAAAAACAGAATCCGGAAAAACCGACAATGATTCACGGCAGAGCTCCCTCCCGCAGTTTTATTTTTACTATATCACCGTCCCCTTATTTTGGACAGGCCGGGGTTACGGAGTATAATGTCCTCCAGGCGAAGGGCAACAATAATATTTTCCTGGAGGACCTTTCTTTGTACCGATATGCGATTAAAGTATACGGCTGTCAGATGAACGTCTACGACGGCGATAAGCTTAAAACTGCCCTCAGAACCTCAGGGTGGTCCGAGGCCCCCGAGGAGGAGGCGGACGTGGTCATCCTCAACGGATGCAGCATCCGGGACAAGGCGGAGCAAAAGGTCTGGAGCGATCTGGGCAGATTTGCCCCCCGGTGGGAGAGGGAGGGAAAGCCCTACGTGGCCGTAACAGGCTGCGTGGCCCAGAACGTGGGCCGCCGGATGCTCTCCCGGTTTCCCTGGGTTCGGTTTATCTCAGGCCCCAGGCACATAGGAGCGGTGCCGGAAGGGCTGGAGCGGCTCATGGCCTGCCCGGGAGAGTCGGTAGTGCTTCTTGACGACGACCCCAGGGCCTTCGACGAGCTGGGGGGCGCTCCCCTGGAGCGGGGCAATCCCTGGAAGGCCTACGTCACCATCGCCCACGGCTGCGATAACTTCTGTTCCTACTGTATTGTCCCCCATGTCCGGGGCCGTTTTCTGTCCCGTCCTAGGGGCGAGATTCTGGAGGAGATGAGGATTTTGGCGGCGGACGGCGTTAAGGAGATCACCCTGCTGGGCCAGAACGTGAACAGCTACGGAACGGATTTCACCGACGGCTACTCTTTTTCCGACCTGCTGAGAGACGGGGCGGCCACGGGAGTGGAGCGGCTGCGGTTCGTCACGTCCCATCCGAAGGATTTTACCCCCGATATAGTTGATGCAATGGCGGAGCTATCCTCCGTCATCTGCCCCTCCATAAACCTGCCCATCCAGTCGGGGAGCGACCGGATGCTGAAGATGATGAACAGGGGCTATACAGTGGACCAGTACCGTAGGGCCGTTGCCGGCATAAGAAGCCGACTCCCGGAGGCGGGACTTACCACTGACCTTATCGTGGGGCACCCCGGCGAGACGGATGAGGATTTTGCCGAGTCTTTGGCCGTGCTGGAGGAGTTCCGCTTCGACCTGGTCCATACGGCTGCCTACTCCCCCCGGGAGGGCACCGCAGCGGCCCGCAGAGAGGACCAGATTCCCCGGGAGGTGAAGATGGCCCGGCTAAGAGAGGTGAACGCCCTCCAGTCGAGAATTGCCGGAGAGATAAACGCCTCCCTGGCAGGAGCGACCTTCCCGGTGCTTTTGGACGCCCTGGCTCCCAAGGGGGAGGGGCTGCTCCAGGGCCGTACCCCCTCCGACAAGGTAGTGCTGGTGGAGGGGGAGGAGAACATGCTTGGCCGTACCGTCTCCGTAGAGATCACCAGAGGGGAAAACTGGTGTCTCTACGGGCAGATTGGAGATTCTGACGAGTAGGGGGCGAAAGCGTGAGACAGGGGTTTTTCTCGGATCCCAAATACAGAGGAATTGCCTTCTTCGGACTTGGCCTAGGCTGTTTTCTGCTGGCGGGACTGATGATATTCTTCTTTTCAGGCCGGTTTTACGACCGGCCTTCCGGGTTCAGGGCCGGCCCCGCTCCCTCCGTCCAGGCAAAAGACGATATAAAGGCGGAATCGCCGCCCCTGCCCCGGGAGGAGCAGAAGGACGCTGGTCAAAAAATGTGGGTGGTTTATATTACCGGCGCTGTAGCCTCCCCGGGGGTATACTCCATTCCTCCGGAAAGCAGGGTAATAGCGCTGACAGAGGCAGCGGGAGGGTTGCTTCCCGGTGCGGACCCCGTGAGGGTGAATCTGGCGGCCCCCCTCTTCGACGGTGCCCATATCCATGTGCCTCTGGCAGGTCAGGAGGGCGGGGGCGGAGGGACAATCTCCAATCCTCAAAATGGCGCCTTCCTAAACTATTCTTCCCCGCCAGCGGGGGATTACCGGGCGGACAGGCTTATCCGGGTGAATTCAGCATCCCAGGAAGAGCTTCAAAGGCTGCCTGGAGTGGGGCCGGCCATCGCCAGGGCCATCATCGAACAGAGGGCCAGAATGGGCGGCTTCTCCTCCCTGGGAGACCTGCTCAAGGTTAAGGGGATCGGGCCCAAGAAGCTGGAAGACATGAGATTTCACGTGGACCTGCAATGATCTCCCCGGAAAATAGGGATCAGGGCATATCTAGGGCGCCCCTTCTGTTTGTCCTGGCCCCGGTGTTTTTATCCCTCGTTTTGGCCGACAGAGGATTAGCTACTGTTCCTCTCGGGGCCGTCTCCTTTCTGATCTGCCTGGGTACGCTGCTCATCTTTTCCGGCGCAAGGCCTCTCCGGTTTTTATCCTACTCTCTGCTCATCGCCCTTGCCGCCTCAATTCTATCCCTAATCTCCGTCGCAAGAATCCAATCCTTCACCCTTCCGGCAGGCTCCGTGACCGACGGGGGAGAAGTCATCCTGGAGCGGTCCTGGGGCTCTAAAAGGGCGGTGGTGGTGGAGGGGGAGAAGGGGCGGTTTCTGCTGAAAGTGCGGCCCGACCAGGCCGTCCCAGAGGGGCAGTCCATCTTCTTCACCGGCGAGCCTGCGTCCTTTTCCCGGTCGGCCGCCTCTTCCTTTCGGGAGGAGCTTTACTGGCGGGCCCGGGGGGTAAGGGCGGAGATAGTCCCCACAAAAATCAGCCTTAAGAGGGCCCAGCTCCCCGGACTTCCCTCTTTCAGAACGGCCTTGCGGAAAAAAATCCTCCTCTCCCTGCCCCCGGCCACCAGGGGCTACCTTCTGGCCTCTCTGCTGGGCGCAAGCGACCCTGCCCTGGCGGGGGATCACAGGGCATGGGGCACCGCTCACCTGCTGGCTGTATCGGGCTTTCACGTGGGGCTGGTCGCTGCGGCGGCCTGGAAGCTTCTCTCCCTCGCCTTTTTCAGGAGAGTCTTCCCTCACGGAGGAAGGATCGTCCTTGCAAGCCTGCTGATCTGGGGCTATTCCTTCTTGGCGGGAGGCGCCCCGAGCGCGGTCAGGGCCGCCCTCATGGTGCAGGCGGTGCTTTGGGGGAGGCTTCTGGGAAGAAAGGGCAGGCCCGTCAACGCCGTGGCCCTTGCTGCCCTGACTCTTCTGGTTTGGCGGCCTGAATGGTACGCCGACCTTGGGTGGAGGCTCTCTGTCACAGCAGCCCTGCTTCTGGCCGCCCTGAGCGAGATGGGAGTAGAGTGGAGGGCTGTCCTTGCCGCCCCTCCTCTGGTATGGCTGGCCACTTATCCTCTGTCGGCGGAGGCCTTCGGCGCCGTGCCCCTTTCGGGGATTATAGTAAATGTTGTCGCCCTGCCCGCCTTTGCCTTTCTGTATCCCCTGGCTGCCGTCGCATCCCTTCCCGCTCTTTTAGGGATTCCCGGCGGCTACTATATGGCCGGTGCGGCGGAGGGGCTTTTCATAATATGGGGCTGGATCGCCGACAGCCTGGCCGCCCTTCTGCCCTGGAGGGCGCCGTGGTCGGAGGGGGCGTTTTTCCTTGGGATCTTTGCCTTCATCGCCACTATTGCCCTGGGCCTCTTCCCTCCCCGTATGCGGACCCTGACAGGCATAATTCTAATAACCTCCGCTGTCATGCTGCTGTTTTAGACGGCTGAAAGAAAAGAGAACATGTTCAGGATAAGGCGGGACTCTCCCACTTTTCCCTTTAGAAAGGGTATAATATCCTGTTGTTTACATACATATTGAAGGGGGACGGCTTATGCTTCTCGTCCTTGACGTTGGCAACACTACTACCGTACTTGGCATATATGACGGGGAGACTCTCGTCAAACACTGGCGGCTCCGGTCTCAGAGACGTACCTCTGACGAGCTGGGGGTCTATCTTCTTAATCTGCTGGATATTTCGGGAATCTCCCGGGGCAAAATACAGGGCGCCATCTATTCCAGCGTGGCCCCGGCCCTGGACGTGCCCTTGTCTGAAGGGATAAAAAACTACCTTTCGGCGGATCCACTTAAAGTTACATCTTCCCTGGACCTGGGCATGGAGATAGCCTACTCCCCCAGGCACGAAGTAGGGGCGGACCGTCTGGTAAACTCGGTGGCCGCCAAGGCAACTTACGGCGCTCCCCTCATCGTGGCAGATTTCGGCACCGCCATAACTCTGGACATAATCAATTCCGACGGCGCCTATCTCGGCGGGACCATATCCCCGGGGCTGGTCACGGGCATGGAGGCCCTCTTCGGCCGCACTGCCAAGCTGCCTCAGGTCTCCCTGGAGCGGCCCAAAAATATCATCGGGAAAAACACCATCGAGTCCATTCAGGCAGGCATCCTCTATGGAAATGCCGGGCTGGTGGACTCTCTTGTGCGCAGGATAAAGGCGGAGCTCGAGTGCGAGTGTCCCGTAGTCGCCACAGGGGGCCACGCCGACGTTATAGCCTCCCTGTCGGAGACCATAACCGCAGTGGATCCCTGGCTTACCCTTAAGGGGCTGAAGATCATCTTCGAGAGGAACAGACCCCGGTGACCCCTCTCCCCCCTCTTTTAAATGCCCCTCTTTCTGTTCCGGCAGAGGTGGGGGGGCTTACCCTGGAATCGCCCCTGCTTCTTGCCCCCCTTGCGGGCATAACCATACCGCCCCTGAGGCTTTTTTTCGCAGGCCTTGGGGCCGCCGCCGTCCATACCGAGATGATAAGCTGTGCGGGGCTTTTGTGGAGCAACGGAAAGACGGACGCTATGCTCGACCTGCTGCCGGGAGAGCCTCCTGCCGTCGTCCAGCTTTTTGCCGGCGACAGGGATACCCTGGCGAGGGCGGCGGAAAAAGTGCTGAAGGATACTCCCTACAAAGCCGTGGGCATCAATATGGCCTGCCCCATGCCAAAAGTGCTCAAAAAGGGGGCGGGCTCCCGGCTTATGAAGAGGCCTGAGGAGGCCTTTGCCATGGTGGCAGCCCTTGTAAAAATGGGCCTTCCCGTATGGCCGAAGATAAGAAAGTGCCCCCCTGACTACCCCCTGACCACAGAGGAGTTCTGCCGGGGGCTTCTCGATGCCGGAGCGTCCCTGGTATGCCTCCACGGAAGGACCCCTGCCCAGAGATATGCAGGAGATGCGGACCGGGAGATAATAAGAGAGATGGCGGCTGAATTCCCCGGCAGGATCTGCGCCAGCGGCGATGTCTACACTCCCTCCCAGGCCGTGGGGTACCTTGAAATGGGGTGCCCGGCGGTGCTTCTGGCCCGGGGGGCTGTGGCGGATCCCTTCCTGTTTGCCAAAACTCTGGCCTTTATGGGCCATGACGTGCATAATAGCTACATAAACCCACCGCCGGATCTCCGGATCTCCCTGATGTTGCGTCTGGGCGACTCAGTAAGCGGCTATATGGGCCCCAGAATCGGCGCCCTCTTTGCCAAACGGATTATGGCGGGGATGTTCAAGGGTCTCCGGGGCTCTGCTGCCCTGCGCAGAAAGGCGGCGGAGCACTCGTGCTGGACTGAATTGCGGGGAGTTATCGAACAGTCTGATAGCTGCCTCGAAAGGAGAGAGTAAATAAAGTGGAATCGCAGTTTGAGAAGAATCCTCCCGAAGTGGACGCAAGGCTGGATGATGGCGTAGACGAGATATTCCGGCAGAGGAAGGACAAGCTCGACCGTCTTATGGCGGAGGAGGGGTTTGATCCCTACCGGGCCGAACGGTGGGACAAGCAGCATGCCCTGTCCTTCGTCAGGGAGAACTTCAGCCATCTGGCGGAGGACGAGCTGGACGAGACGACGCCCATAGTTACCGCAGGCAGGATAATGACCCTCCGGAAGCACGGCAAGGCCTCTTTCGCAAACCTGGCCGACGAGACGGACAACCTTCAGCTCTACTTCCAGTTCAACGCCATGGGGGAGGAGAACTACAACTTCACCAGAAAGTGGGTTGATACGGGGGACTGGGTGGGCATCAGGGGATACCCCTTCAGGACGAGACGGGGGGAGCTCACCATCCACGTAACGGAGTGCGTGCTCCTCAGCAAGGCCCTCAGACCTCTGCCCGAGAAGTGGCACGGCCTTAAGGATACGGAGATCCGCTACCGCAGAAGATATGTGGACCTAATTGCCAACCCGGATGTGAGGGATACCTTCCGCAAAAGGTCCATGATCATCTCCTCCATAAGGAAGACCCTGGAGGATCACGGGACTCTTGAAGTAGAGACGCCCATCCTGTCGGTGCTGGCGGGGGGCGCCGCGGCCCGCCCCTTCGAGACCTACCATAACGCCCTGGGTATGAAGATGTACCTGAGAATAGCCACGGAGCTCTACCTCAAGCGGCTGGTGGTGGGGATGTTCGGCAGGGTTTACGAGCTCGGCAAGAATTTCCGTAACGAGGGACTCAGCCCCATGCACAACCCCGAGTTCACCTGCATGGAGGTCTACTGGGCCTACGCCGACTACCACGACATGATGGACCTCACCGAGGAGATCATCCGGAACGCCGCTGAGGTGGTCTGCGGCGCCGGCAACCCCAGAAAGGTCCGCTACCAGGACGTGGATCTGGACTTTGACGTCCCCTTCAGAAGGGCAAGCATGCTGGACCTGGTGAGGGAGTACACGGGGGTGGACTTCAGGGAGATAACCAGCGACGAAGAGGCCCGGGAGATTGCTGCCGGCCGGGGCGTAGAGCTCTCCGGCATTGAGAGCCGCTTTGCGGTGCTCAATATAATGTTTGAGACTTTCGTGGAGGAGAAGCTGATTCAGCCCACCTTCGTCACCGGCCATCCCACGGAGATATCCCCCCTGGCAAAAAGGGATCCGGATAACCCTGACTACACCCGCAGATTCGAGCTCTTCGTCTGCGGCAAGGAAGTGGCCAACGCCTTCAGCGAGCTTAATGACCCCATAGACCAGAGGGCTAGGTTCGAGGACCAGCTTAAAATGAAGGAGGCGGGGGACGATGAGGCCCACGTCTTTGACGAGGACTTCATAAACGCCATCGAGACGGGCCTTCCCCCCACAGGCGGTCTGGGGATAGGTGTGGACAGGCTTGTCATGTTTCTCACCGATTCCCGGTCCATCAGGGACGTAATCCTCTTCCCCACCATGAGGCCCCTGCCCTCCCGCTCCAGGGAGGAGGGCGGCGAAGAGGAGTAGGATTGGCATGGCAGCTCCCGAGCAGGGAAGAAATCCTAAAATTCCCGCCGGGGCCGCAGAGCGGGCGGCCTTCCTACGGGAGGAGCTGACCCGCCACGGCCATCTCTACTATGTAGAGGACTCGCCCCAGATCCCAGATGACGAGTACGACAGGCTCTTCAGGGAGCTTGTCAGCCTTGAGGCGGCCTACCCGGAGCTTGCAGCCCCTGATTCCCCCACGACCCGAGTGGGGGGCAGGGCGGCAGAGGGATTTGTGCGGGTGCCCCTGTCGGAGCCCATGCTGAGCCTGGACAACGCCCTGAACGAGGGGGATCTGGAGGCCTTTTTGACCCGCACCGCCCCTCAGGCATCGGAAGGGTACGTCTGCGAGCTGAAGATCGACGGCATAGCCGTGTCCCTTACCTACGAGGACGGAGTCTTCGTCCGGGGTACTACCAGGGGGGACGGCCGGGTTGGGGAGGACATTACGGCGAACCTCAGGACCGTAAGAACCCTTCCGCTCAGGCTGAGAGAGGCCCTTCCCGGCAGGATTGAGGTGAGGGGGGAGGTCTTCCTCGACAGAAACTACTTCGCCGCCCTCAATGAGGAGCGGGAGGAGGCGGGAGAGCCCCTCTTCGCCAACCCAAGGAATGCCGCCGCAGGCAGCCTCCGTCAGCTGGACCCCTCCGTAACGGCCAAAAGAAGGCTCTCTGTCTATGTCTACTCCGTGGTCTCTCCCCTGGCTTTGGGCCTTGCGTCCCAGAGGGCAGTGCTGGAGAGGCTTATGGAAGCGGGGTTGCCTGTGCAGAAGGCCTGGGAGCTCTGCGGTGACGGAGAAGGGGTAAAGAGCTTTGTCTCCCTATGGAGCGAAAAAAGATTTTCTCTCTCCTACGCCACCGACGGCGTGGTGATAAAGATCAACTCCATCCCCGTCTGGGAGGAGCTTGGGGCCACATCCCACGCCCCTCGCTGGGCGGCGGCCTTTAAATACCCTCCTGAGGAAAAGATCACCAGGCTTGAGGATATCCTCATCTCCGTGGGCAGAACCGGCGCCCTCACCCCCGTGGCCGTCCTGGAGGCGGTAACCCTCTCCGGCACGGTGGTGCGGAGGGCAGGGCTTCACAACGAGGATGAGGTAAGGCGAAAAGGGCTCCTCATAGGGGATATGGTAAGGGTCCGGAAGGCGGGGGAGATAATCCCCGAGGTCTTGGGGCCTGTGGCGGAAGCGCGCACCGGTGAAGAGCGGGAATTCGTCATGCCCTCCGTCTGTCCCTCCTGCGGGTCTCCCGCGGTGCGCCTTGAGGGGGAGGTGGCCCTTAGGTGCCTCAACAGGGCGTCGTGCCCTGCCCAGCTTAAAGAGGGGCTCCGCCACTTTGCCTCCCGGGGAGGCATGGACATCAGAGGCCTGGGGGACAAGCTCGTGGAGCAGCTGCTGGACGAGGGGCTGGTAAAAAAAGTTTCGGACCTGTACCGGCTTGAAGCGGCCCGGGTGGCAGAGCTTGAAAGAATGGGAAAAAAATCAGCAGAAAATCTTCTCTCCGCCATTGAGGGCTCCAAAAAACAGCCCCTTTCCAGGCTGCTGTCGGCCCTGGGCATCCGGTTCGTGGGCGCCAGAGGGGCGGAGATTCTGGCCGATGCCTTCAGAGATGTCCCCACTCTTGCATCTGCCTCGGAGGAGGTTCTGGCGGCGGTGGAGGGAGTGGGCCCTGTCATAGCCGCATCGGTTCGCTCCTTCTTTGCCCAGGAGGAGAACATCAGGCTCATGGAGGAGCTGGGGGAGCTGGGCGTTGAAGGCGCCCGGGCGGCTGCTGAGGAGATGGAGGTCGAAGAGGCTCCGTCTCTGTTCCTGGAGGGGATGCGCATTGTCTTCACCGGCGAACTTGAAACGATAACAAGGGCTGAGGCCGAGGCCCTGGCCAAGGGCGCAGGAGCCACCTGTCCCTCGTCGGTCAGCAGCAGGACCTCTCTTGTAGTGGCGGGCAAAAATGCAGGCAGCAAGCTGACAAGAGCCGAATCCCTCGGGGTGAAAGTCATTACCGAGGAGGAGTTCCTCGGCATGATCTCCGCGGGGAAGGAGAGTGCAAAAAATGAATGAGAAAGATATCCGCGCTCTGGCAGAGACGGCCAGAGTGCGTCTTGAAGATGAGGAAATACAGGGGATGGCTGCCTACTTCAGCGAGGCGATTCCCTTCTGCGGCGCTATCTCGAAGGCCGCTCTGCAGGGCAGACTGAATCTGGAAGGGGTCCCTCCCTATGCAGCGGAGCGGGAGGAGATCTTCCCCCCGAGGGAGGATGCAGTTCAGGAGTCCTCCATCCGGGAAGAGGTCTTGGCCGCTGCCCCGGAGACCAGGGACGGCTTTTTCCTGGTTCCAAGGATCCTTGAGGAGGAATAAGGAATGAAACTATATGCTCTGTCTGCCTCTGAGATGGCCCGGGGCGTGAAAAGAGGGGAGTTTTCCGCCTCAGAAGTACTGGAATCCTGCCTGGACAGAATTCAAAGTTGCGAGGATGCCCTGTCGGCCCTGGTGACCCTCACGGAGGAGGCAGCCCGGAAGGGAGCGGCTGAGGTGGACCGCACGGTAGCCCGGGGAGAGAACCCCGGACCCCTTGCGGGAGTTCCCGTTATCATAAAGGACAACATATGCCTAAGGGGTGCCCCGACCACCTGCGCCAGCAGAATGCTGGAGCATTGGATACCTCCCTTTGACGCCGCTCTGATCGAGATGATGGCGGAGGCGGGGGCGGTCTTCCCGGGCAAGTCCAATATGGACGAGTTCGCCATGGGAAACTCCGGGGAGTACTCCGTCTTCACCCCGCCCTCCAACCCCTGGGATAGGGACAGAGTTCCCGGGGGAAGCTCCGGCGGAAGCGCTGCCGCCGTGGCCGCCGGGTACAGTCCTCTGGCCCTCGGTACCGACACGGGAGGATCCATCCGTCAGCCTGCGGCCTTTTGCGGAATTTACGGCCTCAAACCCACCTGGGGTCTGGTGAGCAGGCGGGGAGTGGTACCCCTGGCCCCCACCATGGACCAGGCAGGCCCCTTTGCCAGGACTGCGGCAGATCTGGCCCTTATCCTGTCCGTCATTGCCGCTCCCGACGAAAAAGATTCAACCTGCCGCCCCGGCCCCAGACCCGACTATGAAGCCCCTCTCTCCGCCTCGTCCCTCAGGGGGAAGAAAGTGGCCGCCCTTAATCTCGACTCCCTGGCACCCCACCTTGATGACGAGGTGCTGAAGGGGTTTGCAAAGTTCCTTGACCTCTGCCGGGAGGAGGGGGCGGAGATAAGGGAGATCTCCCTTCCGGCGACGGTGGAGTTCGGCCCCCCCTGCTACCACATCCTGTCCAGGGCGGAAGCCGCCTCCAGCCTTGCCCGGTACGACGGCGTAAGATACGGCCTCTCCCGCCGGGGGGATACTCTGTCAGAGCTTTATTCCCTGACTAGGGGCGAAGGTTTCGGCCCGGATTCCAAGCGCAGAATTCTTATGGGGACCTGGATCATGAGCGGTTCAAACTATGATGAATACTACATGGCCGCCCGAAAGGCGAGAACTCTCATTGCAGAGGAGCTAAAAAGCGTCTTCAGCGGCTGCCACATCATCGCCATGCCCTCCGCCCCCGGCCCTGCCTTTATCAAGAATGCCCAGGGAGGGGACCGGATGAGGATGGCCAACCTCTTTACCCTTCCGGCAAACCTGGCCGGCCTTCCCGCACTATCCATGAACATTGGTTTTACCGGCGGAGAAAAGCCCCTGCCCCTGGGAGTTCAGCTCGTGGCCTCTCACTGGAGGGAGGAGGAGCTTCTTCATGCCGCAGCGGTTATAGAAAAATCTGTGGGAGAGGCTGGAATCGCGCCCCTTCCATCCGCCGTGAAGGGAGGGGAAGCCTCATGACTGCCGTATATATTCCCGTCATAGGCCTTGAAATTCACGTGCAGCTGGCAGCGGCGAGCAAGCTTTTCTGCAGCTGCTCTACGGACTATATCGGAGTGGCCCCCAACACCCATGTCTGCCCCGGGTGCCTGGGGCTGCCCGGCGCCCTGCCACGGCTCAATGGCAGAGCTGTGGAGCTTGCGATAAGGACAGGACTTTCTCTCTCAGGGAAAATCAGGGACTGTCTTTACTTCGACAGGAAGCATTACTTCTATGCCGACCTGCCCAAGGCCTACCAGATAAGCCAGGACGACCGGCCTCTGTCGGAGGGAGGTAAAGTACTCATAAGAGGCGACGACGGCGCCCTTAAACCGATCGGGATAACAAGGCTGCATATTGAGGAAGATGCGGGCAAGCTGGTTCACTCCGCCGAGGACGGCCGTCTTGAGGGGGCAGAGAACTCCTTTGCTGACTACAACAGAGGGGGCATTGCCCTCGCCGAGATAGTCTCGGAGCCCCATATCTCCTCCCCCGCCGAGGCAAGGGAGTATGCCTCCCGGATCAGGCAGCTGGTCCGGTACCTTGGCGTATCCGACGGGGATATGGAAAAAGGCTCCCTGAGGGTGGATGCAAACATCTCCGTAAAACGGGCGGAGAAGGGGACGGGCAAAGTCCTGGACTGGAGCGAGCGGGCGGAGGTAAAGAACATGAACTCTCTGCGGGCTCTGGAACGGGCCCTGGAGTTCGAGATTGAGCGGCATAAAAAGGCCCTTGCCTCAGGAGAAAAACTGGAGAAAGAGACCCGCCACTGGAACGACGCTCAGGGTGTGACCATTTCCACAAGGAGCAAGGAGTCCGCCCGGGATTACCGGTACCTGCCCGAGCCGGACCTGCCTCCCCTTCCTGTAACGGAGGACATGATCAGCCGGGCCGGAAGGGACCTGCCGGAGCTCCCCTGGGTTAGGGAGGAAAAATATGAGTCTGAGTGGGGGCTTACGGTAACGGATGCAGTCCTTATGGCAGATAGCCTGCCTGTAGCCCTCTACTTTGAAAAGTGCGTTGATGAAGGAGCCTCCCCCGTGAGGGCGTCCAACTGGATCCGGACCGAGGTCTTCCGGGTGATGAATGAGCAGGGGCTCTCCATAGAGGACTTCCCGGTAAAGCCCGCCCTCCTTGCGGAGCTGGTAGCCCTTGTGGAGGACGGAAAACTCTCCACCACTGCAGCCAGAGAGGTCTTTGCCTTTATGACAGACGGCCGGCCTCTGGCGGAGGCCCTTGACGAGGCGGGAGCATCTGCGGGCGGGCTTTCAGAGGCGGACCTGGAGAGCAGGGTTCGCAAAGTGCTGCAGGAAAACGGGGATGTAGTTGATGAAATACGGTCCGGAAAGGACCAAAAAGGCAAAAAGGTAAAGTTTCTTGCAGGGCTGGTAATGAGAGAGACCCGGGGCCAGGCGGACCCGGCTGTCGTCTCCAGGATGATAGAACGTCTGCTGGAGGAAGCATGAGGCCCGGTTTATTGACTAACGAAGCGGTTATGCTTAATATATTGAGGTTGCCCCAGGTAGAAGAATATTCCCTGTCCGGGGCAGATACAAGACTCCGGAGGAGGTAGTTTTAATGGGAAATCGTCAGCCTGAAAATACCCGCAATTTTGCAATCGCTGCTCACGGAGGGGCAGGAAAGACCGCCCTGGTGGAGGCGATGCTCTTCAGCAACGGCGTAACCACCAGAATGGGCAGGATCGAGGACGGCAACACCGTAAGCGACTTCAGCCCGGAAGAGCAGAAGCGTCAGATCTCCATCAACACTTCTGTCATCGCCATGGAGCACAAGGGCAAGCAGTTTTTTATCCTTGATACCCCCGGGTTCGCCGACTTTATCGGCGAAATGAAGTCAGCCGTAAGGGTGTCCGATTCTCTCCTTATCGCTGTCAGCGGCGTCAGCGGCATCGAGGTGCAGACGGACATGGCCTGGGAGACGGGCGGGGAGTTTGAGCTGCCTGTTGCCTTTTACATCTCCAGGTTAGACAGGGAAAATTCTGACTTCGCCAGGGTCCTGACGGACATCCGGTCCGACTACAGCGACAAGGCCGCAGCAGTCTTTCTGCCCATCGGGTCGGAGGCCAGCTTCAGAGGGGTCGTGGACCTCATCAAAAACAAGGCCTACGTCTATCAGACCGACGGAAGCGGAAAGTTTGCGGAAGAGGACATCCCCGCTGAAATGGCGGAAGAAGTGGCTCAGGCCAGAGAAAGCCTTGTGGAGACCATAGTCGAGGCGGACGACGATCTGATGATGCGCTACCTTGAAGGGGAGACCATCTCCGACGAGGACCTTCTTCCCGTATTAAGAAAAGCCATCAGATCCAGGGATTTCATCCCTGTATTCCCCGGCTCTGCCACGGTAAACGTTGGAGTCCACCAGATAATGGACTTCATCGCCGACTTCTTCCCCTCTCCCCTTGAATCCAGAAGCCGCACCGCCACAAAGGGCGAGGAGACGGTGGAGGTGGCCCCCGACCCCGCAGGGCAGTTCTCCGCCCTCTGCTTCAAGGTAATGGTGGACCCCTACGTGGGCAAGCTCTCCTTCCTCAGGGTAAATTCCGGAACCCTTACCTCCGACAACACTATCTACAACGTAAACAAGGGCGATGATGAGAGAATAAGCTCCTTCAAGTTCATGGCCGGCAAGGAAGGCAAGGACGTAAAGGAGATTGCCGTGGGTGACATCGTGGCCATCCCCAAGCTCCACAGCGTTCAGGTAGGGGATACCCTGTCTGTAAAGGGGGCCGATGCCACCTTCATGCCCATTGATTTCCCCAAGCCTGTCTACAGTGTGGCCGTAATCGCCAGAAGCCGGGCCGATGAGGACAAACTGGGCAACGCCATCAACAGAACCCTGGAGGAGGACCCCAGCCTCACCTTCGAGAAAAACCCCGAGACGGGAGACAGCGTTCTCTCCGGCATGGGGGACATGCACATCGAGATAGTACTCTCCCAGATTAAAGAGCGGTACGGAGTGGAGCTCGACACAAAGACCCCGCAGGTTCCCTACAGGGAGACCATCAAAAAGGAGGCAGAGGCCCAGGGCAGACACAAGAAGCAGACCGGAGGCCACGGCCAGTACGGCGACGTGCATATCCGCTATACCCCCCTGGATCGGGGGGAGGGCTTCGTCTTCGAGGACAAGATCGTAGGAGGAGCAATTCCGAAGGGATATATTCCCGCTGTGGAAAAAGGCCTCATGGAAAACATGGTCAAAGGACCTCTCGCAGGCTTCCCTGTGACGGACTTTAAGGCCACTCTTTTCTTCGGGTCTTATCATGATGTGGACAGCTCTGAGATGTCCTTCAAGCTGGCCGCCAGACTCTCCTTCAGAAAGGGAATAATGGAGGCCAACCCGGTGCTGCTGGAGCCCATCATGGAGGTGGAGGTCACAGTTCCCGAGGAGTATCTGGGCGACGTAATGGGCGACTTCAACAGCCGCAGGGGAAGGATCCTGGGCACGGACAGCAAGGGACACCAGCAGGTGGTAAGGGCCCAGTGCCCCCTGGCAGAGATGTTCCGTTACGCCATCATCCTGAGATCCATGACCTCGGGCAGGGGAACATTCACCATGGAGTTTGCCCACTACGAGGAGGTCCCCGGCGATATTGCGAAGAAGGTCATTGCCGCCCACAAAGAGGAAGAGGAAGAGGACTAGAGCCAGACTTCAAATTACGGTAAAAGCAAAAAACTGCAGGAGCCCCGCGAATTTGCCGCGGGGCTCTTCATATCGGGGAGGAGAAATCATGAGAAAAAGGATAATCGTTGCAGGCTCCGGCGGCGCCGGGCTAACGGCGGCCATTGCTGCCGCCAAAAAGGGGGCCGAGGTCCTGCTCCTCTCGAAGACCTCCTGCGCAACCGGCAGCTGCACCGCCTATTCCGGCGGGATGTTCTCCCTCGCCTCGGGATCGGTGACGCCGGAGGAGCATTTCAAAAAAGTTATTGAAGTGGGCAGGAGCGCTGGCGATCCGGAGCTGGTGCGGACCCTCTCAGAGCACTGCGAGGCCTCCCTGCGGACACTTTCCGACTGGGGGATAACCATGAAGATCGGGGAGGGCAGGGCTCATGTCCGCGCCTCCGCTCCCTCTGAAATTATGGGAGGCGCCGGCATGACCGGCGAGCTTTGCGCCCTTGCCCGGGCGGAGGGCGTAAAGATTCTGGAAAACTGTGCAGCCACCAGAATCCTGTCCGCCGGGGGAAGGGTGGAGGGCCTTGAATGGGTTGACTGGAAGACAGGCCGGGAGTGGCGGTCCTGGGCTTCAGCCGTGATCCTGGCCACAGGCGGCGGAGGCGCCATCTACAGCCGCACGGATAATCCCTATAGGATGACGGGGGACGGCTATGCCATGGCTCTGGAGGCAGGCCTTGACCTTGCGGATATGGAGTATGTACAGTTCTACCCCCTGGGCTGGAAGGACCCCGCCTTCCCCGTGTGGATGGTAGGCCTTACGGCGATGGACTACATTCCGGTGACTGACGGAAAGGGGCGGGAATTTCTTAAGGAGGCCATTCTGTCCTGGGGGCTGTCCTCCGGAAAAGAGGCCAACTACTTTGCGAGGGACAGGTGCGCATCCTTTTTGGCCCGGCACGAAAAGGACGGAGGAAAGATCTATCTGCATATCGAGAAGCTTGCAGACGATATGCTCAGTTTGCCCGATCTCAGGGTATCCCTCATGGTCGACCTCCCTCCCCGGAGACGGATGCGGCCGGTGGAGGTATCGCCCATACAGCACTATTTTACCGGAGGAGTGCCCATTGACAGCGAGGGGCGCACCAGCCTTCCCGGCCTTTACGCCTGCGGAGAGGTTACGGCGGGCGTCGACGGGGCCAGCCGCATGGGAGGGAACGCCCTAACGAACATCGTAACCTTTGGGCTCAGGGCGGGCGGGGCGGCCGCTGAAGAAGGAGCATCAGCGCCGGGAGGAGGGCCGGAGAAAATTGCAGGCCCCAATCTGGCCTTACTTTTGACAGGGGATGACAGGCCGGGCAAGGCAAGAGAGGACCTCAAAGGGATTGTTCAGGAGGGCCTGGGTCCCTGCAGAAGCGGAGAGGGGCTGGTCCGGTGCATAGATGCCCTTGAGGAGTGGAAATCCGCCAACAGGGCCTTCAGAGCGGATTCCTCCATGGATCTCCTTCATGCCCTTGAGATGAAGGGCATGATCGCCACCGCAGAGGGGGTGGCCCGGGCGGCTATGCTGAGGGAGGAGAGCAGGGGAGTCCACTTCAGGGAGGATTTCCCCAGTGAAATAGAGGAGCAGCGGGGGACCATTTCAGTCTCTCTCCGGGGAGGAGTGCTCACCGCCAGCCGGGAGGAATAAAAACAGGGGCCGGGATATATGGCCCGGCCCCTGTTCCGCTGTTTGGCTCTCAGATTTCTAGAAAGACTCCTGGGGCGCCCACATCTCCAGGAACTGGAACTTCTGATCCTTCCATATCATCATGGCGGCAGGTTTGTTCAGCGGGTTGTGGGTCTCTTTGTCCACGGTGAGGTTGAAGTGGACGAGGCGCAGGTCCTTGATGTCCTCCATGGCGTCCTTTATCGCCACTGAGTCGGCGCTTCCCGCTCTCTTGATGGCCTCTGCCACCCATACGATAAGGTCGTAAGCGTTGACCACGTTGGAGGGCTCTGTGGCGGGTCTTCCGTACTCCTTCTCAAACCGGGAGAGGAGCAGGATAAGCTGGGGGTTGTTCAGGTCCATGCTGTACACCCAGTAGCTTCCCTCCATGGCGTCCCCGGCGATCTCAAGCATATTGGGGCTGAAGCCGTCGCCGCCGATGTAAAGGGGCTTCCAGTCAAGCTCGGCGGCCTGCTTCATAATCAGGGCCATCTCCTTATAGAGCAGGGGAAGGGCCACCGCCTCGGCGCCGGAGGCCTTCATCTCTGTGAGCTGGGCCCTGAAGTCCACGTCTCCGGAACGGAATCCCCATTCTCCCGTGAGCTCTCCCCCCAGCTCCTTGAACCGGGCGTTGAAGAACTCCGTAAGGCCCTCGGAGTAGTCGCTGCCCACGTCCTTGATGATGGCCGCTTTTTTCACTCCCAGCCTGTTTACAAAGTAGTCCGCCATTACCTTGCCCTGGTAGGGATCGGTGTAGCTGATCCTGAAGGAGAAGGGCCTGACCTCTCCCGTATTGGGATCCACCGTGACCGCCGGATTTGTGGCGGCAGTGCCGATCTGGGGCACCTTTCCGGGATTTACCACCGAGGCGGTGGCAATGTTCAGCCCGCTGTAGTTGGTGCCGCCGATGGCCACCACCTTGTCCTCGTATACTAGCCGCCTGGCCGCCTGAATGGCATCCTCCTGCCTGCCCCGTACGTCGTAGCAGACAAGCTCCAGAGGCCTTCCAAGCACTCCGCCCGCGTCGTTGAGCTCCTTTATGGCCAGAAGCGCGGAGTCTCTCTCGTGCTGGCCCCAGGTGGAGCCATCGCCGGTGAGGGTGGCCAGGTAGCCTATTTTGATCGGCTCTCCCTCAGGGGCGGCGGCAAAAGCGCAGGCAGCGCCCAGAATTATGGCTGCAGTCATCAAAACAAGACCAATTTTTTTCATTTTAAAGCCTCCCGGTTAAGTTTTCAGATAGCTTAACGGTCTATAATCCAAATGTCAATAGGTAAAAGTAAAGTGAACAAAAATTTACAGGGCCGCAAGAAGGGCCCTGTAAATTGGGAGTTTTGCGAATTATAGTTTAGAATCTAGCGGGCCGTCGGGTTCGAGGGAATTGGGGCTCCCAGGGGCAGAGCCGCCGATGCCAGTATGGCGCAGATATGGCTTCCCGTCTTCTTGCTCAGGGGACCTCTGTTAATTGTCAGCTCCCTGCCCTCAAGACTGACCATGGTTCCTTCCTTTTCCGTCCAGGGGAGAAGGGGCATCAGCACGCCGGCTTTCTCCGACAGGGGGGAGGACCGGTCTGACAGGACGGCGTATTTTCTTCCGGCCAGATCTGCGGCGGTATAGCCCGCCTCCTCGGGGGTTGTGCCCACAAAGATTACCCCTGCGGACGGCTCTTTCCGGAGGGCCTCTCTTCCTGCGGCCAGGCTGGCTGCCCCTTCAATTACTGAGAGCAGCGCCGCCGTTCCCGCCCCCCTGAACAGCAGCATGTATCTGCCTCCGTTAAGGGCTTTGACTGCATCAAAAGATGCCTCTGCCGGCATACCCGGCCCTATAAGCGCCACGGGCCTGGAGGCTGCCGCGAGAAGTCTTGCGGCCCTTTCCATCTTTTCAGGATCAAGGCCCGCTCCTTCGGCCAGACCGGCGAAGTCCGCCCCGCCTTTCAGCTTTAGTGCCTCTACGGCTTCAGCCAGGGTCTTTAGGGCCTTCTCTTCATCCTCCGGCAGGGCTGAAAGGTTTATGGTCTCCCCCTTGTCCAGGATGCTTTCTGCGCCTCCGATGCGGACCAGGGCCGCATTTTTGTGCCTTGCGGCCCTCCTGATCCAGGAGGTCAGCACCGGCTGTTCCTCGTCGGTATCAGTGCCGATGAGCAGATAGGCGTCCCCCTGGCAGATGTCAGCATAAGAGGCTCTGTGAAGTCCTTCCCTTGTCGCAGCTTCCGCCATAAGGGGCAGGAATTCCGCTCCCTCGACGGCTGTTATGACGGCCTTTGGAGTGCACAGGGCCGCATAGTCCTTAAGGGCCCGGGCTTCCTGAAGGGTGAGGGCAGGGCCCGCCGCGTAGACAGTTCCCTCTCTGGCTGAAAGCTCGCCAAAAGCTTCCAGGGCCTCCTCAAAGGATGCGGGCTTTCCTCCCGTGGCAGGGCTGAAGTCTCCGGCATCCTCTGAGTCCTTAAACTCGTATCTGCCCCTGAAGCAGCAGGCGCCGAAGGCGGGGCCTACAGGATTGTCCAGATCCGTGGTCACTCTCACGATCCGGGACCGGCCCCGGTCAAGGTTCAGGTCAAGCTCGCAGCCCACTGAGCAGAGCTGACAGGTGGTTTTGACTATCTCGGGCTCCTCCAGATGGGGCCGCCGCTCCACCCTCTTTTCTATGAGCGCCCCCACGGGGCATACCTGGGTGCAGAGACCGCAGAAAGTGCAGTCCGAGTCCTCCATATCCCGGTAGAAGTGGGGGGTCATTACCGTCTCAAAGCCCCGCAGGGCAAAGTCTATGGCGTGGAAGCCCGCAATTTCGTCACAGGCCCGGACGCATTTGGCGCACAGGATGCACTTGTCCATGTTCCGGATGTAATATCTGTTGACTTCCTCTTCCTTGGAGATATGTTCCCCTGCCAGTCTTTCCGGCTCTACCTCATGAGTGATGGCGTAGCGGCGCAGCTTGCATTCGAATACGTCCTCGCAGCCGCACTCCATGCACCGGGAGGAGTCCCTGAGGGTCTGTTCCTCGGACAGTCCGGGGCTGTACTCATCAAAACCCATGGATAGGCGTTTCCTCCCGTCTATGTGGGGGACCTGCTCCTGGGGAGCTTTTTCCACGTGGGCGAAGTCCTCCGGCCCCAGGTCATCCCTTACTATGTCGTAGACGAAGGGTTTTTTGGGGATTCCTTTCGTAAGGTAGTGGTCCATGGAGTCGGCGGCCCAGTGGCCGTTGCCTATGGCCTCAATGGCTATTCCGGGGCCGGACTGCTGATCGCCGCAGACGAAGACCCCCGGCAGGGGGGTGTCGTAATCAGGGCCGACTTTCATCCAGCGGCCGTCGTGAAGGGATTCGGGCACCCCGGAGAAATCTATGCCCTGACCCACGGCGGCAATTACCATATCCGCCTCGATGATAAAGGTCTCCCCTGTGGGAATAGGTCTCCGCCGCCCTGAAGCATCCGGTTCACCCAGCTCCATCCGCTCGCAGAGAACTCTTTCCACATTGCCGTCTCCCTCAATTGCACTCGGGGCGGCGAGGAATATGAAGTCCACTCCCTCTTCGGTGGCCTCCACAATTTCGATGTCGTCAGCGGGCATCTCCTCCCGGCTTCTGCGGTAGAGAACGGAGACCTCTTCGGCGCCCAGCCGCCGGGCGGACCGGCACGCATCCATGGCAGTGTTTCCGCCGCCCACCACTACCACCCGTTTGCCGACCTTTATGCCCCGGTTGGTCTTTACGTCGTAGAGGAAGTCTATGCCTCCCACTACTCCCTCCAGATCTTCCCCCGTCACCCGGAGGGGGGAGGATTTCCAGCAGCCCATGGCCAGGATGACTCCGTCAAAGTCCCTGCGGAGTTCGTCAAGGGTAATATTGCCGCCCAGGGCCATGCCGGTGCGGACTTCCACTCCGTGGGCCAGCAGCCAGTCGATCTCTTTCTGGAGTATATCCTGGGGCAGCCGGTAGTCGGGAATGCCGTACCGC
>JBMNVK010000010.1:0-29804 GCA_050946755.1 Aminivibrio sp. | reverse complement strand
ATATTATAGATTCTTTCTATACATATACTACATGTACATTAAGGTTATAGTAAAATAATATCACTAATTTGATTTCATTATTATGGTTTTTAATCAAGGTTTTATTATTCAATCTATAGCATCTGTACCTGCCTGCGTCAAACTATTGATGGTGAATTATTTAAAAATTCAGATTGTTTGCTTTTAATAATACAATCAATTCTATTTACTAGACATCATTAATTACTCAGGTGAGCTGACTCCCCAAACGGTTGCATTTATTTCACGAAGTCTCGCAGGAAAGCAGAGGAAGCGCCTGAAGCTAAGGGCAGGGGAGGCCCGGTTTTTTAGCGCTGTATTCCTGTTCACCTCGTATTCTGCCAAATAAAGTCTGACTTTTTATCCCAGTTCAAAGCCGGATGTTTTGTGCTTTAACGGCAGAGTCAGCGACAAGTCTAAAGATGATTGCAAGCGGAAAGGAATTTATGTGAGCAAGAGGAATAAACGGATTGCCGCAGCAAGATAAGTTTCTAATCCTCCTCCCGGGTGGTTTCGGGCCTGAAGTCCCTCTTTCTGCACAGGGAAGGGAAGGGGCAGTATTTGCACCTGTCGGAGTCGTAGTTAGGCGGCCAGATCCCCGTCCTCACGGATTCGGCGGCCCGGTTCATGGCGTTAGCCGCCTCTTCTTCCAGCCCCGGCAGAGCTGCCTTTCTCTTCTTTATCCACGAAGGGGCGTCCTCACTCCTTGCAATCGCCGCGCCTCCGTCGGCGAGGGAGAGATAGATCGCGGCGGCTGCTCCCCGGCCGCCGAATTCCTCCTTCAGCGCCAGACTGTAGGCGGCCAGCTGAAGGCTTTTGTTGTACCTGTCGGCCCTGCCGCTCTTGTAGTCGAAGATAAGATAGGTGTTGCCCTCCAGCATATCCAGCCTGTCGCACCGGCCTCTGAAGGAGATGCCGCCTATTTCCATCTCCGGCAGGGGGTGTTCCCGCTTCTGCCCGGCCCGGGCGGAGCGCAGTCCATTTATCTCCAATTCGTCCTGCATCGCTCCAAGGCGTATATTTTTGTTCAGCTGGTCCAGCCTCCGGCGGGCCAGGCCCGGGTGGGAGAGGAGCTCCGGATAAGCTTCGCCGTAGGCCTGGTCGAAGTGGCGGCGGGCCAGGGCCGCGAGGCTGCCTCCGGAGAGGATGTACTCCTCCCAGGCCAGCTCCCAGAGCCTGTGGTAGCCGTTTCCCGCCTTCAGGGGCAGAAAGAGCTCTTCTCTGACAGGCTCCAGCCCCGCTCTGCGGCAGTAGTAGAAGAAGGGGCAGTCGGCGTAGTCGTCCAGACTGCTCAGGTAGAAGACGTCGCCGTGACCGGCCAGGACAGCCTCCGACGGGTTTCCCCTTTTTATTCCGAGGGGACCGCCGCTTTGGGCCCAAATCTCCACGCCTTCCGCTAGGGGCTCGCCCTCACCGGGCAGCATTTCCCCCAGGGATCGCTCAATGGGCTCGTCTGTGGGGAGCAGCCAGGGATTTTTTCCTGTCTCCGCACCGCCTATGAAGGGAGAAGGAGGAAGAGGCCGGCCGCTACCGTCGGCAAGGGGGTAGACGAACAGGCAAAGTTCCGTGGCGGAGGCGGAGAGCCGGCGGAACAGGGCTTCTCTCTGCCTGCGCTTCTCCGGCGCCAGGGGGAGGTGGCTTGCCCCCAGGCCCAGGCTGTCGTGGAGGACGGCCTTTCGCTCGTCGTTCAGCAGGGGGGACTCCCTTATCTGACCGGGCCACCGGGAGGCAGCAGCGCCAAGGAGGATCCACACAGGAGCCCATGCCAGGGTGGGAGGGGCGCCCGGATGGAGGGAGACGGCAGGGGTTACGGGGGGGGACGTTCTTGTGTAGGCTGTCTCGGCCCATCTTTCGAGAAAGGCTATGGCCTCGCCGCCGGAGAGGGGGTCTTTGCCGGCGGGGCCGAGGTCCCTGTCCAGGTCCCGGAGGGCTCTCTCCTTCTCCCGGGCCTCGAGGAGGGCGTCGTTCAAAACCCTGAGGTCGCCGTCCAGGGAGGGGTAGGGGGCCCCTTCCGTGATCAGCCTCTTTATCCCCTCTCTGTCGGGGGCGAGGTCGGCCAGGGCCGAGATAAGACTCGCCGGGTCCCTTCCGGCGGCAACGGCGTCGGTGAAGGCCAGAGCTCTGAGAAAGGAGGCGGACAGGCTGCCGCCCTGTTCGTTCAGGAAGCGGGTCCACTCCTCTCTGCCGGAGGGGAGCTGCTGGGCGAAGGCCTCCCTGGGGAAGTCGAAGGGGGAGAAGAGGAGGCCGGAAAGAAAATTCGCCGTCTCTCCGGCAGGCCACCCCTCCGAGGCCAGGTCGACCGCCCGGAGGGCACTCTTCCACAGCACGGTCTCCGAGACCAGCACCCCCTCCCTGAGGCAGAAGGGCAAGCCGTATCTTTCGAAGCTCTCCATGGCTGAGGCAAGGTCGCTGTCGTCGCCGCAGACAGCGATGGCACTCCACCCCGGAAAATCCATGGCGGCAGCCTTTTTGAGCCTTCCCGCCCCGTGGGACCAGAATACAAGCTCTCTGGCCAGGGTATCGGAGGCAAGACGCAGGTCGCCGCCCCCCAGGGACAGGGACGGGGTCGGGCCGCTTTCCAGCCTGACCGCCCGGGCCTCGGGGAACTGGTCAAGAACAGTGTAGAACTGCCCCTCGCCGCACTCAGGGACAAAAAACTCCATGTCGGCCCCGGCCTCCATCAGGCCCCTGACGAGCCGCAGCTGCCCGGAGGCAAAGCTCAAAAACCCCGCCGCCGTGATGGACAGACTCTTTGCAAACTCCGCGGCCCCGGGGGAGGAGGCCAGGAGGTCCGCCCCCAGGGAGGGGATCTGAGCGCTGTCGGAGAGGCCTAGCTCCTCCAGGAGGGCTGTGTAATCCCTGAATATCCGGCATAAAATGCCGCTCTCGTCATCCAGCATCAGGCAGCCGTCCTCATCGGGGCATTCGCCGCACATCAGAGAGCCTGCCAGGCCGGCGGGGGTTACGTCCTCCCTCAGAAGCTCCCGGACGGACTGACCCACAAGCTCAATAAAGCCGTCGGAGAATACTCCCGGCGGCAGCTTGTCGGGAAAGCGCTCCCTTAGGGCTTTTACTATCCTCCGAAGCAGAAGCCAGTGATCGGGAGGGTCGATCTGAGCCCTGGGCTTCCCGCCGGCGGCCTCCAGCAGAGCGCGATACAGGTCGTCCCATACCCGGCCGCCCCTCTGCCGCTCATCCCGCCCAAGAAACCCGCCCGGGACGCCGCCCTCTCCGGCCAGAAGCATATCCAGCAGAAGGGGCTTATCCCGGTTTGAAGGCACAAGAAACATCCGGCCCGGCTCGGCGGCCCGCTCCGCCAGGAGGGGCGCAATATGGGAAGGGTTGCGGTAGGTATGAATATGCAGGGCAAATCGCCTCCTTGCTTTACAAGAGAAGTGTAGCATATGGATGAATAGGGTTTTGTCGGTTTTTTGCAGCAGCTTGAAGGGAAAAGACACTTCAGGACAGCCTCTAACGGGAAACCTTGTCTTTTAGTCCATAAATGGTATTCTTTTTTAAACCCCCGGGGGGTTTGGGCGCGTGATGCAGCCGGTCAATGTCTGCTGCCTTTTTGAGGCGCTATTATAGCCATAAGGAGAGAAATTAATGAAGAAGCTTTTTATGTATCCGTCGAAAAATCTTGTAATTGCCATCCCCATCGTGCTGGTTATGGGCTTCCTGACAGGGCTCTGGGCGGATACAGCCTTTTTGAAGGACTACATACTCGTCATGACCTTTCTGATGATCTATCCCACCATGATAGGCTTCAGGATACGGGAGGCCTTTGACCTCTCCTACATGAGGACGGTACTCCTCTCCCTTTTGGTTAACTTTCTGCTCATCCCGGGCTTTGCGTACCTGGCGGGACGCCTCCTTCTGCAACAGAGCCCCGACATGTTTGTGGGCCTGGTTATGATCTCCCTCTTTCCCACCAGCGCCATGACCATCTCATGGACCATGCTGAACGGGGGCAACGTAGCGGCGGCCATAAAAATTACGTCCCTCAGCCTTCTGCTTGGCTCCTTCCTGGCTCCGTGGTACCTGTATATTATGGTAGGCAGGCTGGTGGCAGTAAACGTTGTGCAGACCTTCATCACCATTCTGCTGGTGGTGGTGCTTCCCATGATTGCCGGGGCTGTTACCTACCGCCTTCTTATGGGCAGGTTCACGCCGGAACAGTACAGCGCCAGGATAAAACCCCTCTTCCCGGCCATCAGCGTGTGGTTCCTCATGTTCCTCATATTTACAAGCATCAGCATGAAGGCCAGAAGCATGATGACTAACCCCGGGTTTCTTCTGCACGGGGCGCTCATCCTCGCAGGCTTTTACGCCTTCAACTTCCTCCTCAGCACTCTGATTGCCCGTTATACTCTCCCGGCAGGGGATGGTTTTGCCCTGCTTTACGGCACCGTCATGAGAAATCTTTCAGTGGCGCTGGGAATTGCAGTTTCCGCCTTCGGGGCGGAGACTGCCCTGGTGGTTACACTGGCCTTTATCATACAGGTGCAGGGCGCCGCATGGTACGGAAAGCTGGCGCCCCGGCTCGGATGGCTAGAAAGGGCCCGGCAGACGGCAAGTGAGGTATAGTAAGAGAAGGAGATTATTGAATTAGAGTTTTGTCTCTGTTCCTGTCAAAAGTGCATCTTCCAGGGCCTCAAGGATAAGGAGGTGGCTTATGGCAGGGGATTTTAAAGAGGTGACGGCAATTCATGAATATTTCCAGCCGGTATAATGGAACCCTGACTGCTGAACAGTTCCTGTTTTATGAGATGAGAATCGTTTCAAAACAGTATCTGGAAAACAAATCAATAGAAGAGATTATTGAATGTGTCAAGCGGGATAATTTATTCCAGTACCCCACCGAGCGTATGATTTTAAGGATCGCGCGCTCATGCTACAAGCGTATTGTAGCGCTTGACAACAATAATCTGGTTTTCCATGCGGCCAACGGTCCCGTTGAAGCGGCAAAACAGATTAACCTTTATGCAATGATGCGTTACAACCGCCTTGTTCGCGAGTTTATGGAAGAGGTTATCGGTGAAAAATATCGCCAGCATGACTTTTCCTACACAAAAAAGGATATTAACGTCTTCTTCTCCCGCCTGCAGGAACAAAATGATGACGTAGCAGCGTGGAGTGACCATACAATTAAAAAACTGAAACAGGTGCTGACAAGATGCCTCGTTGAAACGGAAATGCTGGATGGCGTCAGAGCTACCGTGCTGAATCCCATCCTGATAAGCGCCGAATTGGAAGCCGGCATCCATGAAAATAAAGATTTAACCGCGCTAGCCCCGTTCAACTGTTTCAGTTAGGAGCGTGACTATGGCAGACATAAAACAGGAGCTGGATAAAATTAAGGGGCGCATATCTGATGCCAACTTCCTTGCCAATAAAGGGCTTTCTAACGAGGTCGGCATCCACGTCTTCAAGTATGAGCCGCAATACGAGCTCATAGTCCGAAACTATATCGAGCGGCTTGCAAACACGCCGTCCGGCGACTTCAGGATAATTGTGTGCGACATGTACGAAATCCTGCTGGAAATACTGGAGGAGAAAAGAGTGCTTGCCGCCGCCCCGTCGCTGGAGGAAAAGAAGGGTAGCGATTACCTCCTGGCCCAGCTTCACAAGATAGCTACGCCGGAAGCATTCCTTGCGAAGATGAGGTATGAGCCTCACGAGCGGGGCGACGTGCTTTTCCTCACAGGCGTAGGCAAAGCATTTCCCTTCATGCGTTCTCACAGGTTGCTCGACGTCATGCAGCAGGAGTTCTCGGATATTCCGATTGTAATATTCTACCCGGGGGAATTTAACGGCCAGAGCCTCAGTCTCTTTGGCAAGTTCCACGACGGAAACTATTACAGGGCTTTTAATCTGCTCTAATTCGGAGGAAGCCGCGATGAAAATTCAACACATGTTCCAAAAAGACATCAACCGCGACATCAACGGCGTTGTCAAGGTGGCTCAAAACGACGAACAGAGCCTGGTGCAGGAGCTTGAAGAATACGTCATCACCAGGGAGCTCCGCCGTCATTTCGATACCTTCTTTCACAACTACTCGAAAGCCTTCGACCAGCCGACTGACAAAATCGGAGTATGGATTTCGGGCTTCTTTGGAAGCGGAAAATCCCACTTTCTAAAAATATTATCCTATTTGCTTTCCAATCAGGAGGTTGCGGGCAGGCGCGCTGTGGACTTCTTCGATGAAAAGTTTGACGACCCCATGATGTACGCCACGGTTGTCCGCTGCACCAGCGTCCCCGCCGAATCTATTCTTTTTAATATCGATATAGAAGGCCCCATCTTCAAAGATAAAACCGCTGTGCTGCGGATATTTGCCAAGGTATTTTACAACCACCTCGGCTACTACGGCGATGATTTAAAAATAGCAAAACTGGAGCGTTATTTGGATAAGAACGGCAAGGCTGATGCTTTTCGCAGGGGGTTCGAAAAGGTCAACGGCTCGCCGTGGGTGGAATCCAGGGCCTCCTACGCCTTTTTTGAGGATGACATTGTGTCGGTCCTTCAGACCGTTCTCGGCATGAGCGAAATTTCCGCCCGCAAATGGTTTGACGGTGAAGAAGACGGTGACTTGAGCATTAAGCAGCTTGTGGAGGAAATCAAAGAGTATGTGGATTCCAGGGGCAGGGACTTCCGTCTCCTGTTCTGCGCAGACGAGGTGGGTCAGTACATCGGCGATGACGGCAACCTGATGATCAACCTCCAATCCATCGTCGAGGAGCTCGGAAGCAAGTGCCGGGGAAAAGTCTGGGTGATGGTCACAAGCCAGGAAGCTATCGACTCAGTGGTAAAAATAACTGGAGATGATTTTTCTAAAATTCAGGGGCGTTTCAACACGCGCCTTTCCTTATCTTCCGCTTCAGTGGATGAGGTAATAAAAAAGCGCATCCTTGAAAAGACGCCGGATGCGGAACAGCTTCTAAGCATGGTCTATAGCAAGGAACGGGCGGTATTAAAAAATCTTTTCACCTTCAGTGACGCGGTGCTGGACATCAAGGGATATGGGGACGGCGCCGAATTTTCGGCAACCTACCCCTTCGTGCCGTACCAGTTCATCATCATGCAGAAAGTACTTGCGGAGATCCGAAAGCACGGCAATGTGGGCAAACACCTCTCCGGCGGCGAGCGTTCCATGCTCTCGGGCTTTCAGGAAGCGGCTCAAAAAATACAGGATAAAGACCCGAACGCCCTCGTTCCTTTTTCACTGTTCTACGACACAGTTCACACCTTCCTTGAAAGCGCCATACGCCGGGTAATCGACCGGTGTCAGACCGCCGCGGACAAGAGCGACGGCATTGAGCAGCGCGACGTGAGTGTTTTGAAGCTGCTCTATCTCATCCGCTACATTGATGACATCAGGCCAAATATTGATAACATCGCCACCCTTATGGCGGACGACATCCGCACCGACAAAATAAACCTCAGGCGTCAAATTGCCGAATCCCTCGAAAGGCTGGTCCGCCAGAACTACGTGGCGCGGCACGGCGACAACTACGCCTTCCTTACCGACGAAGAGCAGGATATTGCCATCGACATACGCAACACTCCGGTGGACAGCGCGGCCATAGTCCAGAGCATAGGGCATACAATCTTCAGCGAAATCTACCCCTCAAAAAAATTCAAATACAAAAAGTACGACTTCGCCTACGACCAGTACATCGATGAAACCATCATCGGCCCAGCCACGGGCGGGGTGCGCCTGCGGTTTGTCACTGCGGCGGGGGACTACACGGAGGCATCAGAATACAAGCTGGTCATGGATTCCCAGACGAACAGCGAGGCAATCATCCTGCTTTCCGGCGAGGCCCAATACTTTGAGGAAATCGAGACCGCCGCAAAAATCCGCAAATACATAAAGCAAAAAAACGTATCCCAGCTTCCCGAAACTATTCAGGAGATAATCCGCAAGCAGCAGGCCCGAGCCCGCAGCCTCGAAGATAGCGCCAAAACCCTGATAGAAAAGGCCATTGCCGACGGCGTCTTTTATATCTGCGGCGAAAAGGCTGAAATAAAACACGGCGACGCCAAAACCAAAATAGATGAGGCATTAAAACAGCTGGTGGAGGACGTCTATTCAAAGTTAAGCCACATTAACACTTTTTACGAAAGCGATGCTGAGATCTTTGCTATCCTCAACGGCGAGCCGCAAGATATCGGTTTTGAGGGATCATACGTCAACAATGAACTTGCCATAAACGAAGTCGGCCAGTGGCTTGAGGACCGCGGCATCAACCTGGTGCCCGTGACCATGGGCGACGTGCAGCGCCGCTACCAGGCCATACCCTACGGATGGCGCGAAATTGACATAGCCTCCCTGGCCGCAAGGCTTATAATGGCTCAAAAAATTGAAATCCGTTACGGTGGCGCAATGATTGAAAAAGACGACAAGAACCTTGTCCGCTACCTTCGCGTTAAATCCGAGGCAGATAAGGCTGCCGTAAACCGCCGAATTGCCCCCTCGGAGCAGGACATGCGAAAATCCGTCGAGTTTTTGCGCAAATGGCTCGATCAAATGAGCATCCCCGAGGACGAGGACGGCCTGGCGGCCTTTGTCAAAGAAGCCCTGGCGGCAAAAGTCGGGCGGTGCGATAACCTTCTTGTGGAATACAGCCACGACAGCTACCCGCAAAAAGAAGCCGTGCAAAAGGCCCGCGACGTGGCGGCAGATGTCCTCTCCTGCAAAAACAGCAATGTGGCCCTCTTAAAACGCTTTCTTGAAAAGCAGGACGACCTGCTCGACGCAAAAGAGGACATGGAGGAGATTGAAACCTTCTTCAAATCCCAGCGGCCCATCTTCGACTCCGCAAGAAAGCTGGAGCGCACTCTGCAGGGCGAGGGCTACTACTTTGCCCAGGACCGCGACGCCGGGGCAAAAATCAGGGAGCTCTCCGCCATCCTGGCCATGCCCAGGCCCTACGTCAAAATCATGGAGCTTCCCGGCCTCATGCAGTCCATCAGGGCCTCCTACGACGTTCTGTTGCAGCGTAAAAAAGTGGAAGTGCAAAAAATCATCGCCCGGCACCTGCAGGATGTGCGGGCCCTCGCCGGCGAGGGAGGCAAGGCGGAGGAGGAGCTGAAAAGGGCCGAGGAACGGTTTGCAGGGTACGGGAAAAAGATCGAGGCCGCAACAAGTCTGACCGTGCTGGATGCGGCCATTACCCAGCTGCAAAGCTTAAAGGACCACGTCTGCGGCCGGATTGAAGCCCACCTGCACGAGGCCCCTACCGTAAGGGACGGCGAGGCGCCTCCGATAGAAAAAATAACCCGGGTCCACCGCTTTGATATGTTCCCCGCCGGGCGACTGACCACAAAGGAGGAAATCGACGGCTATGTTGAGACAGTTCGCCAAAATCTGTACGCCGCCCTGGAAGAAAGCGGTGGGGTTCAGATAAGTTAATCGAGGTTGCTGACATGGACAAAAACGCCATACAAAAGTACGCCGTCTGGGCGCGCAACGAGCTTATTAAGCAAGTACAGCAGCGGGCCTACCAGTACGGAATCACCCGGGAAGGCTGGGGCGACGAAAATGCCCGGGTAATAGCCGGGCGGGTACTATCCCCCGACGAACAAAGGCAGCGCCATGAATTTATTGCACAGATAAAAAAGTTGGGCTTTCAGCAGGCGGTTGAGGAGGCGGCCTACACATGGTTCAACCGCTTTATTGCCCTGCGCTTCATGGAGGTTAACGACTACCTGCCCTCCAGGGTTCGGGTGTTCTCGGATTCAGCGGGCGCCTTCAGCCCCGAAATACTAAAGGACGTCCTCCACCTGGAGCTTGACGGCCTGGACAAAGCAAAAGTCTCCGACCTGCTTAACGCCAACAAAACCGAAGAGCTCTACCGCTACCTTCTCCTGACCCAGTGCAACGCCCTTAACGCCGCCCTGCCGGAGATGTTTGAAAAACTTGGGGGCTACGCCGAAATGCTCCTGCCCAACAATATTTTGAAGGTCGACGGCGTACTTGGGCGGCTTGTAACCGACATTCCTGAAGACGACTGGAAGGACGCGGTGCAGATCATCGGCTGGATGTACCAGTTCTACAATACCGAGCCCAAACAGGCAGTATTCGACGGGTTAAAGAAAAACATAAAAATCACCAAAGAAAAAATCCCCGCCGCCACCCAGCTATTCACGCCGGACTGGATTGTGCGCTACATGGTGGAGAACTCCCTCGGACGGCTGTGGCTTGAATCGCACCCGAACGACCGGCTGAAAGCTAACTGGAAGTACTATCTCGACGAAGCAGAACAAAAGCCGGAGGTTGCTGAAAAACTGCGAGTCCTTCGGTCTCAATCGCCTGTGAAGTCGCCGGAGGACATCCGCCTGATCGACCCCTGCATGGGCAGCGGCCACATACTGGTCTACGCCTTCGACGTGCTGATGCAGATATACCAGAGCGTGGGCTACAATCCCCGGGATGCCGCAAAGTTAATACTTGAGAAAAACATCTGCGGTCTGGACATCGACCGCAGGGCCTGGCAGCTTGCCTATTTCGCTCTAATGATGAAGGCAAGGCAGTACAACCGCCGCATTTTCAGCGAGGACATAAAGCCCCAGGTCTATCACCCAGCAGGGTTCCCAGACGGCGAGGAGTTTGGATCGCTCCTGAAGGTGGACGAACTCGAACCGATGCCGGAGCCTCCGAAAGGACAAGCGATAGGGCTTTTTGATGAGGATTACGAAACAAAACTCAATGCTTGGAACTTCAAAAAACTCTTGGCGCAGAAATACGACGTGGTAGTTACCAACCCGCCGTATATGGGCAGTTCAGGGATGGGCGCGAAGATGTCAAACTTTGTAAAGAAAAATTACCCTGACAGCAAGAACGACTTGTTCGCCGTGTTCATTGAGAAGTGCGGCGAATTACTGAAAGCCTCTGGCTATCAGGCGATGATTACGCAACACGCTTGGATGTTCCTTTCCAGCTACGAAAAGCTTCGCGGAAAGCTTTTGCAGCGCGATATCGTGAATATGGCGCACCTTGGAGCGAGGGCGTTTGAGGAAATTGGCGGTGAGGTGGTGCAGACAACCGCTTTTGTATTGTCAAAACGCAATATCGTCGACTTTGAGGCGGCCTATGTCCGCTTGGTGGAGTATAACAGCCAGGACGCAAAAGAAGAGGCGTTCTTGTCCGGTAACGATCGCTACATCGCAAGGAAAGAGAACTTCGCGAAGATACCTGGCAGTCCTTTAGCGTATTGGGTGAGTAAGGCGATGTTGCGGTCGTTTGAGGTAGGGAAAAGGATTGGCGATATAGGCATACCCAAGCAGGGTTCAACACTTGGTGATAATGCGACTTTCATTCGATTTTGGTTTGAAGTAGTCGAAAACAGAAATAAATGGTTTAAGTGTATGAAAGGTGGTGAGTACAGGAGGTGGTATGGGAATCTTCTTTATTTGCTTGATTGGGAGAATAATGGTGCCCGAGTGAAAGAAACAGGACGTGCTACCATACGGAGCGAAAGCCTGCTTTTCAAAGAAGGCGTGACATGGAGTAATATTGCAAGTGGCCTACAATCTTTTAGGATTATGGAGAAAGGTTTTTTCTTTGAAAGTACCGGAACTGTTTGTTTTATTTTTAACGACCTATTGAACTATTTGCTTGGTTTTTTAAATACTCCCATTTCCGAGTTTGTGGCGAAAATATTAAATCCTACACTTCATCTGCAATCAGGAGATGTTGCGAATATTCCGCTTATAATCAGCGAAAAAGCCAAGAAAAATATTGATGAGATTGTGATTGCCAACATAGCCCTCTCACGAACCGACTGGGACGTCTTTGAAACCTCGTGGGATTTCAAACGTCACCCGCTTATTAAAAGCGATAAAAGAATAATTGCGGCTGCTTTTGCCAGATGGAAGCGGGATGCGGAGGAGCGGTTTAATTCCCTTAAAGTCAACGAGGAGGAGCTTAACCGCATCTTCATAGATATCTACTGCCTGCAGGACGAACTCACGCCAGAGGTAGAGGATAGGGACGTAACCGTTTACCGCTTCTTCAAAAGCAGGGACCATATCCCCGACTCCATGAGGGGCAGCCGGTATGCCCTCACCCTGCAGGATGCCGTAAAGAGCCTGATCAGCTACGCCGTGGGTTGCATCTTCGGGCGGTACTCCCTTGATACAGAAGGGCTTGCCTATGCCGGCGGCGACTGGGACGCAGGTAAATACCGTTCATTTATCCCCGACAAGGACAACATCCTCCCCATATGCGACGACGAGTATTTTGACGATGATATTTTAGGACGATTCGTGGACTTCATCCGCGTGGCATACAGCGCTGAAGCCTTGGAGGAAAACTTAAAATATATCGCCGACGCGCTCGGCGGCAGGGGTACGCCCCGTGAGGTTATCCGGAACTACTTCCTAAGCGATTTCTACAAAGATCATTGCAGGATATACCGTAAACGCCCGATTTACTGGCTTTTTGACAGCGGCAGGAAAAACGGCTTCAAGGCGCTTATCTATCTGCATCGCTATCAGTCCGACCTGCTGGCGAAACTTCGCACGGATTACGTCCACGAACAGCAGGAGCGCTACCGCACCCAGCTTTCCCACATCGACGCTGCTTTGAACGATGCTGCGGGCCCCGATCGGGCAAAGCTGCTGAGGCGGCAGAATAAACTGACTGAACAGCTTAAAGAGATATCGATTTTTGAAGAAAAAGTGCACCACCTGGCCGACAAGCACATCAGCATTGATCTCGACGACGGCGTGAAGAAAAATTACCGGATCTTTGCCGATGTCCTGGCAAAGATATAGGGGGAAGGGAGATTAATGCATGCTACTGAGCATATAAAAGAGCTGCTTAATGCGAAAGAGGGCGAACGGAATCAATTCAAAGAAGCTAAAAACCACTTTGAATTTAAGGAGGCAGCGCGTTGCTGCTGCGCCCTGGCTAATTGCGGGGGCGGTAGACTGGTGTTGGGGGTTACTGATAAACGCCCAAGAAAGGTAGTCGGAACCAGGGCTTTTGATCAGCCGGAGCGTACTCGTAAAGGATTGATGGAAAAACTCCGTGTGATGGTGGATTTTCAGCTTTATGAACATGATAGTATGCGGGTTCTGGTGTTTGAAGTGGCAAGCCGGCCGCTCGGTCTGCCTGTTCAGATGGATGGCGTGGCCTGGTGGTACGAAGGGGACAGTCTGATTCCATTACCTGAGGATATCCGTCGCAGAATTTACGAGGAAACGGGCTTTGACTTCTCCGGCAGCGTTTGCAAAAACGCCGGGCTCGGAGACCTGGATGAAGCCGCAATTGAAACATTTCGGGCTATGTGGGTGGAAAAGAGCGGTTCCAAGCGGATTAAGAACCTGACAACGGAGCAGTTGCTTAGTGATTGCGAGGCAGTTACCGATGAGGGCGTAACCTATGCCGCGCTTGCGCTGTTTGGCAAAAGGGCCTCGCTTGGAAAGTACTTGCCCCAGTCGGAGATTATCTTTGAATACCGTTCATCAGAGGCCTCTGGTCCTGCGCAGCAGCGGGAGGAATTTCGGGTCGGATTTTTCGCTTGCTACGATAAGGTCTGGGATTTAATAAATTTGCGAAACGATAAGCAGCATTATCAGGAAGGCCTCTTCGTCTTTGATATACCAACTTTCAATGAGAGGGTGGCAAGGGAGGCTATCCTTAATGCCGTGAGCCACAGGAATTATCAAATGGGCGGAAGCGTATTCATCCGCCAGTACCGCGACAGGCTTGTGGTGGAGAGCCCCGGAGGCTTGCCAAATGGTATAACGCTCAAAAACATTCTTAACCGTCAATCACCCAGGAATAGGCGTATCGCAGAGATACTTGCCCTTTGCGGTTTGGTGGAGCGTTCCGGGCAAGGTATGAATTTGATATATGAACTTAGCATCATGGAGGCAAAGCAATTACCGGATTTCGAAGGTACCGATGACAATTTTGTGATTATTACTCTGAATGGGCTGGTGCTGGATAAGAGGATGCTCTCGCTTATAAAGAAAATCGGCCGCGAACGTTTGGAGCTTTTTTCAACGGCAGACTTCCTGATAATTCATGCGCTTTATCACGAAAAGAGCCTGTCCAGGGGCTTAAAACCTTGGTTGAAAGGCCTCATTCAACATGGAATAGTTGAACATGTCAGCCGAAATAAATATGTGCTTGCTCGCAGATTGTATGAAGCTGCAAATAAAGCGGGCGTTCATACAAGGATTGTTGGGCTTGATCGGGATACCAATAAGGAGTTAATTCTTAAGCATATTCGCAAAAATGCTGATAAAGGCACGCCTTTCAGGGAGCTTGCGCAGGTTTTACCCAGTCATTCGCGGAGTCAGATAAAAGTATTGATACGAGAACTTCGGCAAAGCGACTTAATTTATGTCGTAGGAAAAACCTCGGCTGCACGTTGGTTTGCGCGCTAACTTGGAACTAAACTTGGAACTAACTAGGAACTAAAACTCAAGAATTCAAAAATTTGCGGAAGCCCCTCCATGCCGTCAAAATCAGTAAAGCAAAGGCTCGCAGGGCGGTTTTGCCCGACGACTTAAATCTAAACTTGCAACCAACTTGCAACTAAACTTGGAACTAAAAACTCAAAGATTGAAAAATATCCGGAGGCAAAGCCATGCTGTCAGAAACGATAAAACGAAGGCTCGCGGAGCGGTTTGCTGAGTCGCTGCCTGAGTTTCATAAACGTCGAATCGTCTTCTGGTGCGACGAGGACGGCGAATTTGCCGATGCCATTGACGGGCTGGAGCTGCCCCGCGTAAACATTGTCAGGCTTACGGGGTTCAACAACTTCGCTGTCAAGAAGTTGCTGGCCCACGATGATTTGACGGGGGATTTTCTGGTGTACGACCCGCTCTCCTACGAAAGGGACCAACAAGATGACTGGCTGCTGGATATCAAGCTTTACAGCGAAGAGTTCCGGGCCGATCTTATCTCGCTGCAAATGGAGGAGCTGCTTGTCGAACCGTCATCGGCCATGCGCAAGACCATGAAGGTGTACGCCAAATTTATGGGTAATAAAGACCGCAGGGCTAGGCTGCGCCGCATCGGGCGCACATACCAGACGCCCCTTCAGCTGCATATTGATATTATGGCGGTGCTATGCGGATTAAACGGCGGCTCGGCGCAGGATGTTATTGTTGCGGTGCTGTCGGCTGGTCTGGATAAGGAAAATAACGACGGGCTGATTAACATCGGTAAGTTCGGCAATCTGGATGCGTTCTGGCAGCTTGTGCGGAAGTTTACAGGCTACCAATACAGCGACGACCGTTCGCTTTCCGAACTTGCTGCTCATATCCTCATTAGCACTCTTTCGCAGACAGTGCCGGCTTCAGCCTTGCGCGGCCTGGAGCGGTTTATCTCTGATTCTAATAAGGCCTGGTGCTACCAGCTTGTTCATGAGTGGCAGCGAAGCGACGGCATCTCCGTCCTGGAGGGTGTTTGCCGCCACGTGGAATATGAGCTGCGCCTCTCCGACCGCTTTGACAAGACGGACATTGGCGTCCTGTTAAAGAGCGATACATTTCCTGCGATCAATGAAAGCATTCTTAAGCGCTTTTTCGCCGAGATTGCCGATAACGTTATCAAGGTTGACGATATTATCGGCGCCGTTGAGAACCGCCGCACGGCCGCCTGGTATGGGCTGACCGCCGATTACCTCGAAAGCCTGTATTATATTGCAAAAATGCGGGAGTTTTACCTTTCTCATATCGACGGTTTTCATATCGTCGAACCTGTCAAGATGTGGGAACTCTACATCACCGACGCTTATGAGATGGACAGTCATTACCGGCATTTTCATTTGCGCTTCGGCAATACATTGAAAAACCCCAACGGGCGTCTGGAGGACGCTTTGAAGAAATGTTCCGACGTGGTAGAGGGCCTGTACCATGAGTGGTTCCTTAAGCGGCTGACTAATGAATGGACAAAGGCCATTGCGGGTGATATGGCAACGCTCGGCTATGTTTCGGGGATAAACGAACAGCGGAATTTTTATAGCAGCTATGTTTCCCCAAACGTGAGCAGGGGGGCCCGCGTATTTGCGGTTATTTCCGACGCCCTGCGGTATGAGGTGGCCGCCGAGCTTTCCGAAGTCCTGAGCCATGTCACCAAAGGCAAGGCGACCCTTGAAGCTATGCAGGCGGTGTTCCCGGGAATCACGAAATTTGGAATGGCGGCCCTTCTGCCCGGCAAAGTTATTTCGGCAAAAGGTAAGAACGGGAAGATGGAGGTGTTTGTGGACGGCAATCCGACCGCCAGTACCGTCCAGCGCGGCGCAGTATTGAATGCCGCCAACCCGGAGAGCGTCGCTGTGACCTATAAAGAACTGCTTCAAATGAAAAAACAGGAACGGCGCGACCTGGTTGCGGGCAAGGAGATTATTTATATCTACCACAACGCGATTGACGCTATTGGGGATAGGCGCGCCACCGAAACAAAAGTGTTCGAGGCTTGCGGCGATGCAATCGACGAATTGACCGCCATCGTCAAGATTATCGTAAACGATCTGAGTGGAGCGAATATCTTCATCACCGCCGACCACGGTTTTCTGTACACCTACAAGCCTCTTGAGGAAAGTCAAAAAATCAGCAGGCAGACCTTCGACGGCGATATATTGGAATTGGGAAGGCGTTACGCCCTGGCGCCGCCTGAAACGAATGCCGACTATCTGTTACCCGTAAAGACAGAGCGAGCTATCGGCGGCGAGGTAATGAAAGGCTATGCGCCGCAGGATACGGTTCGCATCAAGATGCAGGGCGGCGGCGAGAACTACGTCCATGGCGGCGTAAGCCTGCAGGAGATGGTAGTGCCCGTCATCGTCTACAAGGGAATGCGGACGGGGTATAAAAAGTACGTGGAGGTGCAGAATCCGGGGCTATCGCTTATCAGCGAAAGCCGTAAGATTTCCAACCTGATGTTTTCACTTGATTTTTTGCAAAAACAGCCTGTTGGAGACAAGGTTCAGCCGTGCAATTACACCCTGTATTTTGCCGATGAGTCAGGAGCGCCTGTCAGCGACTTTCAGACGGTTATCGCCGACAGAACAAGCAATAATGCCTCTGACCGCGTTTTCAGAGTCAGGTTTACCCTTAAGCAGATTCGGTACGATAAAAATAAATTCTATCGCCTTGTTATTACCAACGACACCGATGCGCCCGAGGAAGTGAAGTTCAGCATCGATATAGCATTTGTAGATGATTTCGGTTTTGATCTGTAGCGCAGGGAGGATTCTGGAATGAATTTGGAGTCAACGGCGTATGCGTCGGAAACAGACGACGTAAATGAAGCCATAAATAAAAAGCTCCGGGAGCTTTTCGACGGCAAAATTGTCCGCAAAGATCTGACCAAGGCTATCAAAGAGGGCGCGAACGTGCCCGTGTATGTCCTGGAGTTTTTGCTTGGCCAGTACTGCTCCTCCGACGACCCTGAAATTATCGAAGCCGGCGTTTCAAATGTTAAGCGAATCCTTTCGGAAAACTTTGTGCGACCCGACGAGGCGCAAAAAGTGCTGTCGGTTCTCCGTGAACGGGGAAGCTATACGGTAATCGACCGGATTACAGTCAGCTTGAATATCAGGCAGGACCGCCATGAGGCAGATTTTTCCAACCTGGGAATTAGGGGGATTCCCATATCTTCCGACTATGTATCGAAGTTTGACCGTCTGCTCTGCGGCGGCATCTGGTGCATTATTGGGCTCGAATATGAGTATGTGGAAGAGGACAAAAAATCCACGCCCATTAGCATCGTAAAGTTAACACCGATTCAGATGCCCCACATCGATATGGAAGAAATCAAGAAGGGGCGCCGCGCCTTTACCAAGGACGAGTGGATTACTGTTTTGCTCCGCTCCACGGGTATGGAAGCGGACCGTTTCACCTATCGGGAGAAGTGGCTGCAGCTTGCCCGTATGCTCCCTCTGATTGAAAATAACTTCAACCTCTGTGAGCTCGGACCCCGTAGTACTGGGAAGTCGCATATTTACAAGGAAATATCGCCGAACTCCATTCTGGTGTCCGGCGGGCAGACTACGGTTGCCAACCTTTTCTATAATATGTCGAGTAAACAGGTCGGCCTTGTCGGACTTTGGGATTGCGTTGCTTTTGACGAAGTGGCGGGTATTACGTTTAAAGATAAAGACGGCGTTCAGATAATGAAGGACTATATGGCCTCCGGCTCCTTTGCCAGAGGTAAGGAGGAAAAGGCGGCGTACGCTTCCATGGCGTTTGTGGGCAACATCAACCAGAGCGTGGACGTGCTTTTGAAAACCTCCCACCTGTTCGATCCGTTTCCCGAGGCAATGGCCTACGATACAGCATTTCTCGACCGCATGCACTGCTATGTGCCGGGCTGGGAGATCCCCAAATATCGCCCTGAATCTTTTACCAGCGACTATGGCCTCATAACCGATTACCTCGCCGAGTTTATGCGCGAGATGAGGAAAGAAGCGTTTGGGGATGCAGGCGATAAATATTTCCGTTTCGGAAGCAACCTGAACCAGCGCGATGTAATCGCTGTCCGAAAAACTGTTTCAGGCTTTACAAAGCTACTGTATCCGAATGGCGAGTTCACCAAGGATGAAATAGAGGAAATTCTGATATTCGCCCTTGAAATGCGCCGCAGGGTTAAAGAGCAGCTTAAGAAAATAGGCGGCATGGAGTTTTATGACGTGAATTTTTCCTACATTGATAATGAGACCTTTGAGGAGCGTTATATATCTGTGCCGGAACAGGGCGGCGGCAAGATCATTCCCGAAGGGATGACAAACCCGGGAAATGTTTATACAGTTTCGCAGGGCAAGTCTGGTATGATAGGCGTTTATCGCCTTGAAACACAGATGCTCCCGGGCAACGGCAAATTTGAGCGCACAGGCCTTGGCTCCAGTCTTGAGTCAAGGGAAGCGACCAATACTGCTTTCAACTATCTTAAAGCAAGCGGCAATCAGATAAGCGGCCAAATCAGCACAACCACAAAGGATTATATAATCAACTACCAGGATTTGAACGGCATTGGAATGACGAGATATCTTACGCTTCCGACAGTGATAGCCCTTGCGTCCTGCGCCCTCGCAAAACCGACGCTATCAAGTCTTGCAGTCCTCGGAGAGACAAACATCGGCGGCACAATTCTAAAGGTCGAAGAATTGGCAAGCGTCCTGCAGGTCTGCCTCGACGCGGGCGCAAAGAAGGTGCTGATACCGATAACGTCCGCTCCCGAACTTGGGGCGGTTCCCGCAGATCTCATAGGAGCGTTTAGTTTAATCTTCTACTCAACCCCGCAGGAGGCGGTGTTTAAGGCCTTAGGCGTGGAGTAAGGCTATGCTCGAATTTTTGGGCATAGCCAATGCTCCTATTTAAGCTTTATGCAAGGCCCGTGGCCAGTGGCAACAAAGCCGGGGCTGAAGGTGCGCAGGGTCTTTTGCAGAGCTTCCAGCCGGGCGGGGTCCGGGATCTGTTCGGGGCGGATGCCGTTTATTTCCGTCTCCCAGTCGGAATCGATGAAGACGCCGTCGTCGTCCCCCCGGCGGATCATCAGGTCGCAGCTGAAGAAGACACCCCTGCTGTTTTCCATGGCGAGGAGCCCTTCCCACAGGTGCATCTCCGATGGATAGCTGATGAACTCCAGCTCATAGTCCCCGGTGGTCAGCTTTTCGCCCGGTTTTTTAACCAGGGTTTTTACATTTTGGCCAAAGCCTGCGAACTGCCTGGCCGTTACCTCCGGGCAGATTGTCAGTGCATCGGGGTATTCCTCAAGCAGCAGGGAGAGCCCGCCGCACTCGTCTCCCTCGAAGTGGGATACGAAGATATATTTCAGGGGTTTGCCCCCGAGGGCCTCTCTCAGGCGGGGCACAAGGGCTTCGGTCTGGGGGTGGGTTCCGGTGTGGACGAGAAGGGGTTTGTCCCCCGCGAGCAGAAACTGGTTGAAGGAGAGGTCAATCTGGGGAACGTAAGTGCTGTACTGGTAAAGGTCTTTTGCAACGAGCTTCATTTTTTGCCTCCGAATTTGTTCCGGGAGCTGAATAACCGGGGCGAGAATAGCCCGGCGACCGGAAAAGATAGCTTAATCACGGGTAATCTTACTACTATTCCCCGTAATGCAATAGCCCCTGGATGTCTTTGCGTCTGTCCTCCCGGGCGAAGGTGGAATCTGGTTTTTGGTTTTAGGGCTGTTAGAATAAAGATTAGGTCCCTCCTCTCTACGGGATGCTTTGTGATCGCTCTGCTCGTTCGGGACGACAGAGATTTGGGAAGGGGTTTTAAAAAATGAGTGTTTTTGACAGCGAAGCTGCGGTCTACGACAGCTGGTACGGTTCCCCCCTGGGAAGGCATGTGGACAGGGTGGAGACGAAGTGTGCCCTGGAGCTGCTGAATCCTGCGGCCGGCATGAGGGTTCTGGACGTGGGGTGCGGCACGGGGAATTTGAGCCTTCGGCTGGCCCGGATGGGCTGTGCCGTTACCGGAGTCGATATTTCGGAGAAGATGCTTGCCGTGGCCAGGGAGAAGGCCGATCGGGAGGGGTTGGAGGCGAAGTTTCTTAATATGGATGCCCTGGCCCTGGAGTTTGCCGACGGGGCCTTTGACGCTGCCGTCTCCATGGCGGCTTTTGAGTTTATCGCCCGCCCCGAAGAGGCCCTAAGTGAGATGTTCAGGGTCGTGAGGGAGGGGGCGTTGTCCTGGTGGGAACTATCAACCGGGAGAGTCCCTGGGGGCAGATGTACGCCGAAGCTGCAAAGTCCGGGGGATCCGTCTTCAGCCATGCCCGCCTGATGATGACGGAGGAGTTGGCGGGTCTGGGGCCCCGGAAGCCGGCAGAAGTGCGGGAGTGTCTGTTTGTCCCGCCCGGCGCAGGGGAGGATGAACTGGGCGAAGAGGCAGAGCGGAAGCACTATCGGGAAGGGGGAGGGGGATTTATATGGGTTCTGTGGAAAAAACGGTAGCCTGCGAGCTGACTTTTCTGCCCGTGGGGGAGGGTGATTACAGCAAAGAAGTGGATGAAGTGCTGGCCATGATAGAGGCCAGCGGTCTTGAGTACTCAGTTGGGCCCATGTCCACCTTTTTGAGGGGAGACAGGCAAGCCCTTTGGCGCCTGCTGTCCGGGGTAGATGGAGCCATGGCGGACCGGTGCAGGTTTGTCATGAGCATAAGGGTTTCAAACGTCTGCGGGTGCGAATAGGCTGCTCTCTGGGACAGGGACCTGAGAGCGGGTCAAATACGCACAATCCGCCATTCTAAAATTACCCTGTCATGGTATAATCCCCCAACACAAAAGAAGTATCAGGGAGGTATGACCATGAGAAAATACGGAGTGATCTGCGGGCTGGTCCTGCTTTTTGCCCTTCTTGCCGCAGGAGGATCCGCAGCCCTGGCCGAGGATGTTCCCGTCCTTGAAATGTCCCCCGAGGTCATGGAAAAGCTGAAGCCTCTGGGACCGGTATTCAACCTGGACTGGGGGCTGTACCGCAACACCTGAGGAGAGTCGCCTTCCGCTCTCGTGGAGAGCGGCGAACCCTATGCGCCCGCACGATTTTTTGTAATCGAGCCGGAGGGTACAGGCATGAAGTTTTACATCTCGAAGAATATGAATTTCCAGGAAAATCGCATCCTGATCGAGCATTTTACCTTCCGCAGCCGGGATATGTTCATATGCCGCACGGTGAAGCCCTACGGTTTCTAGAGCATCCTTCCGGTCCGCTGCGGAGGCAATTCAGGCCGACCCTCCCGCCGGGGGCCGGCCCTTTTATTTTCTTCCCCTGAAGGGTAGTATGGACTGGCATAAAGGAAAATTGAGGTGAATAAATTTGTTTAAATGCGTAATTTTTGATTTTGATATGACCCTGGTGGACAGCAGCTACGCCATAAGGGATACCATGAATATGCTGGCAGAGAAGCAGGGGCTGCCTCCCGTCACGAGGGATCAGGTGCTTGAGGTGATAGGCATGCCCATCAAGGAATCCTGGCTCAAGGTCTGGAGCAGATTTGAAGAGGAGTGGCTTGAAAACTACCGGGAGTCCTTTCTGGAGAATGAATTTGAAGGCATGGCTCCCTTTCCCGGCACGGAAAAGGTGCTGAACTTTCTGAAGGAGAGAAACGTCGCCCTCGGTGTGGCCTCGAACCGGTACTCTCCCGTAAGGCCCATGAAGGCCACGGGACTTTACGACTACTTTGGCTCCGCGGTGGGAATGGGCGACGTGGAGAACGCCAAGCCCGCCCCGGACATGATCATCAAGAGCATGGCCGACCTGGGTTTCGGCCCCGGCGACTCCGCCTACGTAGGGGATACGGCCGACGACATGGCTGCGGCCCGGGCGGCGGGAGTGAAGGGCATAGGGGTGACCACGAGCAACGCCTCAAAGGAGAAGCTGCTCTCGGCTGGGGCCTGGAAGGTGGCCGATGCTATCGAGGAGCTGCTGCCTCTCTGGAAGGATGAGGGGTAATGGCTGGGGGCAGAAATCTCCTCGGGGAGGAAAAATCTCCCTATCTTCTTCAGCACGCGGATAACCCCATCCACTGGCTTCCCTGGGGCGAAGAGGCCTTCAGGAGAGCCCGGGAGGAGGACAGGCCCCTTTTCGTATCCATAGGATATTCCACCTGTCACTGGTGCCACGTCATGGAGAGGGAGTCCTTCAGCGATCAGGAGGTAGCAAACCTTCTGAACGACGCCTGCGTGCCGGTGAAGGTGGACAGGGAGGAGCGCCCCGATGTGGACGGGGTCTTCATGGCAGTATGTCAGATGATGAACGGCAACTGCGGGTGGCCCCTGAACGTGATTCTTACCCCCCATGGGCTGCCCTTTTTTGCCGCCTCCTATCTGCCGAAGAGGGGATCTGCAGGAAGGCCCGGCATGGTGGACATGATTCCCAGAGTGAAGTGGCTGTGGCGGACCCAGAGGGAGCAGGTGGAGCAATCCGCCGCAAGCATCAGGGATTCCCTTGCTGAAAATGACGCCCCCGGGACGGGCCCCTGCCCCGGCGCCGCCCAGGCAAAGGCGGCCTTTGAGGAGCTCCTCGGGGCCTACGATAAGGAGTGGGGGGGCTTTACCAAGGCCCCGAAGTTTCCCATGGCCACGTGGCTTCTTTTTCTTGCCCGCTACTGGAAGCGCTTTGGCGACGACAGGGCCCTGGAGATGGCCGACAGCACCCTTATACGACTGTGGTCCGGGGGAATCCGGGATCATCTGGGCGGAGGAGTGTCCCGGTATGCCACGGACCGGCGGTGGATCCTTCCTCATTTTGAAAAGATGCTCTACGATCAGGCGCTGCTCCTCTACACCCTGGCGGAGCTGCACGAAGGCAGGCCCAGCCCCTTTTACGAAGAGTTCGCCCACGATCTGGCCGGATTTGTGCTTAAAGACCTCCTTTCCCCTGAAGGCGCCTTTTACTCAGCCGTTGACGCTGACAGCGAGGGAGAGGAGGGCAAGTACTACCTCTGGACGGAGGGCGAGATAAGGAGCCTGCTGCCGCCGGAGGAGGCGGGGATATTCCTCTACGCCTACGGCGTGCTGAGGGGCGGTAACTTTAAAAACGAGGTTACGGGCCGCATCCTGGGGGACAACGTCCTCCACAGAGCGGCCTCTTCCGGGGAGATCGCCGGCAGATTTGACCTTGACCCGGAGGAGGCGGAGGCGCTGCTGGCCGCATGCAGGGCGAGGCTTCTGGAGGCCAGGAACAAACGGCCCGCTCCCATGGTGGATGATAAGATCCTCACCGACTGGAACGGGCTGATGATAGCCGCCCTGGCCCGGTCGGGGGCTGCCTTCGGCCGCAGCGAATGGACGGAGGCGGCTGAAAAGGCGGCCCGGTTTATCGACCAGAAGCTGAGGGATAAAAAAGGAGGCCTGCTGCACAGATACAGGGACGGAGAGGAGGCCATCCCCGCCTTTCTGGACGACCATGCCTTCTTTGCCTGGGGTCTCACAGAGCTCGGCGAGGCCCTTGGAAAGAGGGAGTATATGCAGTCGGCGGCAAGGCTCATGGACAGGCTTTTAAGTGATTTTGGCGACAAAGAAGGGGGATTCTTCTTCCATGACGGCGGGGACAAGAACCTGTTTTTGAGAAAGAAGGACGCCTACGACGGGGTTATGCCCTCCGGAAACGGAGTGGCCATGGAGCTCCTCGTCCGTCTGGCGGTCCCCGCGGGAAGAAAGGGATTCAGGGCGGAGGCCCGGCGCCTGGGCGCCGCCTTTTCAGAAAGGGCGGCAAGGTACCCCCTCTCCCACGTCCATCTGATCTCCTCCTCCGCTGCGCTGCAGAGCTAGGTTGGGACTTGTGGCAAAGACTCTCTTCCGTTATAGTAGCAGCGTCATTTTCAGCCTGATTACCCAAGGAGGACTCGCCTATGCAGGAAGTTAAAAAAGTTATTACCGAAGTCGGCACCAACGAATGGCAGGTAGTGGTTTTCTTTTTGGGCGACCAGGGGTTTGCGATAAATGTGGACAAGACAAGAGAGATACTGAGGTGGCCCGGCTGCCGCACTATCCCCGAATCCCACCCGTCCATGATCGGTATCACCTCGGTAAGGGGAGAGGTGATGCCTCTGATCGACCTTCGAAAACACCTGGGCATACCCATTAAAACCGAGTATGAGAACAGCTACGTGGTAATTGCCGAATTCAACGAGATAAAACTGGGCTTTGTGGTGGATGCCGTGGAAAGGATCTACCGCATCAACTCGGAGGAGCTGGACGCCACCCTTACAGGAACCTTCCTTGGCGAGTATGTCCTTTATGTCATAAAGAGAGACAGCAGAAACGTCCTGCTTCTTGATTACGAGGCCATAGTTCAGAAGGTCAACCCCACCCTGTCGGAGCGCTACACCATTGACGTGCTAAAAACCCAGCAGATGACTGCGCCTCTGGGGGACCTGGACGACTACCGGATTCTTGTAGCCGAGGACTCGCCCCTCATCAGGAAGCAGATCTCGGAAGTGCTTGCCCAGGGAGGGTTCCACAACCTGGTGCTCACCGGTGACGGCAGGGAGGCCTGGGAGAGGCTCTCCACCCCCGGGGAGGAGTTCAACCTACTCATAACCGACGTGGAGATGCCCCGGCTCGACGGCCTGGCCCTGACCAGAAGGGTAAAGGAGCACTCCGAATATAAAGAGCTGCCCATAATAGTATTCTCATCCATCATGGCCGCTGACATCAAGGCAAAGGCCGCCAGCGTGGGCGCTGAATCCCAGATAACAAAGCCCGAGATTCCCGAACTGGTGGATCATGTCATAAATCTGCTTTTAAAACAGAGGGAAGAGAAGAAAAAAGTGAAATGACCTCCCTTCCATACTGGGATTCCGACGTGGATATGCAGATAGCCCCGTGGTTTCCCCTGGGAGTGGACTACAAGCCTGTATCGGTCAACCTGTTTCACAGCGGCCGCCTGTCGAAGATCGCGGCCCTTGCGCTTAGCCTCAACAGTGAATTCTTCTGCCTTACCAGCCTCAAGAGCGGATATGTGGGCACTCTGCTGCGGGACAACATGTTCATCCCCGGCAGGCTCCGCAGAATAGAGCTGGGGTTTACCATGCTGTTCGGCTACTCCCCGGCCATGGAGGAAGCAGTGGCGCCCCTTCTTGAGGAGTATGGCGATATCGAGGGGGGCGTGTCCTTCTGCACCCTGCGGGACAGAAATATCATCAGGGAAAGCTTCAAGGCCATAATCCTGGTGAGCGGCAACCCCCTCTTCAGCGAGGACGAATTTCTGGATCACCTGGGAGAGGGCCTTGAAAAGCGCGTATCCTCCCGGGAGAGCATGGCCTTCTTTGCTGAGACCTTCGGATACAGGCGGTTTTTCATCCCCTACGAGACGGATAATCCCGTGGACCTGGAGATAAGCCGCCTGCTCTACGAGATGGAGTTTGAGGAGACCCGGCAGTGGGTTGGCCCCTCGCCGGAGGTATCCTTCCCCCCTTTCTTTACCCTTGAATTGGCAACTGGCTGAATATATGCTATAATATCCTACTGCATTTGATGCAGATGGAGATTCTTTTTTGGCGGCCCTGATCCCCTGCGGGAGTCCGGGCCCTTTCATGTCGTATAGAAAAGGAGACTGAGCCCTTGATGGAGAACGAAATTCTTAAGGGAAAGGATTTTCTGCAGGAGAAAACAGTTTTCCTTGATGAAAAGGAAGTAAAAAAAGAGGATATGTCCAGGGAGGACATACCGGATTACACGGCAAGAATGCAGGAGCTTATCCTGGAGGGGCAGGGCAAGGGAGGATTCCTAACCCAGAGCGATATCGAGAGACACATCCCCGTTGAAAACTGGAGCTCCGAGGTCCTGGACAACATGATCTCCCGGCTGCAGGACAGCGGCATAGAGATAATCGACGACGACAAGGAGACCACCTCCTCCGACGGCACCGTTGCCGTGGCAGTGGAGGACGAGATGCTTGCTCCCCCCTCAGCAGACATGGAGATCGGAAAGCTTGACGACATCCCCCTCACCGACCCGGTGCGTATGTACCTCAGGGAGATTGGCAAGGTTCCCCTTCTTGACGCAGCAGAGGAAGTGGAGCTGGCCATGAGAGTGGAGGCGGGAGACGAGACGGCAAAGAGAAAGATAGTGGACGCCAACCTCCGGCTTGTGGTGAGCATTGCCAAAAAGTACATCGGCCGGGGCATGCTGTTTCTGGATCTCATCCAGGAGGGCAACCTGGGGCTCATCCGGGCGGTGGAGAAGTTTGACTACCGAAAGGGCTTCAAGTTCAGCACCTACGCCACCTGGTGGATCCGCCAGGCCATCACCAGGGCCATCGCCGATCAGGCCAGGACCATCCGGGTGCCGGTGCACATGGTGGAGACCATCAACAAGATGGTGCGCATCTCCCGGCAGCTGGTGCAGCGGCTGGGCAGGGAGCCCACCGATGCAGAGATAGCCGCCGAGATGGAGATAGAGCCCTCCAAGGTGGAGGACATCCGCAGAATCGCCCAGCTCCCCGTCTCTCTTGAGACCCCCATCGGCGAGGAAGAGGACAGCCAGCTTGGCGACTTCATCGAGGACAGGGACCTTCCCAGCCCCGAGGAGGCAGCGGCGGGACACCTTCTGCGGGAGCAGATCGAGGAGATGCTGGACGAACTCTCGGAGAGGGAGAGGGAAGTGCTTCAGTACCGCTTCGGCCTGGAGGACGGCCGCTCCTACACTTTGGAAGAGGTGGGAAGGTGCTTTGGCGTAACCAGGGAGAGGATAAGGCAGATAGAGGCCAAGGCCCTCCGGCGCCTCCGCCACCCGAGCAAAAGCAAGAAGCTCAGGGACTTCCTGGACTAGACTTTGATGCAAAGGCCCCGGCCGCATAGGCGCCGGGGCCTTTTTATTTCTTCCCGTAAAGGGCGGCCGTTTTTATGAGCCTTGCCGCCGGCTCAGGATCCGTCCCCAGATGGAGCCCCAGGAAAGAGGCAAAGACGTTCTTCATGGCCGGGCCGTCCCTGGAAAGAGTCCCGTTTTTTGTCAGAGTAAGGGAGAAGATGCTCTCCTCACCCTCCGGGTCGTAATCGAGGTAGTGAAAGAGCCGTCCCCGAAGCTTCATCCCCCTGCACCCCGGCAGCGCGTCCCGGTCGAGCCGGCCGTCCCGGTAGCCCAGGGTAAGGGTGTCTGCCGTCTTTACTGTGCCGGGCAGAACCCCCCCCATGGGGTGAACCTTCCCCTCCCGGTCCACAAACCTCTCCGCCAGCCAGACGAGGCCGCCGGCCCCGGCCAGGATGGGCATGCCCCGGTCCGCCGACTCCCGGACAGTTTTTTTCAGGGGCTCGTTTGCGGCCAGGAGGCTCGCGAATTCGTCGGGAAAATCCCCTTCCACATATACTCCCCCGGCGCCTTCAGGCAGGGCGGAATCTTTCAGGGGGCTGAAGCACCTTATCTCTGCCCCCAGGTGCTCCAGGATGTCCAGGCTGTCCTGCCGGCAGAAGCAGAAGGCCTCGTCCCTTGCCACGGCAATGATGGCCCTCCCGGCCGCAGGAGAAGTGAAGAGGGAGGGTTCAAAATCCGGCAGGGGCGGAGCTGAGCGGGCCAGGGTGACCACTGCCTCCAGATCGATCCACTCTTCTGCCAGCCGGCCGAGGCTATCTGTTAGGTCAGAGGTGCGGGGGTTAAGGTCCGCCGGCACAAGACCCATCCTCCGTCCGGGCAGCACAAGAGACTCCCTCCGGGGCAGGCACCCCAGGACGGGAACCCCCGTATCCCTCTCCACCGCCTCCTTCAGCAGGCGAAAGTGGCGCTCCCCGCCGATATTGGTGAAGATAACGCCTCTCACAGACACCCAGGCGTCGAACCGGGAGAACCCCGCCACAAGGGCAGCGGCGCTTCTTCCCATGCCCCGGCCGTCTGCCGCCAGTATCACAGGAGCTGCCAGTACCTTTGCCAGATGGGCGGTGCTCCCTCTTTCGTCCCGGGGGCCTGCTCCGTCGAAGAGGCCCATCACTCCCTCTATTACCGAAATCCCTTCCCGGGGGGCGCTGCGGCTGAACAGCTCAAGCAGTCGGTCCCGGGGCAGAAGCATAGTGTCCAGGTTCCGGCAGGGCCGTCCTGATGCGGCCGTATGGTAGCCCGGGTCCACCCTGTCAGCTCCTGCCTTGTAGGGCTGAACCGAAAGGCCTCTGGCAGTCAGGGCCGAAATCACCCCCATGGCGACGGTGGTCTTGCCCGAGCCGCTGCCGGTGCCGGCAATTGTCACCCTCGGCAGGGTCATCTCTCAATCCCCCTCCTGGCCGCGACGCCCGCTGCAAAGTAGTGCCTGATCTCTTTCATTTCCGTAACCAGGTCGGCCCTCTCCAGAATTTCGGGGAAGGCGTGCCGCCCTGTGAGCACCAATTCTATGGAGGGCTTGCGGAGCTCCGCCAGGTCCATGACGTCCTGTCGGGAGATCAGTCCCAGGTGAGCCGCCACAAAGATTTCGTCGGCAATCACAAGACTCCACCGGCCGTCTCCAACGGCCTTTCGCAGCTGTTCCAGCCCCTGCCGGGCCAAAAGGGCGTCCCGTTCCGTAACGGGCGCTCCCACTGTGCGGTCGCCGCCGAAGGTCATGACGGTCACGCCGGGGAGATGCTTCAGGGCGGCGTGTTCGCTGTATTCGGCCCGCTTCAGGAACTGGCCCAGAAACACCTTCATCCCCGCTCCGACGGCCCGAAGCAGCAGCCCCAGGGCGGCGGTGGTCTTCCCTTTGCCGCTGCCCGTATATACCTGCACGTATCCCTTAAACTCCATGAGGTTCCTCCTGAAGGTTTTCTTTATTATAAGGCCAAGGAGGGGGGCGCAATTGGTTTTATTTCAGACTTCACTGTATAATGATTCTGAAATATCTGTTGAATGGTGATTTGATCAGGGGTCGGAGCCCTGGTCAGGAGCGGGGACTAATGGCCGGGAAAATTCTTGCCCGGGAAGCGAAAAAAAGGAGGTGACGGAATGGATAGCGTCTACAAAATCATCGAGCTGGTGGGAACGAGCACTGAGTCGTGGGAGAAAGCGGCAGCGGCGGCAGTGGAGCTGGCATCCCGGTCTCTCAGGGATCTTCGGGTTGCCGAAGTTTCGGCCCTGGACATGAGCATCGAAAACGGAGTGATCAAATCCTACCGGGCCAAGATAAAGGTCTCCTTCAAATACGAGGAATAGCGGCGCGCACCGCAATTGTTTACGTCCCGCCCCCGGTTACGGGGGCGGGACGTATTCCTAAATCCGCAGGTTAACAAACAGTAAACCCCTCTGGACTGTTCATAGAACAGTGTTAAGGTAGTGTTGTTCAAGACACAGACCTTCACCAGAGAGGTGCGATTATTATGACCCGAACAGAGAAGAAAGTCCACAGGAAAAACAA
>JBMNVK010000009.1:0-30526 GCA_050946755.1 Aminivibrio sp. | reverse complement strand
ACCTAAATCCGCAGGTTAGAAAACAGTAAACCTCTCTGGACTGTTCATAGAACAGTGTTAAGGTAGTGTTGTTCAAGACACAGACCTTCACCAGAGAGGTGCGATTATTATGGCCCGAACAGATAAAAAAGTCCACAGGAAAAACGACCCTACGGGGAAGAAAAATACTATCTCCCGAAAAGTCCGCATCGAGATACAAAGCGGAAAGAGCGGCATATCCTCCTTCGGAGGCCTCTGGCCCGCAGTAAGGCTTTTTCAACTCTCAGGGCTTCCCGGGGTGATAGATTCAGCCATAGGGGCCAGAAGCAACAGAGGATACAGAGATTCGGAGCATGTTCTGGCCCTTGTCCTGCTTCAGCTCGCCGGGGGAGGCGCCTTGGATCACCTGAGCGACCTTGAGGGCAAGCTCCGCTTCGACGAACTGGGCATCTCCATTCCCTCTCCCAGCTCATCAAGGAAGTGGCTGAGCGAGTTTCATAACGGGGAGGAGGATAAAGAGCGCGGACAGGGCAGATCCTTCATCCCCGGCGAGAATAGTTATCTTGCAGGCTTCAGAACCGTCTTCAGTCACTTATTATCCTTCTCCCTGACTCATGGCGGGGACGGAGACGGAAAGGCCGGCCACATCACCCTGGACCAGGACGCCACCTTCATTGATACCGAAGAAGAGGGTGCTCTTTGGAACTACAAAGGCGCCAGAAGCTACCAGGCCTTCAACACCTACTGCCCCGAGGCCGACCTTGTGGTGGCCGGCAGATACTCCGACGGCAACGTAACCCCCGGCTTCAGACAGAAAGAGGAGTTCGAGCGAATCCTCTCCGGCCTCCCCAGTGAAGTGAAGGGAGTCTCCCTCAGGAGTGACGGCGCAGGTTACCAGTCCGACCTTCTCCTGTACTGCAACGAGGGCAAAAACAAGAGATTCGGGCGCATTCCCTTTGGAATCTCCTGCCCTGTGGTAAAAGAATTCCGGGAGGCGGTCCGTTCCGTTCCCGCTACGGACTGGAAGCCCCTTGGCGATGGACGCGTCACCCTTAAGGACGGCTCCGTCGTTCCTCTTGCCGAATGGTCCGAGGTAGCCTACGCCCCCGGCAGCCTCAGCAGAAAGAAACACGGCCCCGACTACCGCTTCTTCGCCATAAGAGAGATTCAGGGGCCCAACACTTCCCGGGTCGTCGAGCAGGGGCGTCTTTTCGACGACCTTGATGAGGGGCGTACGGCCAATGACTCCCATACCCTGGCTACTGGCGACCGTACCTATAAAATCCGGGGCATAGTCTCCAACATAGACGACGGCGAGAATGGAGACATCTTCGGCTACACTGACGGAGAGCCCATGAACGGTGAGAAAATCATCCACTGGCAGAGAAAGAGATGCGGCAAGTCCGAGGAGGTGCACCACATACTCAAGGGCGACCTTGGCGGAGGGCGCATCCCCTCCAAACGCTTCGGCGCCAACGCCGCCTGGTGGAACATAAGCGCCCTTGCCCTTAACCTTCACAACCTCCTCAAGAGACTGCTTCTGCCGCCTGCCTACCGAAAGGGTCGTCCCAAAACCCTGAGATTTCTCCTCTACACCATGGCCTGCAAGATAGTCCGTCACAGCAGGCGCATCGTCTTGAAGATCTGGTCCGGCGACAGGGGAGGGCGTTTATTCAGTCATGCCGTGGAGAGATTGGACGAACTCCTCCGTCTTCTGGAGTAAAAACCCCTTTCAGCTATGCCCATATAACTTGTTTGCCCGGTACAAGACCTACCGGACAGATGCAACGTACTCTAAAAGTATGGAAAATTCCGACAAGATGAAGAATCCTTCCAAACCACGGGGCCGACGGTCCGAGTTTTAGAAAACTGCCTTGAACTACCGGTCCGGGGATGTTTGATCTTCTTTGTGAGGATGAACCTGCGGATTTAGGGAGGAATAACACCCTTGACAAATCATCTCTCTCCTTCATAATTAATAATAAATTACAGAGGGTAAATTCCGACCGGACCCCCTATCAGGGGGCTCCTTTATTTTTAAGGGCGAAGGACTGATCCGTCGGCGCCCCTCCCTCTTTCAGATTCCCAAGGAGGAACGGCAGTTAATGATTGAAAACAGTTTCGTAGATTTTAAACTGCGGGAGGAGCTTCTTCTCGCACTTGAAAACAGGGGATTCTCAACCCCTACCCCGGTTCAGGAAAAAACCCTCGCCCTAGATTCCTTTGAGACAGACCTGATAGTAAGAGCAAAAACCGGCTCAGGCAAGACGCTGGCCTTCCTGATTCCCCTTCTGCAGGACATGGAGCTCCCCTCCCTTTCGCCCCGGATTCTCATCCTCTCCCCTACAAGAGAGCTGGCTCAGCAGATCGCCCGGGAAGCGGAATGGATATCCCGGTACATGGATATTACCGTTGCCACGCTGGTGGGTGGACTTGATATTTCGACTCAGATAAGGACCCTAAGACAGGGGGCAACCATAGTGGTCGGTACCCCCGGAAGAACTCTGGATCATATCAACAGAGGAACCCTCATGACAGAGGAGATCACCTCAGTGATTCTTGACGAAGGCGACCATATGCTCGATATGGGCTTCCGGGACGAGCTTGAAGGAATTTTGGACGAGCTTCCTGCAAGAGAGCGGACCTGGCTTTTTTCCGCCACCATGCCCCGGGAAGTAAGAGAGCTGTCAAAAAAATACCTCAGGGAGCCTGTTTACATCTCTCTTGTAGAGGATGGAGAGCAGCACGAGGATATCCTTCACAAAGCCTATCTGGTTCCCTCAAGAAGAAAAATTGAGGGGCTTATCAACGTTCTTCTCTGGGAGAGACCTGAGAGAGGGCTGATCTTTTGCCATACAAGGCTCGAGACCATGTCCGTGGCCCAAAGGCTTTCCGGGGAGGGCTTCAGCGCAGGAGCTCTTCACGGCGAGATGACTCAGAGGGAGAGAAATACAGTGCTAAGCTCTTTTAAGAGCGGCAGACTGCCTCTGCTGGTGGCAACAAATGTGGCGGCCCGGGGACTGGATGTGGAGGGAGTAAGCCATGTTATCCAGCTTGGCCTTCCCGACGACCGGGATACTTTCGTACACAGAAGCGGCAGGACGGGTAGAGCCGGGCAGGAAGGGATAAACATACTGATTCTTTCGCCTCAGGAAGGGGAAAGATTCAAGTACATGCTGGGTTCAGCAAAGGTAACCATTGACTGGAAAAACGTGCCCCGCCTTGACGAGATAGCCAAAGCCAGACGGGATCTGGCAGAGGAGAAGCTTCTTACAGTACAGGAAGCAGGAGCTGCTAAAGAGTATATGGACTGGGCAGAGGATCTTCTTTCCAGAGTCAGCGCAAAAGATCTGGTAACCCGCCTTCTGTGGACTCTTTCATCCCACAAATCCGCCGGGTATGATCTGACCGTCGAGCTGGAGAGAGATTTGAGGAGAAAGAGCCGGTCCTCCCGGGACAGAAGCCGTCCCTCAGGGCCGCCATCCAAATACCGGGGCGGCAAACGGCCCAAGGGGACGATGCTGCGTCTGTGCAAGGGGCTTTCTGATGGCTGGGACGTAGGGAGAGTTCTGCAGGCCGTGTGTACCTCGCTGAACGTGGACCGCTCTGAGATAGGGGTTATCAGGATGAAAGACGACCATGTCATGGTAGAGCTTCTGCCGGTGGCCCTGTCCAATTTCGAAGCCGACTCCAGAGGACTGGAAAGACGAGGCCTTTTGGAGGAGGGGGGAGGAAGAGATTCGCTTTTCTCCTCTCCTCACAGAGCCCAGCAGGGCAGGCGGAGATTCCAGGACTCGCCTAGGCCGAGGAGAAAAGGCGCAAGGGATTCGAGAGACAGATAAAGACTGATAAAAAGTTAGAACGCCGGCTAGAAGGAACCGGCGTTCTTCTTTCTTCTTAATAAATTATATAGTCGGGGGGATAAAGTTTATATCTTGTTAACGTTGGCAGCCTGAGGTCCTTTCTCTCCGTCGACGACGTCGAAAGTGACCTTCTGCCCCTCAGCAAGGGTTTTAAAGCCCTCGCCTGTAATGGCGCTAAAATGCACGAATACGTCATTTCCCTCGTCCGTCGTAATAAATCCATACCCCTTGCTGTCGTTAAACCACTTCACTGTGCCCTGACTCATACAAAAACAGCCTCCTAAAACTTAATGAAATTTCGTGGTGCTGACCACGATGAAACAATAAGGGATTTTCGCAATGATGTCAAGGTTTTTTTCTCATTTCGGCAATTTACTACCCTTTTTACAAGTAACTCTATAAGAAACATACAAAAATCACATGAATTTAACTTGTTTGCGCAGCGTAATTATGCACTCCTGGATTTTTTCCTGAGGCCTTCTCCTGTCTCAGGAACCAGCAATGCCGACAGCAGGGAAAAAGAGGCGGAGGCCAGAGGCAGAGATAGGGCCATTCTGTAGGCGCCCGCAGGGGGCAGAAAGGCGAAGAGATCGAGCATCCAGCCCATGGCAGAGGTCAGAATCGCAATGGACAGAAAGCTTGCCGTGTTAAGTACGGATATGGCAAGGCCGGTGTATTTTTCCGGTGTGAGCTCTTTTGCCACCGACCAGGCAAGAACGAAGATTGAATTAGTAAGGCCAAGGAGAAAAAAGAGGATTTTCAGCCACCCGATAGGGGGAATGCCTCCCCGCCAGAAGACCAGAAGACCCCAGAGGGCGGCATGGCTTACCGAGCCAGCAAGAATTGGGATTTTCCTGCTTCCCAGTCTGTCGGATATCCAGCCGTTGGCAAAGCCTCCTGCCATCATGCCGAGGATTACTATTACTGTGTAGGAAGAAGCTTCCTTTACGGAGATTTCGTAAACAGATGCAAGCCACGGTATGCCCCAGGCACTGATAAAGGCAAAGCAGCCTGCCTGGTTAAAAAGATAGAAAAGAGCGGTCTGCAGCATTCCTTTGGCGGGAAGCACTGCCTTGATGCCCTCTTTGACGGAGAAGGGCTCAGCAGACATCCTCTCCTCTGCTTTCTGTTGCCTGTTAATAGGAGGAAGCCCTATGTCCTGGGGACGGTTTCTTATGAAACGCCAGCAGAGGGCAGATATAATAAGGGTAAGAATGCCTATCGAAAGAAAGCCTGCCCGCCAGGAGATAATTGAAACGAGAAGGGCAAGAGGTCCCTGGGACATAGCGCCGCCGGCGTTGCCTACAAGGGTCGTAGCCCCTGAAATGGTGGCAAATTCATTAGCCCTGAACCACTGGGTCTGAACTTTCATAATGGAGACAAATACGGTAGAGACCCCGAGCCCCACCAAAAATCTGCCTACGTAGAGCCAGAGGGGAGAGGGGGCAAGGCCAAATATTATGGAACCGGAGCCGGCAAGAAACATCCCCACGGAGACAATTATTCGGGCGCCAAGAGAGTCGGCCATCAGGCCAACGGGTATCTGCATAATCATGTAAGCGTAAAAGTACATGGAGGTCATGGCGCCGAAGGAGGTTGAGCTCATGGTGAATTCTGCCGTTACGTAGTCCTTCACCACTGCGGCAGAAAACCGGTGAAAGAAGGATATCATGAAGGCGAAGACCATGACGCCCCAGATTGTCCACCGGTAGGAGAGAGCTTTTTTGAGGTTCAGATCCGGGTTTGCCTTGGTCCCGTTAATGCTTATTTTCAAATTCATGACTATTCCTCTTTTCATATAAAAAAAGCCCCTTCTCTGTACTTTCGTACAAAGAAGAGGCACGCCCCCTTAAATGGTGAGTGGTCAGGACTCGAACCTGTGACCTCTTCCGCGTCAAGGAAATATATCCATTGCCCTAATGAAATCTTACGAGCCATAATAGACCAATAAAATAGCTTATTTTTGAACTATATCACATTCGATTGATTTTGTCTATTGACAAGAGGAGTTCCTGTGACCAGATAAGTTCCTTTTTTTTCAGTAGCCAGGTGGAAATATAGAGGAAAAAATTAGGGCATCCAAGGGGGCAATAAAATGCAGCCGTAACTGACGCAAACATTTTTCAACAGCGTGAAACCCGCTGATAAACTCCTTCGCATTCGGGACACGATCACTTCAAGCCGCCTATCGAAAAGATGCACTGAGAAAATGACTATGTTCAAAACGCCTATCGGCAGAATGCCAGCCGAAGCTGCCTTGAATAAAATACTGGCATAAAATCAACCACATCTAGTGGTATTACATCACATCTTGGAACAAACACAAAAGACTGTGTTACACTTTACCGAGGGTATATTAATTTTTATAGAAACCGACCCCGGAGAAGGCCAGTCGGAATAATCCGTAACAATGAAACAATTCTTACACAGGCCGGAATAGAGAGGAAAAAAGGGCGGCAAAAAGCAGTGGGGCGATCAAGTCTCTGTGGAAGAATACATCAATGCCGCCGAGGAAATCCACATACCTTGAATAAATTACGAAGGAGAAGATGACGATGAAAAAAATCATGTTGATTATTTGCGTTGCTTTGCTCTCTTGTTCTTTATTTTTCGCTGGTACGGCGAACGCGGATAGCGATTACGTAGGATACTACGCCCCATTCGGGTATTCTGAAAATGCCGATGCAGACTTCTCCGAATCTTATAACGGCTTTCCCGTATACATCACACTGCACCTCGAACTCAACCACGACGGCACATACGAGGCGGTAATTTTAGGTGCGCTGACGAGCGGCCAATGGGAAAAAGTGGAAACCAAAAAGGGAAACGAGTACGTAATTATGTCACTCGAAGAAACTGTCGATGAAGAATTGAAAGAAACGTACAAGGATTACGATATAGACGAAGAAGTGTTTGGACTCATCCCACTTGGCAACGACAGGTTTTTGTTTGTTGGAGAGGAGAGCGACGAGGAATTTTATCTCGAAAAACAGCAAGGCAAAATGGACACTGACGCGGTTATCGACAAAATAGGGCGATATATCCACGGAACAGATGACGATTTTGCGGGATACTACGCCCCATTCGGATATACGGAAGATGATGACGCAGACGTATCTGAATTTTGGGAGGAATATCCCGTGTACGTCACACTACACCTCGAACTCAACCACGACGGCACATACGAGGCGATATATTTTGGCAGACTGGCGACCGGAAAATGGGAAAAAAGGAAAACCGAAGATGGAGACGATTACATCGTGCTGACACTCGAAGAAACTAACAGTAAAGACCTGAAAGAAACGTACGAGGATTACGGGAAAGACGAAGCAGTATTTTTGCTCTATCCATTTGGTGACAACAATCTTTTGATATCGGAAATGGAGGGCGACGATCAATTTTATCTCGAAAAGCAGCAAGGCAAAATGGATATTGATACGGTACTATACAAAATATCGGAATATGTCAACTGAGAAGAATAAAAGTTCTTTTTCATCTTGCTCTGATATAAAGAGAAGAAGAGCCGCCCCCTGCAGGGGCGGCTGTTTTTTTGCAGAATCTTGAGGGAGTCCGGATAAACAAAAAGGGTCCTGACAAAATCGCCAGAACCCTTGCTGTCAAATGGTGGGTGGTACAGGACTCGAACCTGTGACCTCTTCCGCGTCAAGGAAGCGTTCTTCCTCTGAACTAACCACCCGACAATAGAGCAGTTTACAGACCTCTCTCTGATTTGTCAATGAGCGGGCCTCATTTCTTTTTATTCTGAAGTTTAAAAAACGGTTTAAAAGCTTTCCTGAGCAGTTCTGGCGATTATCTCCTCCTGATGGTGCTCATCAAGGTCGACAAAATAGTCGCTGTAACCCGCCACCCTTACCAGGAGGCTGCGATATTCGTCAGGGTTATTCTGGGCCATGCGGAGGGTTTCAGTATCGATCACATTAAACTGGATATGGTGACCGCCCAGGTTGAAATAAGTCTTTATGAGCGCAGACATCTTCTCCAGCCCCTCCTCCCCTTCCAGTACAGAGGGCAAAAATTTCTGGTTCAGCAGTGTTCCCCCTGATCTTATCTGGTTCATCTTGCTGAGGGATTTAATGACCGCCGTCGGGCCGTTTCTGTCCGCGCCGTGGGAAGGAGACGTCCCGTCCGACTGGGGGGTGTGGGCGAAACGGCCGTTGGGAGTGGCGCCCAGCATTTTGCCAAAATAGATGTGACAGGTGGTGGAAAGCATGTTCATGCGGTAAGTGGGCCCCTTGGGGGATCCCTTCCCGTCGATGGCATCAAGAAGGGAGTCGTATACTTTCTTCATTATGGAGTCGGCAAAGTCATCGTCATTACCGAAGAAGGGCGTCCTGTTCCACACAAATTCCCTGATCTCTTCATGTCCCTCCCAGTTCTCTTTCAGGGCGTTAAGCAGGGAGTCCATGGGAATGGTGCTGTCCTCAAATACATGTTTTTTCAGGACGGAAAGGCTGTCGGTGACAGTGCCTATGCCGCAGCACTGGATGTAGTCGGTGTTGTATCTTGGGCCGCCGTCATAGTAGTCTCTGCCCTTCTCAATGCAGTCGTGGATGAGGACCGAGAGATAGGGGGCGGGAGAGTAGCGGGCAAACATTCGCTGGATGTAGTTATCCGTTTTTATCTTGGTTTCCACCACATGATTCAGCTGTTTTTCAAAGGCGCCATAAAGCTCTTCGAAGTCATTGAAAGCTGCCGGGTCGCCCGTGGGCAATCCTATTTTTTTGCCTGAAAGAGGATCAACGCCGTTGTTGAGGGTCAGCTCCAAAATCTTTGGGACATTGAGGTAGCCGTGAAGGATATAGGCTTCTTTTCCGAAGCATCCAGTCTCGATGCAGCCGCTGGTTCCGCCGCCCCTGGCATCCTCTACCGTCTTTCCCATGCCAAGCTGCTCCATGACCACGGCATCGGAGTTAAAGGCGGAAGGGTACCCCGAGCCCCGCCTCATGATGCGGCTGGCATATCTGAGGAATCGCTCCGGCGTCCTTGTGGAGATGTGGACGCTTGCCTGGGGCTGAAGAAGCTGAAGCTCGTCAAGGACATCCAGCATAATGTAGGATACCTCGCTTACTCCGTCGGAGCCGTCCTCCTTAACGCCCCCCAGATTTATCTGGGTAAAGTCGTTGTAGGTTCCGCTCTCCGCCGCCGTTACCCCTACTTTTGGCGGAGCAGGAGTATTGTTTACCTTGATCCAGAAGCAGGCGAGAAGCTCTTTGGCTCCTTCCCTGTCAAGAGTTCCCTCACTGACGCCCGCTTCATAGAAGGGAGCAAGATGCTGGTCAAAATGGCCGGGGGACATGGCGTCCCAACCGTTCAGCTCAATGATCGTTCCCAGGTGGGTGAACCAGTAGGCCTGGATTGCCTCGTGGAAATCCCTTGGTGCATTTGCCGGCACATGGCGGCAGACTTCTGCTATCTTGAGGAGCTCTTTTTTTCTTTCCTCGCTGGTCTCCTTCTCCGCCATATCCTCGGCCAGAGCAGCATGTCTGCAGGCCAGCAGTATTACAGCGTCGCAGGATATGTCCATCGCCTGGAGCTGTTCGTCCTTCTCTGTGGCCTGGGGGTCATTTATCCAGTCAAGCTTCCCCCTGGCAAGGGCTATTTTTTCTTTCATTTCAAGAAGACCCGTCCGGTATATTGTGCCATCCAGGGCAGTGTGGCCGGGGGCCCGCTGCTCCATGAATTCAGTAAAGCAGCCTGCCTCATAGAGGCAGATCCACTCTTTGGGAAGGCTTGAGAAGATCCTGTCCCGGAGGGTCCTGCCCTTCCAGTAGGGCACTACCTGCTCGCTGTAAGTGTCTATGTCCTCCACTGCCACAGAGTAACGTGTCATGGGGCGGGTGTTAAGAACCTCAAAATCGGCAGTCGAGTGGCAGTTCAGCTCCGGAAATGTGGATACGGCCTTGGGTAAAGGGCCTCTTTCACCGACAATAAGCTCTTTTTCGCCTATATATATTGTCTTCTTTTCACACAGATTATAAAAATTTTTGGCCCTTAGCAGAGGAGCGGGAAGCTTTCCCTCGTTTTCCCTGTAGAATTCTGTCGTCAGCAAAGCTCTTTCGATGGAAACGGAAGGTTTTGCCTCAAAGCTTTCCTTTCTTAGGTACTCAATTCTTTCGTTCATTTTTTGCGTTATCCTCCTTTTACCGCTTCAATTCCCAGGGACTGAAAGATATCCAGAGCCTCCGCCATTTTTTCCCCGGAGGGCTGAAGACAATCGCCCATTTTATAGCTCACTCCCAGATTTCTGTACTTAGCTTCAGCGGCGGAATGATAGGGCAAAAGGCTTACCCAGGACAGGGACCGGATCTCTCCCGCGATCCCTGCAATTTTTGCAAGATTCTCCCTGTCATCGTTTATTCCCGGTATCAGAGGCACTCTGATGTTGATTCGTCCGGCGCCTCTCCTAACAAGGACCTCGTCCAGCTCTTTGAGGTTGGTCAAAATTGCGGCATTGCTCATGCCAGTATAGAGTTCGTGATCATCGGGGTCAATCATCTTGATGTCAAAGAGGAAAAGGTCGGCAGATTTTGCTGCGCCAAGCAGAGTTTCCGTATCGCAGGCCCCCGATGTATCCACGGCAACCCGGATCTCCTCCTCCGCCATCTTTTCAAGGCACGCCAGAAGGAATTCACCCTGCATCAGGGGCTCTCCTCCTGAGAAGGTTACTCCTCCTCCTGATTCGTCATAGAAGGGAAGGTCCCTTTTTGCTTCAAGAAGGACTTCTTCCGGCGTCATCTCCCTGCCCGCCATCTCTATGGCAGCAGGAGGACATACGGCCGCGCATCTTCCGCAAAGAATACAGGATTCCATATTGTATTGAAGGGCGCCTTTTGAATCAAACGTCCAGGCTCCTTCCGGACACTCCTCCACGCACCGGCCGCAGCCAATGCACCTGTTTATCTTTCTGAGAAGGACGGGGAAAGGGGACAACCCCTCCGGATTATGGCACCACCAGCAGGAAAGAGGACATCCCTTCAGAAAAAAAGTAGTCCGTATGCCCGGTCCGTCATGGATTGAGTATCGCTTGATATCAAATATCAAGCCCCGGAGGGGCTCCTTCTCGATCTCCGGATCGCTTTTCATGACCTGGCGCCTGTTCTCCAGTAAGGTTCCATCAGCTCTATTACTTTAGGATCTCCAATGCCAAGACGTTCCACTGTCTCCCGGGTGGGCACGCCGTTTTTATCCCAGCCCCTCCGCTTGTAGACGGCATCGACGAGCTTTTCCCATTCGATCCTGCGGTGAGCCATGAGTTTTTCTATTTTTTCTTCCACAGTCAGGCCGGAGCTGTCTATTCCTGCCTCGGAAAGTCTATTTTCAAAGTACTCTTTTCTTACTTCCCACTCATCAGGGAATACGGGGCCAAGAGCCCGGTCGGGGATATTGTGCTCCGCCCTGGTCCCCTTCCCCATTCTGAAGTTAAAAATCCGTTCATAGTTATAAACCTTTTCGGACTGCAGTATGAGTTCCTCTCTGGTAAGAGGCCTGCCGGTGACACCCTCGTATATCTCAAGATAGTTCTGCACGTGTTCCGGCACTTTTGCCGCTTCGATGCCTCGGTACCGGATCTGATTGTCTACGGGCTCCACGTCGTTCCAGGGGAGTTTGCATACGCCCACCAGGGAGAACCACAGGCGGAAGTTGGGGAAGTAAAAGAGCGCCTCGGCCTTGTCCTCAAAGGTCGGAAGCTGCTTGTTCACCATATCCATAAAGATCACCCAGGCCTCATCGTGCTGCGGTCCTTTCAGGGTTAGGAAATAGCCTCCCCATTGGGCTACTGACTCCTGGCACCGGTACTGGGAGACTTCGATACCCTGGCCTTCCATGCCAATTCTCTCCATTATCTCCCTGTCGGCGCCGTAGCGTTCGGAGAAGATAGTCTTCATCTGTCTTATGCCCTTTGCCACAACGGCAGCAAATTCATCTTCTCCGTCCATCATTCGATGGATGAGCTCCATCAGCTCTTCAGAGGCTCCGAATTCAAGCTCAAGACCGCCGGTGTGATCTTTATTTATCAGGCCGAGTTCATAGCATTCGCAGACAAAAGCAAGGCCTGTACCCAGGGAGATGGTATCCAGGGCGTAGTGATCGGCGTAATAGTTTGCCTCAATTGTCCACAGGGGATCGAAAATGCCTATGTTGGCTCCGATAGCGGCAGCCGTCTCATACTCCGGGCCATCCACAGTAACCTTTTTCCCCTTGTCGGGTCCGGTGCGGAGCTCGAAACCGTCCACAGCTTTAGCGCAGGCCATGGAGCATCCATGCCAGCAGCCATCGGCGTAGCCCTGGGTGAAATGCTGTTTGTAAGCCTCAGGGGTGATGGCGCCTATTTTTTCTGAACGGCCAAATTTGAAGTTGTGGACAGGAAGGAGGTCGTAGTCGTTCATTATGAGGTTAAGGTGGGCCGTGCCTACAGTGCGCATGAGACACTGGTCGTCATCGTTTTCACGGATCTCCCGATGGAGCTTGGTTCCCATTTTCTGGAGAACGGCAAGGTCTGCGGGATTATTTTCCTTTCCGGTGAAACCGCTCTTGCGGACTGCGATGGCAAGAATGTTTTTGTCCCGCAGCACCGTGCCTCCACCGCCCCTGCCCGCCTGCTTGAGGCGGGGCACCCTCCTTCTGGGGTCGTAGAAGCTTACGTTGAGGGCTCCCCACCAGCTGTGCTCTGCCGCCCTCCCTGCACTCATAACGGATATGGAGATCTGGTCGTACTCGTCCTTTGAGAAATACTTGTGAAGATTTTCTGTTACGGCATAGGCATTGCGGTTGTCCGTCTCCGCCTTAAAAATCTTAATTTTGCCCTCATCACCGTCGATGTAGACTACCACATCTTCAGGCGCCTTGCCCGTTACGGCCAGGGCGTCAAAACCCGATGCCTTGAGGTAAGGTCCCAGATAGCCGCCGGCATTGCTGTTATAGGTCTGTTTGGTGAGGGGAGAGAGAAAGACCGAATAGGTCTTTCCCGTACCGGGATACTGGGTAATGCCGCATATGGGGCCGCCGGAGATGACGAGGGCATTTTCAGGGGAATCCCACTCACTCTCCTCCGACACCATATCCCATAGGATTTTAAGGCCGAAGCCTCTCCCTCCCGTATAGGTGTCCCTCATTTCATCGTCAATATCGTGGATTGAGTGGCTGAAGCCCCCTACTCCTGAGCCCAGGTCCACTGTCAGGTATTTTTTTGTATATCCTCTGCTTATGGGCACAGGCTCGTATTTCCATTCCGCAAGCAGTTCGAGATCAAGAAAACTCATGCCGATAAGACCTCCTTTCCTGTGTCTATTATCTGAAGGGCGTCCTCAGGACATGCGGAAACGCAGATTCCGCATGCCACGCACTTAAAGGGAGACGGAATTTTCGGCGAAAAGAACATGGAGGCCTTGGGGCAAAATTCCACGCACATCAGGCAGGAAGTACATCTGCTCCTGTCGATCTGGATAACTCCGTTTTTATCCCGGGCCAGCGCCATGGTGGGACAGACGGCGATGCACCCTCCGCACTGATCGCAGACGTTAATTTCAGTAAGGCCCGCCACGGCTTTTACCTTTATGCGGGACAACTCCGGAGAGTCCTCTTTGGCCCAGGCCGTGGAACAGGCGCTCATACAGGCGCCGCACTGGGTGCATTTGTCCATGTGTGCCTTCAGAAATTTCATGGATTACACTCCTTTTCGGTAAGCTGAACAGCATTAGATTTGATGTTGCGTCCTCTTTTTTCTGCTGCCTCCAAAGCAGCGGAAAGAAAGAGAAGCCGGGAGCCGGATTGAAAGCTCAGCACAGGTTATCACTACAGACTCGCTAATTATATCCCGGCAAGGCCGACAGTCAGCTGTCAGCGCCGTTGCGGTCTGCCTGGTAAGATAGCGGCCCGAAGCAGAGGAAAAGCAATCCAGTCCTGCGGGAGAGGACTGAGACATAAAATCCCGTCAGAGGCGTTTTCCTTGTACGAACTATGAACAGGCATCAGCCTGTTTGCACGGATTTGCAATGAACTGTCTTATGCAATTATTGTACTGAAAAAAGAGTCTGTCAAGAACAGACCGTTTCCACGTCGGTTTTTAAGCATTTAAATCATACAGGGGCTCAAACTTCGGGGCCCCATTTTCTTGCCCATTCAAACATGCCCAGGGCGCAGGCTACGCTCGCATTAAGAGACCCTGTGCCGCCGGTTATGGGTATCCTCAGAAGTTCGTCACAGGTATCGGCTACCAGTCGTGATAGCCCCTCGCCCTCGGCTCCCACCACAAGGGCCGCTCTTTGAGGCATAACATCCGACCAGAGAGATTTTTCGGCTCTATTTTGGAGGCCTACGGTCCAGAAGCCTTCCTCCTGCAGCTGGACTACCGTACGGGCAACATTGGTGACTCCGGCCATGGGCAGTCTGAGGGCCGCCCCGGCGCTTACTTTCACCACCGCTCCCCCGGGCAGGGCTGACCTTCTTTTGGGGAAGATAACGCCCGCTGCGCCGCTTGCCTCTGCCGACCGGACAATGGCGCCCAGGTTATGGGGGTCCTGTATATGATCGAGAAGAACAAGAAGGGCGGGCCCCTCCACGGGAACAGTCTCCATAAGTTCTTCCAGGGTCAGGATAGAAACCTCGCCGCTCCTGCACGCCACTCCCTGGTGGTTTACAGGACCGCACATCTCGGACAGCACCTCAGGCGCCACTGCCTGAACAACAATGCCGCCTGCGGCGGCGAGATTCTTTATCTGTCTGGCAAAGCTCTCGCTGACATTTTTTCCAAGGAAGACTTTCTGGACCCGGTCTGGAGATTCCCTGAGGAGCTGAAGGACAACCTGCCTTCCCCAGTTAAGATCCTCCGGTCTCCGATTTTCCCTCTGAACCTGTCTTCTTCCGTATCGATCTCTTTTATCCACTTTTTTCCATCCTTTCGGCTATCTGTACCGAATATTCTCTTAAAAAGCTTGCCGTATATCCTCTGGATTTGCGGATGAGCTCGTCGGGACTTCCCGAGGCCACCAGTCTGCCCCCGCCGTCTCCTCCGTCGGGTCCGAGATCAATTATATGATCCGCAGACATGAGCACATCAAGGTTGTGCTCTATCAGCACGACGGTGTTTCCCTGATCGACTATCTTGTTTACTATTGCAAGGAGCTTCTCCACATCTGTATAGAACAGCCCCGTAGTGGGTTCATCAAGCAGGTACAGGGTGGGTCCTGAAAATCTCTTGCTGAGCTCCTTGGAGAGTTTTACCCTCTGAGCCTCTCCGCCGCTTAGGGTTAAGGCCGACTGCCCCAGCTTTATGTAGCCGAGCCCTGCCTGGGCAATAAGGCGGATTTTGGAGGCTATCCGGGGGATATCTCTGAAAAATTCAAGGGCTTCATCCATAGTCATGTCAAGTACATCGGCAATGGATTTTTCCTTAAATTTTACCTCCAGGGTCTCCCGGTTGTATCTCTTCCCGCCGCAGATCTCGCAGGGCACATAAACATCGGGAAGGAATAGCATGGATACCCTCGTTGATCCTCCTCCGCCACAGGCTTCGCATCGTCCTCCCTTTACATTGAAGCTGAATCTGCCAGGGAGATACCCCCTTAGTTTTGCCTCAGGGAGCTCTGCGTAAAGCTCCCTGATCAGGGTAAAGAGGCCTGTATAGGTGGCAGGATTGGACCGGGGAGTCCTGCCAATGGGACTCTGGTCCACCAGGATTACATTTTTAAACTGCTCCCAGCCCTCGATGGAGGAGTGCTTTCCCGCTCTTTCCCGAAAATCTCTGTCCAGCCGTCTTCTGAGGCCCTTGTAAAGGACGTCGTGGACAAGGCTGCTCTTGCCCGACCCCGACACTCCCGTAACGGCAATGAAAAGGCCCGTGGGGAATTTTACTGTAATGCCCTTGAGGTTGTTATGCCGGGCTCCCCTAACAGTTAGATCTCCCCCCCGCTTTCTGGCAGCGGATGCCCTCACTATTCCGTTGCACTCACCCCTCAGGAAAGGCCCGGTAAGGTAGTGAGTTCCCAGGGCGTCCTCCGTGCTGCCCGCAAAAAGAACTTTGCCGCCCCCCTCCCCGGCGCCGGGGCCCAATTCGACGATGGAGTCAGCCGCCAGCATGGTCTCTCTGTCGTGCTCCACCACTACTACGGTATTGCCCAGATTCCGGATGGACTCCAGGGTGCGGACAAGTTTTTCCGTGTCCCTGGAATGAAGGCCTATGGTAGGTTCATCCAGGACGTAGAGGACACCGCTGAGCTTTGACCCTATCTGAGTGGCCAGGCGGATTCTCTGACTCTCTCCGCCGCTGAGAGTGTCAGCCCGGCGCAGGAGTGAAAGGTAGCCCACGCCTACGTCCGCAAGAAAGTGGAGCCGCTTTTTGGTCTCTATCAGAACCTGACGGACAATATGCTCCTCTGACCGGGAGAAGGTCAGTCCGTCTATGGTTGTTGCAAGGTCGCTGATGGGCATTGAGACAAAATCACCTATGGTGAAATCTTTGACCTTAACTGCAAGGGCTTCCGGCTTTAATCTCAGTCCGCCGCAGGTCTTGCACTCATCGTCCACTCTGTAGGAGCCCAGTTCATCCATAACTGCCTCGGACTCCGTCTCCCTCCACCGGGTTTCAAGCCAGGGCAGCAGCCCTTCGTACCGTCCCATGTAGGATCGTTCCCTGCGTCCCTCCCGATAGATCATAGGGATGCGCTCTTCGGAGCCGTTAAGAATGAACTCCCTTATTTTTGCCGGAAGCTTTTTATAGGGGTTTGAGAGGTCCCAGCCGTTTTTAGCGGCAAACTTTTCCAGCTTCGTGAGCATATAGTGCTTTTTTTTCCAGGGAAGGATGGCTCCGTCTGGCAATGAGCGCTCCGGGTCAATGGCCAGTTCGCCGGAAAAAAACTGATGGCTTCCTATGCCGGAGCATTCAGGGCAGGCGCCCCTGGGGTTATTGAAGGAGAAGAGGCCTGGCTCAATCTCCGGCAGGGAGATATCGCAGGAAGCGCAGGTGAAGTTCTCCGTCAGAAGCTTCTCCTCTCCTTTCTCCGGTACAGCTACTATGAAGCCGCCGCTGAGAGAGAGGGCGTTTTCTACCGCTTCGGCAATTCTTCCCCGTCTGTCCTCCTGGACTCTCAGCCTGTCCACAATCACCTCTATTGTGTGCCTTTTATTTTTATCAAGGGCTATCTCCTCCTCAAGCCAGAGTACCTGACCGTCCACCCTTACTCTGAGAAAACCTTTCTCCCTGGTCTGGGAGAGCAGGTTTCTGTACTCCCCTTTTTTATCCCTCACCAGGGGGGAGAGTATTTCAAGGCGCTCTTCCGGGAAGCTCCTGAAGAGGATGTCTACTATTTCGTCCACTGAGTAGCGCATTACCTCCATACCGCAGGAGGGACAGTGAGGCTTTCCAACCCGGGCAAAGATGAGCCGCAGGAAGTCATAGATCTCCGTTACCGTTCCCACGATGGACCGGGGGTTGTGGGAGACGCCCTTCTGTTCTATGGATATAGCCGGCGAAAGGCCCGATATGTCGTCCACATCGGGCTTGTTCTGCACCCCAAGAAACTGTCTGGCGTAGACTGAGAGGGATTCCACATAGCGTCTCTGTCCCTCTGCATAGAGAGTATCGAAGGCCAGGGACGATTTGCCTGACCCCGAAGGCCCTGTTATCACCACCAGACTGTTTTTGGGGATGTCAACGTCTATGTTTTTTAGATTGTGTTCCCTTGCTCCTTTTATTTGAATCCATTGCAACACGGTTCCATTCCTTCCCTTCCAAAGCAGCAATCGCATCCCTGAGCCTGGCGGCCCTTTCGAAATCCAGCCGCTCCACTGCTTGCCACATCATCCTCTCAAGCTCCATGGGGGATATCTTCTCCAGGGAGTCTTTTTCCTGTTTCCGGAGGTATACGGCCTCGCCGGGCGGTATAAGCTCTCCTGGAAGGAGGGGTATGACATCCTTCTTTATGGAGGCGGGGGTAATTCCATGCTCCTCGTTATATTTCATCTGAAGAGCGCGCCTTCTGGAGGTCTCCGCCATAGCTTTACGGATGCTTTCCGTCTCTTCATCTGCATAGAGTATAACTTTTCCCGCGATGTTGCGGGCAGCCCTGCCCATCATCTGTATCAGCGATCTCTCTGAACGGAGGAAGCCCTCCCGGTCAGCATCCAGAATGGCTACGAGAGATACCTCAGGCAGGTCCATCCCCTCTCTCAGCAGGTTTATGCCCACCAGGACGGATATCTCACCGTTGCGAAGCTCTCTTATGAGGTCGGCCCTCTCGAAGGCATTCAGTTCAGAGTGAATGTATTTTACCTTGAAATGGAGGTCTGCCAGGTATTCAGCCAGATCCTCGGAGGACTTCTTTGTCAGGGTGGTTACCAGAGCTCTCTCTCCTTTTTCTCCCAGCTCCCTCAGACGGCCAATAAGATCGTCCACCTGGCCTGTAGCCGGCAGGATCTCTACCTCCGGGTCAAGAACTCCTGTAGGACGGATCACCTGCTCCACTACTTTGCCTGAGACGGATAGCTCATAGTCTCCAGGAGTAGCAGTGACAAAGATAGCCTGCTTCATGTATTTTTCAAACTCTCCCCAGTTAAGGGGCCTGTTGTCCAGGCATGAGGGCAGCCGGAAGCCATTTTCTGCAAGAGTCATCTTTCTGGACCGGTCGCCGTTGTACATTCCTCTAACCTGGGGAAGGGTTATATGAGACTCGTCAATAACCATCAGGAAATCTTCAGGGAAGAAGTCCAGAAGGGTGCCGGGAGGCTCTCCGGGAGCTCTTCCGTCCAGGTATCTTGAATAGTTTTCTATGCCGGAGCAGTAGCCCGTCTCCATGAGCATTTCCAGGTCGTAGAGAGTTCTCATTCTGATTCGCTGGGCTTCAAGGAACTTTCCCTGCCGCTCAAAGTTCGCCGCCTCCTCCTCCATCTCCTGCTTGATGGGCTCTACGGATCTTTCGATGGCGCCTGTATCGGTGACATAGTGCTGGGCCGGGTAGACTGACGCCCGGTCCAGATTTTCCGTAGCTCTGCCGGAGATGGGGTCCACTTCGTCAATTCTCTCTATCTCATCGTCAAAAAAACAGACTCTCAGAGCTGTGTCGCCATAGGCAGGAAAGATCTCTATAATATCTCCTCTGGCCCTGAACGTACCCTGGGTCATGGCGATGTCGTTTCTCTCGTAATAGTTTTCCAGAAGCTTCTCCATAAAGGTCCGGCGCTCCCACTTGTCTCCGACAGCGAAGGAGAAGATGACCTTCTCATAGGTCTCCTTTCTCCCCAGGCCGTAAATGCAGGATACGCTGGCCACTACTATGACGTCCCGGCGCTCAATAAGGGCCTTGGTTGCCGCAAGCCGGAGCCTCTCTATACGGTCGTTAATGGAGGCGTCCTTTTCTATGTAGGTATCCGTGGCAGGCACATAGGCTTCAGGCTGGTAGTAGTCGTAGTAGCTGACGAAGTAGTGAACGGCATTATGGGGGAAGAAGCCCTTGAATTCGCTGTAGAGCTGAGCAGCCAGAGTCTTGTTGTGAGCAAGCACCAGTACGGGTCTGCCCAGTTTGGCTGCTACGTTGGCTATTGTAAAGGTCTTGCCGCTTCCGGTGACGCCGAGAAGGGTCTGGAAGCGCAAATCTTCCTCAATGCCGGCAACAAGGCGGTCTATCGCTCCTGGCTGGTCTCCTGAGGGAGGCCATGGGGAGACCAGTTCGAAATTTTTCAAGTCAGCTTTCATGGCGTCCCCTCCTTTTTCTTGCCTTGAAATGCAGAAAAATGGAACCGGGAAAATTCCCGGCTCCTGAATTTGAATTAATAGAGTGTTTCTTATGCTTCTGCCGGCTCCGCCGGTTCATCAATTACCCGGGCCTCTTCCCCCGGCTCACTCTCCGGGGACATCTCTCCGATAAGCTGGGCCTCTTCAGCCTCTGAGGACTCCTCCTCATCAGGAGTGTTGTCTTCCTCCGGCTGAACCGCTTCTTCCTCTTCATCTTCCAGGCCTAAAAGCGCGGACAGCTCCCTGCCTTCTATAACCTCTCTCTTGAGGAGGGCCTCCGCCACTTTATCCATATCATCGGAATTTTCCACCAGCAACTGATGAACGCGATTATAGCACGAATCGATGATCTTTTTTACTTCCTGGTCGATAGTGTAGGCCACTTCCTCGCTGTAGTTCCTGGACTCGCCGATATCCCTGCCGAGGAAGACCTCCTGGTGCTTCTGTCCCAGCTTCACCAGGCCAAGTTTTTCGCTCATGCCAAATTCGGTGACCATCTGCCTTGCAATCTGGGTTGCCCTTTCAAGGTCGTTGCTGGCGCCGGTGGTGACATCCCCAAATTTGATCTCCTCCGCCACCCTTCCTCCGAAGAGAACACAGATCTTATTGTAAAGCTCTGTCCGCGACATGAGGAAACGGTCCTCCTCAGGCAGCTGCAGGGTGTAGCCCAGGGCCATGTGCCCCCTGGGTATGATGGAGATTTTATGGACGGGATCACAGCCAGGGATTAGCTTCGCCACCAGGGCGTGGCCTGTCTCGTGATAGGCGATTATCTTCTTTTCCTTGTCGCTTATCAGCCTGCTTTTTCGTTCAGGCCCTGCAATTACCCTGTCAATGCCTTCCTCGAAGTTTTTCATTGTGATCTCCTTGTCCCCGAATCTTGCGGAAAGGAGGGCCGCTTCGTTTACCAAGTTGGCAAGGTCTGCTCCGACGAAGCCGGGAGTTCGCCTGGCCAGTATTTCAAGGTTTACGTCCTTGGCCAGTTTTTTGCCTTTGGTATGGACTTCCAGGATCGCCTCCCTGCCCTTGACGTCAGGACGATCCACGATGATATGTCTGTCAAATCTTCCCGGCCGAAGGAGGGCCGGATCAAGAATATCCGGTCTGTTGGTAGCCGCCAGAAGAATTATGCCCGTAGACTCATCAAAGCCGTCGAGCTCCACCAGAAGCTGGTTGAGGGTCTGTTCCCTCTCATCGTGACCTCCGCCCAGGCCGGCGCCTCTTTGCCTTCCCACTGCATCCATCTCGTCGATAAAGATGATGCAGGGCTGATACTTCCTTGCCTGCTCAAAAAGATCCCTAACCCTCGCGGCGCCCACTCCTACGAACATCTCTACAAAGTCGGATCCGCTTACGCTGAAGAAGGGGACATCCGCCTCGCCGGCCGCCGCCCTGGCCAGGAGCGTTTTGCCTGTGCCGGGAGGCCCGAGAAGAAGGACTCCCCGGGGAACCTTGGCGCCCAGGGCGGTAAATTTGCCCGGGTCCTTCAGGTAGTAGATTACTTCCGACAGCTCCTCTTTTGACTCTTCGCATCCGGCTACATCCTTGAAAGTGACCTTTGGCCGGTTATCGAGAAAGAGCTTTGCCTTGCTCTTTGCAAAATTCATCACCTTGCCCCCGCCGCCCTGCATGTTGTAGAGGAAGAAGATCCATACGCCGATCAGCAGCAGGGTAGGGAACAGGGAGGAGAGCATATTGGCCCACCAGGGAGTTCTCTGGGGGGGCTCCACCTCCACTTTTACGCCTTTTCTCGCCACCTCGTTAGCGAGGTCGCCAATTCCTACGACATAGGATACGAATTCCCTGCCGTTGGTAAATTTGCCCCTTACTGAATTCTCCAGAATAACCACCGAGGACACCTTGCCGGCATCCACGTCTGAAAGGAATTCGCTGTAGCCTACCTCCTGTACCTCCCGGGGACCCTGGACGGGGGACAGGAAGACGTTTACCAGGCTCACAACGAGCACGATCAATATCAGATACAACCCGAGATTTTTAACTAACCGGCCCAAGTTATTGCTGCCTCCTGACTTAATTTTTAAGTTTTGATGCCGTTTCTATTCTTTCTCCCTGTGCTGAACCACATAGTGCACTGCAGGAAGGTTTCTCCATTTTCCGGCATAGTCAAGGCCGTATCCTACCACGAATTTGTCCGGGATTATAAAGCCCCTGTAGGCTACGTCCACATGCACCTTCCTTCTTTCTTCCTTGTCCAGAAGGGCGCATACTCTGACGCTTTCAGGCTGCCTCTCCTGCATCAGTTTGACAAGATAAGACAGAGTGAGGCCAGTGTCAACTATATCCTCCACCACCAGCACGTTTTTGTCCTTGACGCTTCCGTCCAGGTCTTTCACGATTTTTACAATGCCGTTGGTCTTTGTGGAATCACCGTAGGATGATACAGCCATAAAGTCAAGGGTGGTATTGACTGTAAGGGGTATATGACGCACGAGGTCCGCCATGAAGATAATGGCCCCCTTAAGTATGCCTACAATGACAAGATCTTTGCCGTTGTAGTCCCTCCCTATCTGCTCTCCCAGTTCGGCTACTTTTTTGTTGATTGCGTCACTGGAGATCAGTTCCCCTGAAAGCCTGTAGTTCATTCTTTTTCCCCTTTTCGTTGAGTATTCGGGGAAACCCTGATGCAATGCAAAGGGCTTCTTTTAATTCTGTCCCGTCCGTACACTGCTCCCTTCTCCCCCAGAAGGGAATCCATCTGAAAGATCCTGCACTTAGTACAGGGAAAACATCTTTTCCCCAATCCGGCACACCAGGTGCTTCGCCGGATTTTAACGAGGAGAGGGGAGAGATTTTTATGCTGCTGCAAACAGGCAAGACGGCCTTCATCCATCCGGCAAAAGCCTGTCTTCTCTCAATTTTTTTCCAAATAAAGGGCCATCCGTTCCAGGTGAATCTCCCGCTTTTGCCCTGAAGGCAGAATTCTTCTTCCCGGGAGCTCAATTTATTCAGTATAGCAGGGTCCACCCATGCTATAAAGGGCAAACTGCCAAAAACAAACATGTCCCGCTGCCATTGGAAACACCACGGCCCCCTCTTGTGAAAGAGTCCGCGGAGGTTCTCTGTTCTGTCTCTGGACAGAGTTTTAAGTCCCAGCTTTCTGCCCGCAGCCCGGATGAATATGGCTGCAGTTCCTTCGCCCATCTCTTTCAAAAAGGAGGAAGAACAGGCATAGGAGCACCAGGGCAGAGATACGGAACCTGTTTTTACGAGAGTTTCTCCCTCTTCCTCCTCCTTCCGGCGGAACCATTCCATATCCCGGGCTGTGCCGAGAATATGTTCTCTGGCAGAGACGTTGATCTCTCTTTCAAGGAGGGGGATTATTACGTTTCTTATTCTGTTTCTCATGTGGGTGATATCTTCATTGGTGGAGTCCTCCCGCCAGGGTATGCCATAGCAGGTGAGCATATCCCTCAGAAAGAGGCGGGAGCAGTTGAGCAGGGGACGGAAGATGTATCCCCTCCTGGGTTGAATGCCTGTCAGCCCTCTGACGCCGGAACCCCTGAGGAGATTGTGGATAAAGGTCTCCGCTGCATCGTCGCTCGTGTGAGCAACTCCGATGCCCCAACCTCCCACCGACTCTCTGACCTCTTCCAGAAAGGAGTACCGGATCCTTCGTGCGCCGTCCTCCAGGGACTCCCCTCTGAGGAGCATGTCAGGAACGGCTAAAGATCGGGTTATGAACCTTACGCCAAGTTTTTCCGCCATTTCGCGGACGAACCGGGCATCCCCCCGGGCTTCCTCTCCCCTGATTCCATGATCCAGGTGGGCAGCCACAATGCTGCCGGGCCGGAAGGTGGAGAAAAGCCAAAGCATTGCCATGGAATCAGAACCGCCGGAGACAGCAAGAACAAGGGGAGCATCGGCGGAGAGCCAGCCCTGGGATTCACCGGTCTGGGAAAACATCTCTCCCAGGCGGGCTTTTGAATATTTCAGCGGTATTTTAAATGGATCTTTTTTTTTATTCTCCTTCATTCGGACACCTGAATAAAAAAAGGCGGAGATTTCCTCCGCCTTTCATAAGCACTATTTGGTGGCGGTGACTGCCTCTTTAATGGCCGTCCCGATACCCATGGCCTCGCGCTTGGCGTATTTACCCCGAGGCCTCTTATACGGTTTTTTATACTGCGTTTGAAGCTCCCCAACTTCTCCACTATTCTCTTCGCAAAAGCCTATTGGAACAAGAGCAAGCTGGCTGTTAAAATAATGCCGAACGGCATGATTTTTATTGACATGCCGATCAGCATATATTATAATGCCAATTGGCATTGCTAAGGAGGCCGGAAAAAATGAAGAAGGAGATGGGAGAAAAGATCAGGGCGGCCCGGGAGAGGGCCGGACAGACACAAGAGCAGTTGGCAGAGGGAGTAAATGTTTCCATTGATTCAGTGCGCCGTTGGGAGGGCGGCGCCCGGGAGCCCCGTGCGTCCGACATTGCGCGGCTGGCCAGATTCCTGAAGGTGGAAGCGAGATATTTTTTCAGCAAATATGAGCCGTTGGAGGTACGGCTAATTTTGAACCGGGAGGGAGGTTGTGAATTGAGCCGGATAAATTTGACGGGTGTAAACGATACTTTTGTCGGCGTGTCGAATAAGGGAATTGTCCTCCATCTGTCAGGAGATTTTCGGACTGAAGAGGATCTGAATATGGCCCTGGCCGAGTTTAAGAAAATCGGGCTTGAGGCTATAGAACAGCGCGGGAGGTGGCTGGAAGATGGAGCGGGAAATACTGGCTGAAATACAGCAGTTGAGGGCTGAGATTCAGGAGATGAAAACTCTTTTCGCCGCCCCTCCGCAACAGCTTTATACGGCACAACAGGCGCAGAGGATTCTGGGGATCTCCGCCGCCACTTTCTACGAGTGGATCAGGCAGGGAAATCTGCCCCCGGGGCGGCAGTACGGGCCCCGCTCCCGGCGGTGGAGCCGGGAGGATTTACAGATAAATGGCCGTCTCGGATATTCGGCTTGACACCGAATTTTTCAACCATCCGAAAACCGTAAAGCTGGAGCGGCGCCTGGGGCTGGAAGGATTGAAGGCCCTTCTCGTCCTCTGGACGTGGGCGGCCCGTAATATGTCGTCCGGCGATCTGGCCGGACTGTCTGCCGAGGATTTGGAAATTGCCGCCGGTTGGGCCGGGGAACCGGGCCGACTGGCGGCGGTCTTTTGTGAACTGGGATGGCTGGACGGTGAAGAAGGAACGTATTCACTCCACGAGTGGGCCCTACATAATCCCTGGGCCGCCGGGGCCGACCTCAGGAGCGATAAGGCGCGGCTGAGCCGCATGGCCGCCACCCACCCGCATATTTATGAGCAGATGCGGGCCGCCGGCCGAACATCAATTACAAAAGCGGAATACCTGGAGTTGATCAACTCCCCAGAGGCAGACAACGATACGTTGAAGACCGTTAACGGTTCGTTAAGGAACGTTAACGAGTCGTTAACTCCTTCTCCTTCTCCCTCCCCCACCCCAAAAGGTGAAAGACCCGAATTATCCACAACGTTATCCACAGAGTTATACACACCGGATCTTTCAGAAGTCCTTTCATCTTTTCCCGGGTACAGGCCTAAAAGAAATGAAGGGCTCTGGGCGGCAGTGTTGGAAAGGGATTTTCCCGGAGTGGATCTGCCAAGGGAGGCGATAAGGGCGAGGAAATGGGCGGAGCAGAAAGATATTAAAGTTGATGATGTAAGGGCCTTCTTCCGTCGATGGCTGGAGCGGGGAAGTGGGCACAATGACACCGCCGCCGAGACGCGCCCTGTGAGGTAGGCGGGTGAGCGATCCGGCGCCTATCCTATAATGGGCCTTATGCCACGCGGCGCTGAAGGCGGCTATTTTGTCTCCCGCATCAGCCCCGTGGCTCCTTTCCGGCGCCGCACGGTGGCGCGACATAAGGGGGCATTATAGGCCAGGCCACGGGCAACATTTTTCCTTTCAGGCCGTGCGGATCCGGTCCAGGGCGCACCTCGGCGGCTCAATGCCCGCACCATCAGCCGCACGGCTCCGCACTCGCGACCCAAGGGCCGCGGCGCGGGCCACGCTCAGGCGTGGAGGCGATCAGATAATTTGTCGCACCCGGACCGGCGGCCAAGGGCCGCGAGTACCTGCCAGGGCTCTGCCCTCGCAGTGTCCTCCCCTGTCGTGACGGCGAGGGTCCGGCATACGGCGGCATCACGCAACCACGGCCGCGGCCGTGGCCACGTCAAGCCGCCTCGGGGCGAGTTTCGGCAGATCCGTTGGAAGAAAAAGATCCACTATAATAGAAGAAAATCCTGGGGGTGTAGTCGTGACGATTAAACGCACTGTGCTTTTCGTGAAGCAGGGAGAAAATCTGCCGCCAATTACGCAGGACGAATGGGATGAAATTGACAGTCTGGAGGCAGAAGAAAAAGCTGAAAGGAAAGAGGAAGAGGAATTTTTAAAGGATCAAAAGCAGCCTTTGAGAAGGAATATGCTGAAGCCTAAAGGCCGTTTGTGTGGCGGCAAAAAGTAATACCCTGCAGGTAGTGTTCTTTTAAAAACCCGGCCCCGACGTACAGGGGTGAGCTGGTTTGATGGTCTTGTTTAAATCGTATATAATTGGGTAGCCAATTTGGTAACGCTTAAGGCCTGAGCAAAAAAAAAGGAGTTGTCACTATGGCAGAATATCAAGCTATCAGTTCCAGCCTTTCTCTGCGTAGGAATCTGGGGACGGACGATAACGGAAAAATGATTACCGCCACCGTTTCCATTTCGAGGGTTTCCCCCTCTGTCGATGCGGACAGCCTTTATGGTGTAGCCAATTCTCTTTCTGGCCTTCTTATGGGCTCCAACATGGGCTTTGAGAAAAAGTCCGTGGATGCCCTGGAAGATTAATAAGGGGGTGCAGAGATGAATAGTTACCTACGCTGTGTTTTCAAGATGGACGACGGCAAAAACCGGACCATCAGCCTGCGGTATCCGAGAGCGGATATAACGGCGCTGGAAGTGGAAGAATTCATGGATACCTGCATCGATGCGGATTTCCTCGACATGACTATTTCCGCGATTGTCGGCGCCGAGATTGTAACCAGGACTGTTACGCCCCTCATCTAATGGATGTTGAGTTTTTGACGGCGGCGGGGACTGCAGCATTCCCCGCGGCCGTCGCGGCTTACCTTCTACTGCGTCTTGAAAAAAGGCTTGAGGACCTTTCAGCGGCGATAGAAAAACTGCGCCACTGTCAGACCTGCGTCTACGATCTGGACGACGTATGATGCGGATTTATCCGGTCTATTTTTCCTCTCAGGAATTTGCCTGCAAGTGCGGCTGTGAGAAGAATGCTATCGCGGCCGCACTCGTTTTGCGGCTTGATGCCCTGCGGGAAATTTGCGGGCCTATCAGAGTCACGAGCGGCCGCCGATGCCCGGCCCACAATGCCGCCGTGGGGGGAGTCCATAACTCCCGGCATTTATCCGGTTTAGCCGCTGACATTGTGCCTGTAAAAGTGTCCCTTGATTTTCTTACCGCCCTGGCCGGATGCTTTTTTCACCCGAAGGGCAAAGGTGGTCACGATGAACTGATCCGTTACAGGACGTTTTTACACGTGGCTGTTAGCCCCCATTACGGGATCGAATGGACAGGCGGCCCCCTGGAGATTTAAATAGGTTTTCCCTTCAAAGGCACGCGCCGGGGTTTTCTCCCCGGCGCGCTTCTTTTTTTTCTTTTGACGGCTCTGCCGAAACTCTCCCAAAGGCGGCTTGACGTGGCCACGCCTCCGGCGTGGTTGCGTGATGCCGCCGTATGCCGGAGCCACGCCGTCACGACAGGGGCGGACACTGCGAGGGCAGAGCCCTGGCAGGTACTCGCGGCCCCTGGGCCGCCGGTCCGGGTGCGACAAATTATCTGATCGCCGCCGCTCCTTAGCGTGGCCCGCGCCGCGGCCGCAGGTCGCGAGTGCGGAGCCGTGCGGCTGTCGTTGCGGGCATTGAGCCGCCGAGGTGGCCCCTGCCCGCAGATAGATTGCCGCCCCCCCTGTAGATGCGCCGATTGTCCTATAACGTTTTTTATGTCGCGCCCTCCTGCGGCGCCGGAGGGATCCGCTCCCCCAGTGCGGGGGATAAATATTGCCTTCATCCGTGCGTGGCATAATCGGGCGTTATAGGACATGAGGCGAACCGGCCCTGAAGGAAAACGCCGTGACAGGGGCCGTCTCGGCGGCGGTGTCAGTGTGGCCATTCTTTATTTGATGTGGTTGTACTTTTGTCCTGGATAAATAGACGAAGGCCGCCGATCGAGCAGAGCCGCTTAATTAAATTCTTCCTGCGGAACGGAAATTAATATTGAAGCCTCCGACCTTAAATAATCGCTCCACCATTCCATCATGCGCCGCCTCTCCGGAAGATACTGCGCCCGGTTATAAATCCCTCTGATTCTATTCCCGGGAACGTGAGCCAGCTGCCTTTCTATTGCGTCCGGATTCCATCCCGCTTCATTCAGCACCGTTGAAGCCATCGAGCGGAAGCCGTGGGGAACAATCGGAAACCCAAGGCTTTTCAGGGCGGCCCCCACTCCCCCATCAGACATGGGCCGACCGCCGCCCCTGGCCGAAGGGAAAAGATATTTCCCCTCCGTCCATTCAGAAAGCTCCCTCAAAACCTCTTCAGTCTCCCGGGCCAGGGGGACTAAATGCTCCCGCCTCAGCTTCGTTTTTTCTGCCGGGATAGTCCAGAGCTTTTCCTTCAGGTCGATCTCCGACCATTCGGCACGCCTCACCTCTCCCGGGCGGGCAAAGGTAAGGATGGAAAATCTCAGGGCCAGCCGCATCACCGGATAGGGATAGGCGCAGATCGCACCATACAGGGCCGCGATCTCTTCCCTTTCTATGAGCGTGGGATAATGCGCCTCCGGCGTGGGCTGTAGGGCCCCTGTCAGAGCGGCTGTCGGGTCCCCTTCCACATGGCCCGCCGCCACGCCATACCGGAAGATCTGCCGGGCAATCGAAAGAACCCGCTTCGCCGTCTCCACGTGTCCGGCGTTTTCGATTCTCCGGCACAGCTTCAGAAGGTCGCCGGAGGTAATCTCTTCCAGCGGCTTACTCCCCAGGGCCGGAAGAAGATATTTATCCAGCCTCATTTTGATCACCCGCAAATAACTCTCCGCTTTTCCGTCCATCCTCACCGCCAGCCACTCCCCGGCCGCCGCCTCCAGAGTGACGGAAGTTTCTTCCCGCTTTGCCAACGTAGATATTTTATTTCCTCTGGCCCGGGCGGCGTGCAGTTCATTCCTCTTCTCCCTGGCCTCCCGCAGAGAAAGAGCCGGGTACGGCCCCAGGGAAAGGCGCCGCTCCCGTCCATCCTCCCAGTAACGGAAAATCCAGTAGCGGCCGCCCTGTGGTACAATTTGAAGGTAAAGCCCTTTCGAGTCTCGTACAAGAAAAGTCTTTTCCTTCGGTTTAAGAGCCCTGATCTGTGCGTCGGACAACATCCCGTCTCCCTCCCCATACCGTATAAAAGGATTCTCTCCCCATCCTCTTATACGGTTTTTTCTACGGTCTGGCCTCAGACACCACCATATTTTATTAAACCCGACCGGAGCAGGATATTAAAAAAACCCCGCTATCAGCGGGGTTTTCGTACTCTATCGGTCTTCTTCTTATATTTTTTTGGTGGCGGTGACTGGAATCGAACCAGTGACACTGCGGGTATGAACCGCATGCTCTAGCCATCTGAGCTACACCGCCGGAATTGGTTGCGGGGGCAGGATTCGAACCTGCGACCTTCGGGTTATGAGCCCGACGAGCTTCCTGACTGCTCCACCCCGCGATAATCTTCCTGGTGCCGGACGCGGGACTCGAACCCGCACGGACCTTCGTCCACAGGATTTTAAGTCCCGTGCGTCTACCGTTTCCGCCAGCCCGGCCAGCACTAGGGCATTATAGTCATCAATCTTCTGTAAGTCAAGAGCGACGGACGTTTTCCATGAAAAGGGAAAATTCCGTCTCAAGCTCTCTATTCAAGTGGCCTGGGCGGCCTGAATTTTCTGAAGAGATTTCCAGCAGGTTCATCCCTTCCAAGGGGAAGTATCTTCATCTTACCATAGTCGTCGTATACCCTGCGGATAAAGATGCCTCCAGTCCTCTTAAGGTCTATGACTACGGGGGGCCCGGTTCCAGGATTCTCCTGTCCCGACAGAAGCAGGACCTTGGGGCGCATAAGATCCCTCTCCTTGGATTCAAGTACCACACCCATTCTTTCGTCGGAAAGCTCAACCACCGACCCTGGCGGGAAGAGGCCAACGGAGGCGAGAAAAAGCCGGACAATAAGCTTATCAAACCGCCGGTCTGCCGATGCAAGGAGGGATGATATGGCCTGATCGCTTCTGCTTTTTCCCGGATCGGGGTTTGCGGAAATAAGATTTTCAAAAAAGTTTGCGACGGCTATAATCCTTCCTCCCACGGGAATGGCCTCTCCTGACAGGCCGTCCGGGTAGCCCGACCCGTCCCAGGATTCATGGTGAGACCGGACTGCTGCAAGAATATCAGCTCTGTCTATGCCGGCGTCCCTTAATAGTACTTCTCCCAGTATGGGGTGAGTTTTCATCCCCCGATCCTCCGGCGGAAGGCGTTTTTTTATGCCTTGCCTGGTGAAGGGAACGAGAAAGGATTTGCCTATATCGTGAAGAAGTCCGGCTATGGTCATGGACTCAATGAACTCCGGCCAGGGAGGAGAGAACCCGCCGGCTATGTATCCCGCCAGCAGAGCTACATTTATGCCGTGCAGAAAGGGGCTGTCCTTCCATCCTTCCTCTTCCCCGAGGGAAAGGGTGATCTGAGGTCTTTTTCTTATATGGCGGCACAGAGTTTCTCCCAGGAGAGCCAGGGTCCGGATTCCCTTTTCCCGGATATTTCTGTTTCGGATATTTCCGTAGACAGCTTCCATCTGGTGGGCAGCTACTCTGGCGACC